>NZ_JABBFX010000005.1 GCF_012927085.1 Ramlibacter agri | reverse complement strand
AGCAGTTCGCGCACTTCCATTTCGACCAGTTCCAGCAGTTCCGCGTCGTCCACCATGTCGCACTTGTTCATGAACACGATGATGTAGGGCACGCCCACCTGGCGCGCCAGCAGGATGTGCTCGCGCGTCTGGGGCATCGGGCCGTCAGCGGCCGACACCACCAGGATGGCGCCGTCCATCTGGGCGGCACCGGTGATCATGTTCTTCACGTAGTCGGCGTGGCCGGGGCAGTCCACGTGCGCGTAGTGACGGTTCTGCGTCTCGTACTCGACGTGCGCGGTGTTGATCGTGATGCCGCGCGCCTTTTCTTCGGGCGCCGCGTCGATCTGGTCGTAGGCCTTGGCTTCGCCGCCGAACTTGGTCGACAGCACGGTCGTGATCGCCGCCGTCAGGGTCGTCTTGCCGTGGTCCACGTGGCCGATCGTGCCGACGTTGACGTGCGGCTTGGTCCGCTCGAATTTGCCTTTTGCCATTCAATAATCTCCGATAAAGAGCAATGCCCGTGATGGGGTTTTACGTCTGCACCCGGCTCCTGGGTCCTGCGCCACGGGCAGCACAGGGGGTCGGATCGCAGACGACTAACTGACTAGCTTCCAGCCAGTGAGGTCAGAGCAGTCGCTTCGCTTCCTGGTCTGACCCCAAGTCGTTACTTCGTCCGAGCCGTGATGATGGCCTCGGCGACGTTCTTCGGAGCTTCGCTGTAGTGCTTGAACTCCATCGTGTACGTCGCACGGCCTTGCGACATCGAGCGCAGCGTCGTGGAGTAGCCGAACATTTCAGCCAGCGGGACTTCGGCCTTGATGACCTTGCCGCCGCCGGGCATGTCGTCCATGCCCTGCACCATGCCGCGGCGGGACGACAGGTCGCCCATCACGTTGCCGGCGTAGTCTTCCGGCGTCTCGACTTCCACCGACATCATCGGCTCGAGGATCACCGGCTGGGCCTTCTTGGCGCCTTCCTTGAAGCCGAAGATGGCGGCCATCTTGAACGCCAGTTCGTTCGAGTCGACGTCGTGGTAGGAGCCGAAGTGCAGCGTGACCTTCACGTCCACCACCGGGTAGCCGGCCAGCACGCCTTGCGTCACGGCTTCGTTGATGCCCTTTTCCACCGCGGGAATGAATTCGCGCGGCACCACACCGCCCTTGATGGCGTCGACGAACTGGATGCCCTTGCCCACCTCGTTCGGCTCGAGCTTGAGCACGACGTGGCCGTACTGGCCCTTGCCGCCCGACTGGCGCACGAACTTGCCTTCCGCGTCCTCGACGACGCGGCGGATGGTTTCGCGGTAGGCCACCTGCGGCTTGCCCACGTTGGCTTCCACGCCGAACTCGCGCTTCATGCGGTCGACGATGATTTCCAGGTGCAGCTCGCCCATTCCGGCGATGATGGTCTGGCCCGACTCTTCGTCGGTGCGGACGCGGAACGACGGGTCTTCGGCGGCCAGGCGGTTCAGGGCAATGCCCATCTTCTCCTGGTCGACCTTGGTCTTCGGCTCGACGGCCTGCGCAATCACCGGCTCCGGGAACACCATGCGTTCGAGCATGACGATGGACGCCGGGTCGCACAGGGTTTCACCGGTCGTGACGTCCTTCAGGCCCACGCAGGCGGCGATGTCGCCGGCGCGGATCTCGTCGACTTCCATGCGGTTGTTGGCGTGCATCTGCACGATCCGGCCGATGCGCTCCTTCTTGCCGCGAATCGGGTTGAACACGCTGTCGCCCTTGGACAGCACGCCCGAGTACACGCGCACGAAGGTCAGCTGGCCCACGAACGGGTCGGTCATCAGCTTGAACGCCAGCGCCGAGAACTTCTCGCTGTCGTCGGCCTTGCGGGTGGTCGGCTGCTCGTCTTCGTCCGTGCCCTTGACGGGGGGAATGTCCACCGGGGAAGGCATCAGTTCGATGACGGCGTCGAGCATGCGCTGCACGCCCTTGTTCTTGAAGGCGGTGCCGCACAGCATCGGCTGGATCTCGCCGGCGATCGTGCGCGTACGCAGACCGAAGGTGATTTCCTCTTCCGTGAGGTCGCCTTCTTCCAGGTACTTGTTCATCAGGTCGTCGTTCGCTTCGGCAGCGGCCTCGACCATCTTCTCGCGCCATTCCTTGGCGGTTTCCACCAGGTCGGCCGGGATGTCTTCGAAGTTGAACTTCATGCCCTGGGAGGCTTCGTCCCAGATGATGGCCTTCATCTTGCGCAGGTCGACCACGCCGGTGAAGTTTTCCTCGGCGCCGATCGGGATCACGATGGGCACCGGGTTCGCCTTCAGGCGGACCTTCATCTGCTCGTAGACCTTGTAGAAGTTCGCGCCGGTGCGGTCCATCTTGTTGACGAACGCGAGGCGGGGCACCTTGTACTTGTTGGCCTGGCGCCAGACGGTTTCCGACTGCGGCTGCACGCCGCCCACGGCGCAGTACACCATGCAGGCGCCATCCAGCACGCGCATGGAACGCTCCACCTCGATGGTGAAGTCCACGTGGCCGGGGGTGTCGATGATGTTGATGCGGTGCTCGGGGAAGGACATGTCCATGCCCTTCCAGAAGCAGGTGGTGGCAGCCGACGTGATCGTGATGCCGCGCTCCTGCTCCTGCTCCATCCAGTCCATGGTGGCGGCGCCATCGTGCACTTCGCCGATCTTGTGGTTCACACCCGTGTAGAACAGGATGCGCTCGGTCGTGGTGGTCTTGCCGGCGTCGATGTGCGCGCTGATACCGATGTTGCGGTAGCGCTCGATGGGCGTTTTGCGGGCCATGATGAGTCTTTCTGTAAATGGGCACAGGCCCGCTCGTGGCGGGCCCGCACCGCTAGATGGGGACGATCTTTAGAAGCGGAAGTGGCTGAAGGCCTTGTTGGCCTCGGCCATGCGGTGCACTTCGTCACGCTTCTTCATGGCGCCGCCACGGCCTTCCGTGGCTTCCATGAGCTCGTTCGCCAGGCGCAGGGCCATGGACTTCTCGCCGCGCTTCTTGGCGGCTTCCTTGAGCCAGCGCATCGACAGCGCCAGGCGGCGCACCGGGCGCACTTCGACCGGAACCTGGTAGTTCGCACCGCCGACGCGGCGGGACTTCACTTCGACCATGGGCTTGATGTTGTTGATCGCCATGGTGAAGGCTTCCAGCGGGTCACGGCCGGGGTTCTTCTTCTCGATCTGCTCGAGGGCACCGTAAACGATGCGCTCGGCAACCGCCTTCTTGCCGCCTTGCATGATGACGTTCATGAACTTGGCGAGCTCGACATTGCCGTACTTGGGATCCGGCAGGATTTCACGCTTGGGGACTTCGCGACGACGTGGCATTTCTAACCTCTACTCTTTGCTTCAGTTGGCCTGCCCTTGCGGGGGCCGCGGGAGCCATCAAGGACATCCCACTTACTCGACCCGGAACTGGGTCACTACGCTTGATTCGCCTGCCTGGCGATTCGAGCACCGACAAACGACAGACTGATTACGCCCTCTTGCGGGCCAGGCCCTTAGGCCTTCTTCGGGCGCTTCGCGCCGTACTTGGAGCGGGACTGCTTGCGATCCTTCACGCCTTGCAGGTCCAGGGAACCGCGGACGATGTGGTAACGCACACCGGGCAAGTCCTTCACACGGCCGCCGCGCACGAGCACCACGGAGTGTTCCTGCAGGTTGTGGCCTTCACCGCCGATATAGGAGATGACTTCGAAACCGTTGGTCAGGCGCACCTTGGCGACCTTGCGCAGCGCGGAGTTCGGCTTCTTCGGCGTCGTGGTGTACACGCGGGTGCACACGCCACGGCGCTGGGGGCTGTTCTGCATCGCGGGGCTCTTGGATTTGGTCTTCTCGACCTCCCGGCCCTGACGCACCAGTTGATTGATGGTTGGCATTGAAAAAAACGTCCCGTTAATTACGTGAAATCCGTTCGAGAACGGAAAAGCTTTCCCACCCCAAATTGCGGGAAAGCCCGCGAGTATAGCCCGGGTGGTGAAAACCCGCAAATATGGGGCTGGGCCGGCCTACTTGATCCAGAGGCGGATGGCGTCCCAGGCCCGGCCGAAAATCCCCGCCTGTTCCACGGTTTCCAGCGCCACCAGCGGCACCTCCCGCAGCACCTGCTCGCCCGAGAGGATCTTCAGCGTGGCGACCTTCTGGCCCTTCTGGATCGGGGCGACCAGCGGGTCGGGGCGGGCCACCTGGGTCTTGATCCGGCTGCCGCTGCCGGCCGGCACGGCCAGCACGATCGGCTGCGGCTGGCCCAGCTTCACCGTCGTGGCCGAGCCTTTCCAGACTTGCGGTTCCAGCACCGCCTGGTTGGCACCGAACAGCTTCAGGCCCTCGAAGGCCGTGAAACCCCAGTTCAGCAGCTTCTGGGTTTCGTTCGCCCGCGCCGAGTCGCTGGTGGCGCCCAGCACGATCGCCAGCAGCCGGCGGCCCTGCAGGTTGGGGAAGTCGCGCTTGGCCGTGGCGATGACGCAATAGCCCGCCGCATCGGTATGGCCGGTCATCAGCCCGTCCACCGTCGGGTCGCGGAACAGCAGCGTGTTCCGGTTGGTGTCGTTGGCCGTCGGCGTGCCCTGGTAGCGGTACTTCTTGATCGCGTAGTACGGCAGGTCCTGCGGGAAGTCCTGGATCAGGCGGGTGGCCAGGACGCCCAGGTCGCGCGCGGTGCTGGTGTGGCCTGGCGCCGGCAGGCCCTCAGGGTTCTTGAAGGTGGTGTGGCTCATGCCCAGCGCCTTCGCCTGCTGGTTCATCAGCTCGACGAAGTGCTCCACCGTCCCGCCCACGCCTTCGGCCAGCGCGACCGTGGCGTCGTTGCCGGACTGCACCACCATGCCCTTGATCAGGTCCTCCACCGGCACCTGCATCTTGGGGTCGATGAACATGCGCGAACCGGGGGTCTTCCAGGCCCGCGTGCTCACCGGCAGCTTCTGGTCCAGGCGGATCTTGCCGGACCGCAGCGCGTCGTAGACCAGGTAGGCGGTCATCAGCTTGGTCAGCGACGAGGGCTCGACCTGGACATCGGCGTCCTTGGCGGCCAGCACCTGGTCGGCCGTCACGTCCAGCAGCAGGAACTGGCGGGCCGCGATCTGCGGGGCTTGCGGCACCTGGGCCGCCGCCACGGCGCAGAAAAGGAAGATCCAGGGCGCCAGCAGCGCCCTCATCCAGGCAGGTTTCATCCCTGTACGCGCAGGTGGCGGACCACCAGGCTCTTCAAAAGGGGCAATTGTCCGTGGAAGAAATGCTCGACCCCGGGGACGACCGTAACCGGCAGTGTCTGCGGCCGGGCCCAGTCGAGCACCGAAGCAAGCGGCACCGTGTCATCCACTTCGCCGTGGATGGCCAGGGTGCGCTCGTGCGCCTCGGGCGGCAGCGCCGGGACCGCGAAGCGCGCCGTGGCCGTGCCCACCAGCACGATGTGCCTGATTTCGCGGGCTCCCCACAGTTCCTGCAGGGCCTGGATGGTGACGAAGGAGCCGAAGGAAAAGCCCGCCAGCGCCAGCGGACCGGCGCCTGCCAGCTCGCGCACGGCGGCCAGCAGGTCCTGCATCTCGCCGCGGCCCTCGTCGAACTGCCCCTCGCTGGCGCCGACGCCGCGGAAGTTGAAGCGGATCGCCGTCCAGCCGCATTGCACGAAGGCGCGGGCCAGCGTCTGCACCACCTTGTTGTCCATGGTCCCGCCGAACAGCGGATGCGGATGGGCGATGACCGCCGTACCGGCGGGCGGGCCTTCCGGCTGGTCGCGCAGCGCCTGCAGCCGCCCCGCCGGGCCGGCGATCTCCAGCTTCTCGGTGCGGGAGTTCATCAGCGACCGAGGTGCGGCGGGGTCAGCAGGCGTTCGACCACTTTGCCGTTCTTCAGGTGCGATTCGACGATCTCGTCGATGTCCGCCTCGTCCACATAGGTGTACCAGGTGCCTTCGGGGTAGACCACGGCGATCGGGCCGCCCTGGCAGCGGTCCAGGCAGCCGGCCTTGTTCACCCGCACCTTGCCCGGGCCTGCGAGCCCCTGCGCCTTCACCTGCTTCTTGCAGCGGTCGAACGCCGCCTGGGCGTTGTGGTCCGCGCAGCAAGCCTCGCCATTGGTGCGCTGGTTGAGGCAGAAGAAGACGTGGTGTTCGTAGTACTGGGGAGACGAAGGCGCGGTCATTGCGGGATTGTAGGAGGGGCCTCCGGGCGGGAAACCCGCAGCAGCACATAAACCAGCGCCACGTAAGGCCAGATCCAGCCGAGCCACTGCGCCAGGCCGTGAAAACGGATGAAGCGGCCCTGCTCCCAGGCCTGCAGCGTGTCCGTGAAATACGCACTGGCCGACGCCTGGTTCAGGACGCTGAGGTGCACCACCAGGGCCAGCAGCAGCACCGCCGCACAGCCGCGGCGCGGCACCGGCAACATCAGCAGCGACAGCACGAAGCCGAAGGCCAGGCCCATGCGCACCGCCACGCTGAGCCAGGCCCAGGCATGCGAAGGTCCCCAGCTCAGGGCGGCGGACAGCGCGGTCACGCCGATGCCCACCGCAAGCGCGACGACGGCGAAGATCGCGCGCCGGCCCACCGTGCGCAGGATGCAGTACCCCAGCAGGCAGGGAATGAAGGCACCGAGCGCGACGCACAGCAATTCGGCGGCGGGCACCAGCGGCTGCAGTTCGATGTCCCGCACCGGCAGCCATTCCAGGAAGGGCGTGTCCTGCAGCCAGTCGGCGATGCCCGCTTCGAGCCGCTCCAGCACCTGGCCCAGCCCCAGCGGCACGGCCGCCGGGAACAGCAACGCGAACGGCCACAGCGCCAGCAGCACCAGCGCACCGCGCGACTCCGGAATGAACCAGCGCGCGCGGAAGCGGCTCCAGCGCGAGATGGCGCCCACCAGTTCCAGGCCGGCAGCGACGCTCGCACCCAGCAAGGTGCCCGCCACGTTGAGCCCGAAATCGACGTTGCTGGCAACGCGCGAGGGCAGGTAGTTCTGCAGCGTCTCCATCGCCAGCGACAGCGCGGCGCCGGCCAGCACCGCCACGGCCACCGCGCCGACATTCGGGTGGCCGGCAAACCGGCGCACGTTGCCGCGCCTCAGGAAGCTCAAGGCCAGCAGGAAGCCCAGCGGCATGTAGCCCACGACGTTGGCGCCGATGTCGAACCAGGTCCAGTAACGGGGCCAGCCGGCGAACAGGAACTCCCAGGGCGCGATCTCCTGGTCGCGCCAGCCGGAGAAGGGGTAGAGGCTGGCGTAGACCACCAGCGCCGTGTAAGCGCCGGCCAGCGGCCAGGCCGATGTCTTGTGCGCGCTCAAAAGGGCTTCACCACCACCAGGATCACGGCCGCCACCAGGAACAGCACCGGCACTTCGTTGAAAACGCGGAACCAGCGATGCCCGCGCTGACTGGCGCCTGACTCGAACTTGCGCAGCATCACCGCGCAGCCGTGGTGATAACCGATGGTCAGCAGGACAACCGCCAGTTTGGCGTGCAGCCAGCCGCTGCCGCGCCCGATGCCGTATCCCAGCCACAACCACAGGCCGAGGGCGAGGGCCGGCACCGCGAGCATCGTCGTGAACCGCAGCAGCTTGCGCGCCATCAGCAGCAGCCGGGCCCTCTCGGCCTCGGAGCCGGGCGGCACCATGGCGAGGTTCACGAAGATGCGGGGAAGATAGAAGAGGCCGGCAAACCAGCTGGCCACGAACACGATGTGGAAGGCCTTGACCCAGAGCATTTGCCCCGAGTGTACGGATGCGGGACCCACCAAAAAAAAGACCCCGGCCACCGGCCGGGGTGCGAAGCCTTTTTGCTGTCACACATCAAGGCGCCCGCTCAGGGAGGAAAAGCGGGGAGCGGCAAGCCGCCCGCGCGTAATTTAACAAACCGGACTCGGCCTTTCAAGGCAAGGCCTTACGTGATTTCCACACCGGAACCCGCACCGGGCCCTCCGGACCGTGAGAAGTGCCCGCTTCGGGCACAATTTTCGAACCATGACGCCATTTGCCCCCTACCCCCACGGGCGCCCGCGCCGCCTGCGGCGGGACGAGTTCACCCGCAACCTGGTACGCGAGCACACACTGAGCCCGCACGACCTGATCTACCCGGTGTTCGTGCTCGACGGCGAGAAGCAGCGGCAGGCCGTCGCCTCGATGCCCGGCGTCGAACGCGTGAGCCTGGACCTGCTGCTGCCGGTCGCGGAGCAGTGCGTGAAGCTGGGGATTCCGGTGATGGCGTTGTTTCCCGTCATCGACGCGAAGCTGAAGACGCCCGATGGCCGCGAGGCCTGCAACGCCGAAGGCCTGGTGCCACGTGTGGTGCGCAAGTTGAAACAGGAGTTCCCCGAACTGGGCGTGATGACCGACGTCGCGCTCGACCCCTTCACCAGCCACGGCCAGGACGGCTTGCTGGATGAAACCGGCTACATCCTGAACGACGAAACGGTGGAAGTGCTGGTGCAGCAGGCGCTGACGCAGTCGCAGGCGGGCGTCGACATCGTTGCGCCCTCCGACATGATGGACGGTCGCATTGGCGCGATACGCGGCGCCCTCGAAGCCCGCGGCGACATCCACACGCGCATCATGGCGTACAGCGCCAAGTACGCGAGCGCCTTCTACGGCCCGTTCCGCGACGCCGTCGGCTCCGCCTCCAACCTGGGCAAGAGCAACAAGAAGGTCTACCAGATGGACCCGGGCAACACCGACGAGGCCTTGCGCGAAGTCGCCATGGACCTGGCCGAAGGCGCCGACATGGTGATGGTGAAGCCCGGCATGCCCTACCTGGACGTGCTGCGCCGCGTGAAGGACGAATTCCGCGTGCCCACCTTCGCCTACCAGGTGTCCGGCGAGTACGCCATGCTGAAGGCCGCCGCGCAGAACGGCTGGCTGGACCACGACCTGGTGATGATGGAGAGCCTGCTCGCCTTCAAGCGCGCCGGCGCCGACGGCATCCTCACCTACTTCGCGCTCGACGCCGCCCGGCGCCTGCGCGCCTGAGGCCTCGGGAAGGGACGCCGGTTGCAGATCGTCGAATTCGCCAACGGCACGCTGCGCTTCCTGGAAACCATCCCGCACCAGGCGCCGGAGCGGGGTTTCGTCTGGATCTACCTCGAACGCGAGCACCTGGACCAGGACCTGCCCATGCTGCAGCGCGCCGCGCACGTCCTCGGGGGATCGCAGCTGCTGGACGTGCACGTCAAGGACCTGGGCAATCGCGCGCACCCGGCCCGCTACGACTACACGTCGGTCTATGACCTGATGATCTTCCGGCGGCTCGCGTCCGAGGCGGAAGTGCAGGCGGAGCTGGGCGACGAGTCGCACGTGCGGGCGGGCCCCCTGGAACTGTTCCGCCGCATCCGCTCGCGCGCCGTCGGCTTCGTCGTCTTCGACCGCCTGCTGATTACCGTGCACCCGGGCGGCTGCTATGCGGCGCGCCTGTTCATCGAGCGCTACCTGGCCGACGCAGTGCAGGCGGAGGGCCTGACGGCCGCGGCCCGCAGCCGCCTGCCGATCAGCACCGCGGACCTGATGGTGCGCATGCTGAACATGATGGTGGACAGCTACCTGGAGCTGCGCAAGGACCTGAGCAACGAACTCGACCAGTGGCAGCAGAGCCTGCTCGCCCCGTCCAGCCGCGGCGCCGACTGGTCGTCGCTGATGACCGCGCGCAACGCCCTGCACTCGCTGGAAGACATGTGCGAGGAGCAGCAGGACGCGGTGCAGGAATGGCTGGACACGCAGCGCGAACAGCCGCCGCAGTGGATGGGGCAGGCGGAGCTGGATGGCCTGCTGGCGCGGGCGCGCGACGTCGTGGAGCACATCCAGCGCGTCGTGCACCACGTGCGCCGCATGGAGCAGAGCGCGGAGACGGCGGTGCAGATCCACTTCTCCGCCGTCGGCCACCGCACCAACGAGATCATGCGCACGCTGACGGCGCTGACGGCCATCTTCCTGCCGCTGAACCTGATCGTGGGCTTCTTCGGCATGAACTTCGAATTCATGCCGGCGATCCACAACCAGGAAGGCCTGTGGTGGACCGTCGGCGTGATGGCGACCATGGCCATCGCCCTGGGCCTCGTGTTCTGGCGCAAGCGCTACCTCGCCCGCGCGCGATGATCCGCAGCGGCTGCGCCGGCTGGGCGCTGCCGCGCGCGGTGCGCGAGGAGTTCGGGCCGGGCGACAGCCAGCTGGCCCGTTATGCCACCCGCCTGCCGGCGGTGGAGATCAACACCTCGTTCTACCGGCCGCACCAGCGCAAGGTGTACGAGCGCTGGGCGGCCAGCGTGCCGGCGGACTTCCGCTTCAGCGCCAAGCTGCCGAAGGCGATCACGCACGAGCGGCGCTTCGTGGATTGCGAGGCGCTGCTCGACACCTTCCTCGCTGAAGTGACGGGACTGGGCGAGAAGCTGGGCTGGCTGCTGGTGCAGCTGCCACCCAGCTTTGCCTTCGAGAGCGCGGTCGCCCTGCCCTTCCTCGAACTGCTGAGCGAGCGCTTCGACGGCAACATCGCTTGCGAGCCAAGGCATGCGAGCTGGTTCGGCTACAACGTCGACGCGCTGCTGCGCGAGCTGCGCATCGCCCGAGTGCTGGCGGATCCGGTGCGCATCGACGAAGCGCGCGCGCCTGGCGGCTGGACGGCGCGGGTCTACCTGCGGCTGCACGGCTCGCCGCGGATGTACTTCTCGCCTTACGAGCCGGAGCTGCTGCAGGCGCTGGCCGCGCGGCTGCGGCTTGCCGACCGCGAGTGCGAAGAAGCCTGGTGCATCTTCGACAACACCGGTAGCGGCGCAGCGGCGGCGAATGCGCTGGAACTGCAGCGCCTTACGCCAGGTGCTTCGCGAAGAACTCCAGCGTCCGCTCCCGGGCCAGCTGCGCCGAAGCCGGATCGTACGAGCCGCGCTGGTCGCAGTTGAAGCCGTGGTCGGCGTCGTAGACGTGGACCTCCACCTCCGGATGCGCCCGCTTGAACTGCTCCACGCTCTCCTGGCTGATCCAGTGGTCCTTGCTGCCGAAGTGCGCCATCACCGGCACCTTGGGCTTGCGCGCCACCTCGTCCGGCGTGGTCATGCCGCCGCCGTAGTAAGGCGCCGCGGCGCTCAGGCCCTTCAGCGTGCAGGCGGCGCGCCAGGTGAGCAGGCCGCCGTAGCAATAGCCGACGATGCCCACCTTGCCGGCCTCGCCGGCGTGGTTGATCGCCGCCTGGATGTCCTGCATCACGCCCGGCGTCGGCAACGCTTCGGTGGCGGCCTTCAGCGTCGAACCTTCCGCCATGTCTTCCTGCGTGTAGCCGAGCTCGACGTTCGGGCGCACCCGGTGGAAGATGGCCGGCGCGACGGCCAGGTAGCCCGCGGCGGCATAGCCGTCGGCGACGGAGCGGATGTGCGAATTGACGCCGAAGATTTCCTGGATGACGACGACGCCGCCCTTGGGCTGACCGGCGGGCTGGGCGACATAGGCGGGGATGGCCTGGCCGTCGGCGGCCTTGAGTTCCGTGAATTGGCCCATGGCCTGCTCCTGTGGATGCTGCAAAGGCGGCTAGCTTCCCCCATCCGGGCCCCGCGCGTCAATCGGCTGCTTTTGCTTTAATGACGGCTCGCCGCCTGCTGCGCGGCGAGGAGGAGGAGACCCGTGAACGAGCAGGTGTTGTTGGTCACCGGCGGCAGCCGCGGCATCGGCGCGGCCACCGCGCTGCTGGCCGCGAGCAAGGGCTTCGCCGTCGCCGTCAATTTCGCGCGCGACCAGGCCGCGGCCGAGAAGGTGGTCGCCGCCATCCGCGCTGGTGGCGGCAAGGCGATCGCCGTCCCCGGCGACGTCGCCGACGAAGACCAGGTGATGGCGATGTTCGCGCAGGTGGACGCGTCGCTTGGCCGGCTTACGGCGCTGGTCAACAACGCCGGCATCGTCGACCGCACGCAGCGCGTGGAGGACATGAGCCTCGCGCGCCTGAAGCGGATGTTCGACGTCAACGTGATCGGCAGCTTCCTGTGCGCGCGCGAGGCCATCAAGCGCATGGGCAAGCGCCATGGCGGCCGCGGCGGCGCCATCGTCAACGTGTCGAGCGCCGCCGCGCGCCTGGGCGGCCCAGGCCAGTACGTGGACTACGCGGCATCGAAGGGCGCCATCGACACCTTCACGATCGGCCTGGCCAAGGAAGTGGCGGACGACGGCATCCGCGTCAACGCGGTGCGCCCCGGATTGATCGAAACCGACATCCACGCCTCCGGCGGCCAGCCGAACCGGGTGAAGGACCTGAAGCACCAGGTGCCGATGCAGCGTGGCGGCACGGCGGAGGAAGTGGCGCAGGCCATCGTCTGGCTGCTGTCGCCGGAAGCGAGCTACACCACCATGTCGCTGGTGGAAGTGTCGGGAGGACGTTGACCGTGGCCTTCAGCATCTACTGGGAAGACATGACTCCGGGCAGCACACGCGAGCTCGGCACCACCTCCGTCACCGCGGAGGAGATCAAGGAGTTCGCGGCCAAGTACGACCCGCAGCCCTTCCACCTGGACGAAGAAGCGGCGAAGCATTCGATCTTCGGCAGCCTGTGCGCCAGCGGCTGGCAGACCGCCGGCCTGGCGATGCGCCTGACCGTCGACAACATGTTGAAGAAGACGCCCAGCAAAGGTTCGCCCGGGCTCGAGAGCCTGAAGTGGCTGAAGCCCGTGTACCCGGGCGACCAGCTCACGCTGCGCCACACGATCCTGGAGCAGAAGGCCATGCGCAAGCGGCCCGACACGGGCCTGGTGCGTTCGCGCTGGGAGATGTTCAACCAGGACGGCGCCAAGGTGCTGGAGATGGAAGGCTGGGGCATGTTCGGGCGGCGCGAGCCGGCCACGCCCGCGGAACTGGCGCAACTGGACGCGCAGCGCGCGGCGTCCTGAATGGAATTCAAGCCGCTCATCACGCTGCTGGCGATCGTCAACCCGCCGGCGATCATCCCTTTCTTCATCCACTACACGCAGGGCTTCAGCACGCTGCAGCGGCGCCGCACCATCGGCGTCGCCTCCTTCACCGCCTTCTGCGTGATCGCCGCCTGCGCGCTGCTGGGCATCCGCATCCTGGAGTTCTTCGGCATCTCGCTGGCGAGCTTCCAGGTGGGCGGCGGCATGCTGCTGCTGACCAGCGCGTTGAACATGCTGAACGCCAAGCCGGCCGAAGCCAAGCCCGCGACCAACGACCTGGCCGAAGGCGCCGAGAAGGCGGCCATGGGCTACAGCATCGCCGTGGTGCCATTGACGATCCCGCTGCTCACGGGCCCGGCCACGATGTCCACCGTGGTGATCTATGCCGAACGCGCGCACACCGTGCTGCAGCTCGCGACGCTGGTCGGCTACGGCGTGGTGATCGGGCTCGTGACGGCGCTGTCGTTCGCGCTGGCCAACCCGATCGCGCGCATCCTGGGCCAGACCGGCATCAACGTGCTGACGCGGCTGATGGGCCTGATCCTCGCCGCGCTGGCGGTGGAGGTCATGGCCGACGGTTTGGGCAAGCTGTTCCCGATCCTCGGCCGCACCGTGGGCGGCTAGCTAGCCGTCTCACAGCTGCTTCAGGATCTCCTGCGCGATCGCGTCCAGCGGCAGCACCCGCTCCGCGCCGCCGCGCTTGATGGCTTCCTTCGGCATGCCATAGACCACGCAGCTTTCCTCGTCCTGCGCGATGGTGCGGGCGCCGACGTTGCGCATCTCCAGCAGGCCGGCGGCGCCGTCGTCGCCCATGCCGGTCATGATGACGCCCAGGGCGTTGCCGCCGGCGCACTTGGCCACCGAGCGGAACATCACGTCCACCGAGGGCCGGTGGCGGTTGACCAGCGGGCCGTCGATGACGTCCACGAAATACTGCGCGCCGCTGCGCCGCAGCACCAGGTGCTTGCCGCCGGGCGCGATCAGGGCGCGGCCGGGCACCACGCGATCGTTGTTCTCGGCTTCCTTGACGCTGATGCGGCACACGCTGTCCAGGCGCGCCGCGAAGGCGGCCGTGAACTTCTCGGGCATGTGCTGCACGATGACGATGCCGGGGCTGACGCGCGGCAGCGCCGTCAGCACCTCCTCCAGCGCCTGCGTGCCGCCGGTGGACGTGCCGAGCGCCACCACGCGCTCGGTGGTCTGCGTCATGGCGCGCGCCGGCGCGGGCGGCAGCACGGCGTCGGCGCTGTGCTTCGCGGCCACGGGCGGCGCTTCGACCCGGGCCGCGAGGCGGCGCACGTTGGCACGCGCCGCCGCGCGCACGGTGGCAACGAACTCCTCGGCCGATTCGCTGAGGAACTGCTTCAGCCCCAGCTTGGGCTTGGTCACGATCGCCACCGCGCCGGCGGCCATCGCCTCCAGCGTGGTCTTCGCGCCCTTCTCCGTCAGCGTGGAGCAGATGACAACCGGCGTGGGCCGCTCCTGCATGATCTTGCGCAGGAAGGTGATGCCGTCCATGCGCGGCATCTCCACGTCCAGCACGATGACGTCCGGCCATTGCTGGCGCAGCCGCTCGATGGCCAGCAGCGGGTCGGCCACCGCGGCCATCACCTCGATGCCCGGCGCAGCGGCCAGCATGCCGGCGACGACCTGCCGCACGACGGCGGAGTCGTCGACGACCAGGACCTTGATCTTGTTCACGCGGACCTCCCGATCCGGAATTCAGGCAGCACGGGCAGCTGCCGCGTGCTGCGCGGGGTCTGCCGCGCCCACACCTCGCCCGTGGCGATGTCGAAGACGACCTGGCGGTGGCCGTCGCCGTAGAGGCTCTCGGACGCGACCTCGATCCCGCAGCGGCGCAGTTGCTCGCGCGCGGCCTCGCCATTGCGCTGGCCCACCGTGGGCCCGGGGTGCCTGGCGCCGAACATGTCGCCGCCACCGAAGATCTTGGCGCGGCAATGCGCGGGGCGCACGCCCAGGCCGACCAGTTCCTCCAGCATCAGGCGCAGCGCCTCGTCGCCGTAGCGGCCATCCAGCATGGGCCCGGACGCATCCTGCTGCGGCCGCCCGGGCAGCAGCGAGTGCGACATGGCGCCTATGCGCACATGCGGGCTCCACAGCACGACCGACACGCAGGAGCCGAGCAAGGTGCGCACGCGATGCTGCGCATCGCCGGCGAAGTACTCGCCAGGCTGCAGGAACACGTCCAGCTGCGTGGGCTGCGTCCGCGTCAGCACCTCATGAACGCTCATGGCTTGCGGTAGATCGACGGCGCGAGCTGGCGCACCGTGGCGTTGATCTCGTGCAGGCTTTCCGAGTGGCCGATGAAGAGGTGGCCGCCCGGCTTCAAGGGCGCCAGCACGCGCTCGACGACCTGCCGCTTGGTGTCGCCGTTGAAGTAGATCATCACGTTGCGCAGGAAGACCACGTCGAAGCTGCCCATGCGAGGCAGCGCTTCGTTGAGGTTGGCGTGCGCGAACTGCACCCGGGCGCGCACGCGGCGGTCCACCAGCAGCGTGCCGTCCTGCGTGCCGGTGCCGCGCAGGCAGAAGCGCTTCAGGTAGTCCTGCGGGATATGGCGCGTGCGCTCCAGCGGATAGTGGCCGGTGCGCGCGCGCTCCAGCACGCGGGTGCTGATGTCGGTGCCGACCACCTCCCAGGCAGCTTCGCCCAGGCAGTCGGCCAGCACCATGGCGATGCTGTAGCACTCCTCGCCGCTCGACGAGGCGGCGCTCCACACGCGGAAAGGCTGGCCCTGGCCGCGCGCGGCGGCGGCCAGCTCGCGCAGCAGCTCGAAATGGCGGGGCTCGCGGAAGAAGTAGGTCTCGTTGGTCGTCAGCAGGTCCACGGCCACCTGCACCTCCTGCGGCGCCCTGCCGCTGCGCAGCAGCTCGTAATAGGCCGTGTAGCTGGAGAGCTGGTGGACCTGCAGGCGCCGGGCCAGCCGCCCGCACACCAGCGCCTTCTTGGCGCCCGACATGGTGATGCCCGCAGCTTCGTGGATGAACTGCTGGAACTTGCCGAACTCGGCGTCGGTGATGGTGTGCATGGCAGCGGGTTCAGAAGCGGGCGAAGTCGACTTCGTCCGGCCCGCCGGTGGCGAGCGGGGTCGCCAGGGCCTTGGCCGGCGCGGGCGTCTTGCGCTTGCGCGGCGTGCTGCGCGCGGCGGCGATGGCCTGGGCGGCGGCCTGGCCCGAAGCCGTGCCGCCGGACAGCTTGAAGAACGCCATCGTCTGCTGCAGCTGTTCGGCCTGGCTGCTCAGCTCCTCCGCCGTCGCCGCCAGCTCCTCGCTGCTGCTGGCGTTCTGCTGCGTCGTCTGGCTCAGCTGCGTGATCGCCCCGTTGATCTGGCCCACGCCGGAGGTCTGCTCCTCCGACGCCGCCGTGATCTCCTGCACCAGGTCGCTGGTCTTCTTGATGTTGGGAACCATCGCATCCAGCAGATGGCCGGCGCGCTCGGCCAGCTCCACGCTGGACGAAGCCACGGTGCCGATCTCCTGCGCCGCCACCTGGCTGCGCTCGGCCAGCTTGCGCACTTCGGCAGCGACGACGGCAAAGCCCTTGCCGTGCTCGCCCGCGCGGGCGGCCTCGATCGCCGCGTTCAGCGCCAGCAGGTTGGTCTGGTAGGCGATGTCGTCGATGATCACGATCTTCTGCGCGATCTGCTTCATCGCCGCCACCGTGGCCTTCACGGCTTCACCGCCTTCGGCCGCTTCGGCCGCGGCCTTGGTGGCCATGCCATCGGTGACCTTGGCGTTTTCGGTGTTCTGCGCGATGGACGCCGTCATTTCTTCCATCGACGCGCTGGTCTGCTCCACGCCCGCGGCCTGCTCGCTGGCGGCCTGCGACAGCGACTGCGCCGTGGCGCTGACTTCTTCCGACGCACCGGCCAGCGACTCGGCGCCGCTGTTCACGTCCTGCACGACGTGCGTCAGCTTCAGCAGCGTGCCGTTGACGAACTCCTTCATGCGGCCGAACTCGCCTTCGTAGTCGGCGTCGATCTGCTGCGTGAGGTCGCCTTCGGACAGCGCGGACATGACGCGCACCACGTCGCCCACGCTGGCGCCGGTGGTGGCCGCCAGGTTGTTCAGGCCTTGGCCCAGCTCGCGCTGGAAGCCCTGCAGGCCGGCCAGGTCCACGCGCTCCTGGAAGTCGCCGCGGTTGGCCGCCTCGATGACGCGCTGCTGGCCTTCGACCACCTGGTGCAGGCGGGCGATGGTCTGCTTCAGCGCATGCAGCAGGCTGCTGTCGTCGCCTTCGCGCAGGCGCAGGTCGGCGTTCAGTTCACCGGCGGCCAGCTGCCGCAGGCGCCGCGCGGCATCGTCCGGCTCGCCACCGATCTGGCGCGCGATCACGCGCGTCACCAGCAGGCCCATGGCGATCGCCAGGATCGCGGCGGCGGCAATGACGGCGATCAGCGTGTTGCGGGTGCTCTGCGCGGCGGCGGCCGCCTGCGCGTTCGCCTCGTCGGCCTGGCGGGTCTGCTCCGCGATCGCCTTGGCGAGGCTCGCCTCGATCGCGTTGGACGCGAGGCGGGCCGGCCCGTTGCTCTGTTCGACGGCCTGGTCGAACTTGCGATCGGCGGCGAGCTGGGCCACCTTGTCGTTCGCGGCGAGGTAAGCCACCAGCAGCGGCTCGCGGTCCTTCTTCAGCTGCTTCTCTTCCTCGCTCATGTGCGTCAGGTCGTACTGCGCCATCGCCTTGCGGAACTTCTCGATGTGGGGGATCACGCGCTTGATGGTGTCCTTCTGCTCCGCCAGGTCCTTCATCGAGCCCAGTCGCGAATAGCCGCGGCTGTGCGCCATGATCCGCGCGTTGGCCTCGGCCAGGTATTGCATCGGCAGGATGTTGTCCTCATAGACCGACTTCAGGCTTTGCCGCACTTCGGCCAGGCGCAGCAGCGCGAAGCCGCCGACGGCTGCCGTGACGGCAGTGCATAGCAGGAAGGAGAGGAGAAGCTTGTTGGCCAGCTTCAGGCGCAGGAACCAGTTCATGGAAATCTTTCGCGGGGAGCGGCCTCAGGCGGCCAGGGGCTCGGGAAGGGAGTGCGGATCGAAGTCGCCCTCGTCGGGCAGGTCGAGGTCCAGGAGCGGGGCGGGATCGAGCAGGATCACGAAGCGGCCGCGCACCTTGGCCACGCCGCGCAGCAGTTCCGTGCGCAGGCGGGTGCCGAAGGTCGGCGGCGGCTCGATGTCCTCCGCCGCGATGTCGACTACTTCGCTGACCGCGTCGACCACGACGCCGGCGGTGCGCGCGCTGCCGTCGGCCAGCGTGGTCTCGACGATCACGATGCAGGTGCGGCGCCCCGGCGCACTGGCTGGCTTGCCGAAGCGGACCTGCGGGTCCACCACCGGCACGACGGCGCCGCGCAGGTTGATCACGCCGCGCACGGCGGCTGGCGCCATCGGCACCGGCGTGAGTTCGGGGTACTCGATGATCTCGCGCACCGACAGGATGCCGACGGCGTACATGTCGGCGCCGAGCTGGAAGCTCAGGTAGGGTTCAGCCACGGCCGTTCCTTCAGAAACGGGCGAAGTCGACTTCGTCCGCCGCCGCGGAAGCCGCGGGCATGGCGCGCGGCCGGGCCGGCGGCTGCGCCTTGCCGGCGGCCACGGCGATCGCGGTCGTCGCCGCCTGGCCGGCGGGCGTGGGCGCGCCGACGCGGAAGAAGCCCATGGCCTGCTGCAGGTTGCCGGCCTGTCCGCTCATGGCTTCGGAAGTCGCGGCCAGCTCCTCGGCGCTTGCCGCGTTCTGCTGCGTCGTCTGGCTCAATTGGGTGACGGCGGCGTTGATCTGGCCGACGCCGCTGGCCTGTTCGGCCGAGGCCGCCGCGATCTCCTGCACCAGGTCGGAGGTCTTGCGGATCGTGGGGACCATGGCGTCCAGCAGCTGGCCGGCGCGCTGCGCCATCTCCACGCTGGACGAAGCCACGGTGCCGATCTCCTGCGCCGCCACCTGGCTGCGCTCGGCCAGCTTGCGGACTTCGGCGGCGACGACGGCAAAGCCCTTGCCGTGGTCGCCCGCGCGGGCGGCCTCGATCGCCGCGTTCAGCGCCAGCAGGTTGGTCTGGTAGGCGATGTCGTCGATGATCACGATCTTCTGCGCGATCTGCTTCATCGCCGCCACCGTGGCCTTCACGGCTTCGCCGCCTTCGGCCGCTTCGCTGGCCGCCTTGGTGGCCATGCCGTCGGTGACCTTGGCGTTTTCGGTGTTCTGCGCGATGGAGGCCGTCATCTCCTCCATCGACGCGCTCGTCTGCTCGACGCCCGCGGCCTGCTCGGTCGCGGCTTGCGACAGCGACTGTGCCGTCGCGCTCACTTCCTCGGAGGCGCCGACCAGGCTCTCGGCCGCGGCGTTCACGTCCTTCACCACCTGCGCCAACTGCTGCACCGAGCGGTTGATGTCCGCCTGGATGGTCGCGAAGGCGCCCTGGTAGCTGCCGTCCATGGTGCGCGTCAGGTCGCCCTCGGCGACGCCGCCCATGACGGTGGCGACTTCGCCCATCAGCCCGCGCAGCTGGCCCACGGTCTCGCCCACGGCATGCAGCAGGCTGTGGTCGTCGCCCTCCCGCGTTTCCACCACCACGTCCAGGTCGCCCTGGGCGATGCGGCGCAGGATGCCCGCCGCTTCCGCCGGCTCGCCGCCCAGGATGCGATGCAGGCCGCGCGTGATGGCCAGCGCGATGCCGGCGCCCAGCGCCAGCGCCGTGGCCGCGAGGACCAGCAAGACGATGCGCGTGCTGTCGTAAGTGCTCGCAGAGGCGGCCGCCGAGGCATTCATTGCGGCCGACTCGTGCTTCACCAGTTCCTGCAGCGCCGTCTCGAAGCGGCGGTTGGCGGGCACGAACTCGCTGCGCAGCACTTCCGCGGCCTTGGGGTCTTCGCCGCGCGCCAGCACCAGCACGGGCTCGAACTTCTGCTCCAGCGTGGCGTGCTCCGTGCGCACGGCCTTGACGAGGGCACGGGACTGCGCGCTGTCGGCCATGCCGTCCAGGCGGTGCAGCGCGTCGGCGATCCGCGCGCGGTTGGCCTCCACCGACTGCATGGCCTCCTTCGCTTCGAGGCCGTTCACGGCCATCAGCAGCGCGCGCATCTTGCGGCCGGTGTCCACGGTCAGCACCGCGGCTTCGTTGGCGAGTTTCACCGCCGGCAGGCGCTGCCGGACGATGGTCTCGGTCGTGCCCTGCACGGTGGCCAGGCTCCAGAGGCTGAGGCCGGCGAGCGCGAACAACAGCACCATGACGGCGCCAAAGCCGGCGGCGAGCCGGGTGGACACCTTCCAGTGCGAGAACAGCTTGATTTGCTTCATGGGAATCTTTCTGGAATGCCGCCTCAGGCGACGGCGGCTTCGGCCCGCGCTTCTGCGAGGCCTTCGATATCGAGAGACAGGACATGGCCGGCGGCCAGCAGGATCACGAACTTCCCGCGGACCTTGCCCATGCCCGCGATGAAGTCGGTGCGGATCCGCGAGCCGAAGGGCGGCGGCGGCTCGATGTCCGCGGCGCCGATTTCCAGCACCTCGCTCACGGCATCGACCAGCATGCCGACGCTCTGCGGCTCGCCGTCACCGCCGTCGATCTCGACGATCACGACGCAGGTGCGCTTGCCGGGCACGCTGGAGGCGCGGCCGAAGCGCGCGAGCGGGTCCATCACCGGCACCACCGCGCCGCGCAGGTTGATCACGCCGCGCACGAAGGCCGGCATCATCGGCACCGGCGTGAGGCCGCGGTATTCGATGATTTCCTTGATGGCGAGGATGCCGATGGCGTACATGTCGCCAGCGAGCTGGAAGGTCAGGTACTGACCGTCGTGGGATTGGCTGGACACGTGCTACTCCTGGTGCAGTTCCGCGGCCGAAGCAACCCGCAGCAGCACCGGCACGTCCAGGATCAGGGCGACTTCGCCGCTGCCCAGGATGCTGGAGCCGCTGATGCCCTGCACCTGCGCGAAGACGCGCGATAGCGGCTTGATGACAGCCTGCGTCTCGCCGAGCAGCGCGTCGACAACCAGGCCGACGCGTTGGCCGGCGTGGCGCACGACCACGATGTTCTGGCGCGCAGCGGCTTCGCCGGCCACCTCGAACAGCTCGCGCAGCCGGATGAAGGGCAGCACCTCGCCGCGCAGGTCCGTGTAGTCGCGGCCCGGTTCGGCGGAGAACTCGACGCACTCGTCCACCAGCTCCAGCGGCACGACGAAGACCGCCTTGCCCACCGCGACCTGAAAGCCGTTGATGATGGCCAGCGTCAGCGGCAGGCGCACTGTGACGGTCGTGCCCCGGCCCGGTTCGCTGGCGATGTCGACGCTGCCGCGCAGCGCCTCGATGTTGCGCTTGACGACGTCCATGCCGACGCCGCGGCCGGACAGGTTGGTGATCTTCTCCGCCGTGGAGAAGCCCGGCTCGAAGATCAGCGCGTAGGTCTCGGCATCGGTGAGCACCTTGCCCGGTTCCACCAGGCCACGCTCGGTGGCCTTGGCCAGGATGCGCTCGCGGTCCAGGCCGCCGCCGTCGTCACCGACCTGGATGACGATGCTGCCGGAGTCGTGGAAGGCATTCAGCGACACGGTGCCCTGCACCGGCTTGCCGCGCGCGGCGCGCAGCTCCGCGGAGTCGATGCCGTGGTCCATGGCGTTGCGTACCAGGTGCATCAGCGGATCGCCGATCTTCTCGACGACCGTCTTGTCCAGTTCGGTGTCCTCGCCGCTGATGCGGAGAGCGATGTCCTTGCCCAATTCCAGCGCCACGTCGTGCACGACGCGCTGGAACTTGCCGAAGGTGCCGCCGATCTTGACCATGCGCAGCTGCAGCGCGCTGTCGCGCAC
The DNA here is from genome assembly GCF_012927085.1 of Ramlibacter agri. NCBI lineage: Bacteria > Pseudomonadati > Pseudomonadota > Betaproteobacteria > Burkholderiales > Comamonadaceae > Ramlibacter > Ramlibacter agri. The sequence continues at coordinate 170,638 of NZ_JABBFX010000005.1, read as the reverse complement.
CTCCTCAACCAGGTGCGACAGCACCGAGTGGCATTCCTGCAGTTCCAGCTGCTGGCTGCGCCGCGCCAGCAGGCTGGCGCCGGCGGTGGCGATGATCAGCTCGCCCACCAGGTTGATCAGGCGATCGAGCTTGTCGGCCTCGACGCGGATGGATTGCGCCGCTTCGCGGGTAGTGCCGGCGCGTGCCATGGCAGCTTCGGGAGCGGCCACTGGCGTTGCGGGAGCAGGTGCGCCCTCCTCCTCGATGCGGATTTCGGAATCTTCGGCGACGAACTCGAAGACGGCGGCGATCGCGGCCCGGTCGACGGCGCCGCGGAAGGCGATCTCGAAGCCCAGGTGGCAGCTCTCGGCGTCCAGGTCGGCCAGCGCCGGCAGGCGGTCGTCCAGCGTGGTGATCGCGTCGACCGTGCCCAGCGTGGACAGGTAGCGGATGAAGGACAGCGGGTCCATGCCGTTGCGCAGCACGTCGGCGCCGAAGCGCAGCGCGATGCGCCAGCGGCGTTCGCCGTTGGCGGGCGCGGCTGCCGCGGCGACGTGCGTCGCGGCAGCCTCGATGCCGCCGGCGGCATAGCCAGCCAACTGCGCCACCAGGCGCTGGCCTTCGGCCGCAGCCTGCGGCTCCAGCGCCGCGCCGCTGTCGGCAGCATCGACCAGTGCGCCGATGTGGTCGGCACTGGCCAGCAGCAGCTGCACCAGCGGCGCGCCCAGGTTCACCTGGCCGGCACGCACTTCATCCAGCAGGCTTTCGACGACGTGGGTGAATTCGACGATCGCGTCCAGCCCGAACAGGCCGGCGGATCCCTTGATGGTGTGCGCGGCGCGGAAGATGGCGTTCAGCGTCTCGGTGCCGCCGGGCTCGGCGCCCACGCGCAGCAGCATCGCCTCCATGTCGTCCAGGAGCTCGCGCGCCTCGACCAGGAAGGTCTGCAGGGCGTCTTGCAGGTTCACGCTCATGCCGGTTCTCCTTCGTGCGCGAAGCGGGCTTGCAGCCCCAGGGTGGCGAGCGCGTCGCACACCGGCGCGCTGGGCGCGCGCAGCTGCAGGCTGCCGCCGCCCTGCTCCAGCCGGCGCGCGGCGGCCAGCAGCAGCTGCACGCCGGCGGTGTCGCACTCGCTCACTTCGGCCAGGTCCAGGACGAGCGCGGTATCGGGTGCAATGGCCTCGCGCCATTCGGCGCACAGGTCCGCCGCGCGGTAGATGCTCAGCTCGCCCTCGACGGCGAGCACGGTCACGGGCGTGCTCACGGCAGCACCAGCTTCTGCACCACGGCCAGCAGCTGCGGCGGATTGAAGGGCTTCACCATCCAGGCCTTGGCGCCGGCGGCCTGGCCCTGCTGCTTCTTCGCCTCTTGCGACTCGGTCGTCAGCATGACGATGGGCGTGAACTTGTAGGCGGGCAGCGCCTTGACGGCCTTCACCATGGTGATGCCGTCCATGTTGGGCATGTTGACGTCGCTGATGATCAGGTGGACCTTCTGGCCCGTGAGCTTCTTCAGCGCGTCGGCGCCGTCGCAGCCCTCGAGCACCTCGTAGCCCGCGCCACGCAGCGAAATGGCGACGACCTGCCGCAGCGAGGCGGAGTCGTCGACGATCATGATGGTCTTGGCCATGTCTCTTGGTTCCCTGTTCGTGATCAGAAGAAGGTGATGTCGCCGTCGCCGGCCGGCGCTGCGGGCGCCGGCGACGAGCCGCCGCTGTGGGTGCTGCGTTCGTCGGCCATCGCGTAGCTGCGCTCCAGTTCCTCGACGAGCTCGCGGGGCTGCAGCGGACGCAGCGGGGCACCGGCGGCGAAGTCCTCGCGCGCCTGCGCCAGCAGGGGCGGGACGCTATCGATGCTGTCGCGCACGTGGCTCATGCGCTGGCTCACGCGGTCCTGGAACTGCAGCTGCACCAGCGATTCGACGATCTCGCCCTGGATGGCGGTGCTTTCCTGCTGCAGCACTTCGTTGGCGCTGCCCAGCGTGGTCGTGACGCCGCGAAAGCGGGCCAGGACGGCGTCGATCTTGTGTTCGGCGTCGCGCACGGCGGCGGTCTCGCGGACCGAGGAAGCCTCGGCGCTGCTGCAGGCCGCCTGGATGGCGGCGCCGATGGTGCGGGCCTTGTCGCCCATGCGAGCGCCGGTTTCCCCGGACGACGCGGACAGCTTGCGCATTTCCTGCGCCAGCACCGCGAAGCCGCGGCCCTGCTCGCCCACATGCGCCGCCTCGATGGCGGCGTTGATGGCCAGCAGGTTGGTCTGGTTGGCGATCAGGGCCACGCCCTGCGCCATCTCCTGCAGTTCGGCGACGAAGGTCGACAGGCCTTGCACTTCCTGGTGCAGGGCGGCGTTGCCGGCGAGCGCCGCGCGCAGCGAGTCCACCAGGCTGCCGAGCTCGCGTGCGCTCTCCTCGAACACGCCGGCCATGCCGTGGTCGCCGTGCTGCATGGAGGCCTGCAGCGCCTGCGTGAGGCGTTCGACGATGGCGCCGAAGCGCACGGTGAGCGCGGACACCGCATCCTCCATCTGCGCGCGCGAGCTTTCCAGCTGGGCGCCCCAGATCGGGAGCAACTCGCGGCCCAGGCGGTCGGCGCCGTCGACGAAGCCCTCGACATCGGCGCGCTGCGTGGCTTCGGCCTGCAGGCGGCGCCGGTCTTCGATGGCGCCGGCGGCGACGATGGCGGCCGCCGCGCAGGCGCTCCAGGCGTTGAAATGGGCGCCGCCAGCGCCCCAGATGGCCGCCGCGGCGGCCAGGGCCAGGGCGGTCGTGCGCAGGCGGGTCCATCGCCGCCAGCGCGGGAGGTGCAGGGCCACCGGCGCGGCGGGGGCGGAAAGGGTATCGGACATGATGGGTTCGGGAACGCTGTTGCCGTCCCCGAAGCTTTCGGCCGCGCGCCGGAAAGCTTGAGCCCCCGCGCGCCCAGGCCCTGGGCGGCGGTGTCAATGTAGAAGCGAGGGAGGCGCGCCGAAGCGCCGAAAAGGGACGGGGGAGCCCCGCCTTTCGGCGCGTTGCGCGGGAGTCGCGGCCGGTGCGTGGCCGCGGTCAGGCTGCGTCAGTTGCGGCGGCGGCCGCGCGAGAACCAGAGCATCACGGCGACCGGCACGCCCAGGGCGAACCAGGACCAGACGTCGCCGGCGCCGTCGGAGACCAGCGCGGTGAACAGGCCCGAGGCCGTCAGCACGGCCAGCCCTATGGGCCAGCCCCAGAGTCGCAGGAAGGCGTTCATGCCCGTTTCCACCAGAGGTAAAGGCCGCTGCCCAGCACCACGAGCGTGGCGACATCGAGCAGCGCCCAGAGAATCTTCATCGGCATGCCGCCGTAGTCGCCGAAGTGCAGCGGCTGCGACAGGCGCAGCGCCAGCAGGTACCAGGGCGTTGCCGGAATGGCCGTGAGCTGCGCGGTGCGCGCATCGACCATCACCGTGTGATTGAGGCGCGCGGTCAGCGGGTCGCTGCCGCGCAGGTAGAAGGTGTTGTGGTGCGGGCTGGAGAACGACGTGCCGGGGAAGGCGATGAAGGCGACCTTCATGCCGGGCGCGGCGGCCAGCGCGGTTTCCAGCGAGCGTTGCAGCGACGCGCGTTCGGCCGCCGGCACCAGCGGCTGGCCTTCGTAGGGCTGCAGCAGCGCCGCCAGCTCCTCTTTCTGCCAGTGATCCAGCAGCAGCTCGGCCCAGGTGTTGATGACGCCGGTGGCGCCGACCACCAGCGCCCACACCAGGGTGGCGATGCCCAGCAGGTTGTGCAGGTCGAGCCAGCGCACGCGCGGCGAGCGGTCGGTCCGCACCTGGCCGAAGTCCAGCTTGCGCATGAAGGGCGCATACAGCACCAGGCCCGAGACGATGGCCGCGAGCAGCAGCACGCCCATCGCGCCCAGGAACAGCTTGCCCGGCTGGCCCGCGAACAGGTCGACGTGCAGGCTTTCGATGACGGCCATGAAGCCCTTGCCGATCGGCGGCTGCGGCAGCACGGCGCCGGTGCGCGAGTCGACCACCACCTGCACGAAGTCGGCGGTCGGCGCGGGCGTCGGCGTCATCGTGATGTACCAGGCGTCGGTATGCGACTCGTCCTGCGAGGCGAACTGCACGACCCGGTCCGGATGCACGCCGTGCGCGATTTCCAGCGCGCGGTCCAGGCTGATGTGCGGCGTCCCCGCTGGCATGGCAGGCGGCCGCGCCACGGCGCCGGTCAGGTCGCCGATCTCCTCGTGGAAGATCAGCGGCAGGCCGGTCAGGCAAAGCAGCAGCATGAACAGCGTGCAGACCAGGCTGGACCACTTGTGGACCCAGGACCAGCCGCGGACGGCACGCGCGCTCAATGCCATGCGAAGGCTCAGAAGTCGATGCTGGCGCCGAGCGAGAAGGTGCGCGGCGCGCCGACCACCATGTAGCCCTGGCCCGGATAGCCGCCGGTGGAGGCCCAGTAGCTGCGGTCGGCCAGGTTGTCGATGCGCGCGCGCAGCGTGACCAGGCGGCCGCCCACTTCCATCAGGTAGCGCGCGCCGACGTCGACACGGCCCCAGCCGCCCACCTTGAGCGTGTTGGCCGCATCCGCGTAGCGCGAGCCGCCAGCGGTCAGGCGTGCGTCCAGCGCGAGGCGGTCGACACCCGGCACGTCCCATTCGGCGCCGATGGAGCCCTGCATCTTCGGCACGCCGATCACGCGCTTGCCCTCGGTTGTGGCATCGCCGGTGGAGACCTGCTTGGCATCGAGCCAGGTCACGCCGCCCAGCAGGCGCAGGCCGCGGGTGGCTTCGCCGAAGACGCTCAGCTCCACGCCCTGGTGGCGGTCCTTGCCGCTCTGCGTGAAGGTCTGGCCGACGCCGCCGCCGGTGGAGCGCGGACGCTCGATGGAGAACAAGGCCAGGCCGGCGCCCAGGCGGCCGGCATCGTACTTCAGGCCGACTTCCTGCTGCTTGGTGACGTAGGGCGCGAACACGGCGTTCGCGTTGGTGGTGCCGGGGGGCGCCACGTCGCCCTTGGTCAGGCCTTCGATGTAGTTGGCGTACGCCGAGAACTGCTTGTTGACCTTCCAGACGGCGCCCAGCGCGGGGCTGGTGCGGCTCTTGTCGTAGTCGCCGTTGGCATTGACGGCGCCGGTGTTGAAGTCGTAGGCCGTCGTGTGCATCTGCTGGTGGCGCGCCCCCAGCGTCAGCAGCACGGTGTCGTTCACCAGCGAGAGCGTGTCGCCGAGGGCGTAGCTGGTGAGGTTGATGCGGTTCGTCACGCCCGGCGCGGCCAGGTTGCCGCCGGCGAATTCGGCGCCGCTGAACGCCGGCAGCGCGCTGTACACCGGGTTGAACAGGTTGGTCGCCTGCTGGTTGAAGAAGTCCATCTTGTAGGCGTTCTTCTCGGTGGACTTGAAGCGCGAGGCGGCCACCACCCATTCGTGGCCCACGCTGCCGGTGCGCAGCTTGCCGCGCAGGCCCAGTTCGCCGGTGTCGACCTGGTCCTCGCGGACGTTGTCGTAGCGGTAGGTGTAGCCGTCGCCGGTGCTGCCGTTCGTGAGGTTGAAGCCGGCCAGGCGGTTGCTTTCGTCGCCGCGGCGGCCACCGTAGGCAGCCCAGGCGGTGACGGCGGAATTGATGTCCCACTCGCCGCGCAGCGTGCCGAACAGGTCCTTCTCGTTGGAGTAGGTCCAGGGCTGGGCGAAATTGACGCTCGCATTCGGCGCCGGGATGGAAGTCGCGCCGGCCGGCGTGACGCTCGGGCGCGTCTGCTTGAACTGGTTCTCCTGCCAGCCGATGTCGCCGGACAGGCGCACGTCGCGGTTGTGCCAGTCGAGGCCCACGGAGGCGACGGTGGTCTTCTGCTTCTCGCTGTCGACGCCGGTGCCGCCGTCGCGGTAGCCCGCGTTGACGCGGATGCCGGTGGAGCCGTCCGGGCCGAAGCGGCGCGCGATGTCGGCCGACACGTGGCCGTAGCCGCCGCTGCCCGTTTCGACGCTCACGCGATTCAGCGGCTCGTTGGGCGCGCGCTTGGGCAGCAGGTTGATGGCGCCGCCCAGGCCGTTGCCGCTGGGCGTGGCGCCGGTCAGGAAGGCGGTGGCGCCGCGCAGCACTTCGACGCGCTCGAACAGCTCGGTCGCGATGTACTGGCGCGGCATCAGGCTGTACAGGCCGTTGTAGGCGGTGTCGTCGGAAGTCACCACGAAGCCGCGGATGAAATAGGCTTCCTGGAAGTTGCCGAAGCCGCGTGCGACGCCCACGAAGGGGTCGCTGCGCAACACCGCGCCGACGCTGCTGGCCTGGCGGTCGAGGATGTATTCGTTGGTGTAACTGGTGATGGAGAACGGCGTCTCCATGTTGTCCTGGGTCCCCAGGATGCCGGCGCGCCCGCCGCGGGCGACCTGGCCGCCCGGGAAGGCCGGCGACAGGCCTTGCGCGGAAGCGTCGGCGCTGGCGCGCACCGTCACGGTGGACAGGGTCGGGGTGGCGGCGCTGTCCTGTTGCTGGGCCCAGCTGCCGGACGCGAGCAGGGCCAGGGCGGCGGCGGCAGCCACCGGACGGAGTTGATGGGGCATGGGGACTTTCGAATACGAATTATTCTTATTTGGATTCTAGCCCATCCATCCAGCCTGCCAATGCATGAAAAAGCACGCGCCCGCGGCCCCCCGTCAGTGCTTTCCTATGTCAGGCCGCGCTTGCAACCGACAAGAAAGCCCTTATGATTAGCACTCGTTGGGGCCGAGTGCTAACAGCAGAGCTCGCCCCACGAACCAGTTAATGAGCGCCGACCGGGTTGGCGCTTTTTGATGCCCAAGCTTCCCTGAAGGAGATGCAATGAAACTTCGCCCCCTGCACGATCGCGTGATCGTCAAGCGCCTCGAACAAGAAACCAAGACGGCCTCCGGCATCGTCATCCCCGACAACGCCGCCGAGAAGCCCGATCAGGGTGAAGTGCTGGCCGTGGGCCCCGGCCGCAAGAACGACAAGGGCGACCTGATTGCCCCCAACGTCAAGGTCGGCGACCGCGTCCTGTTCGGCAAGTACAGCGGCCAGACCGTCAAGGTCGATGGCGACGAGCTGCTGGTCATGAAGGAAGACGACCTGTTCGCGGTCGTCGAGCGCTGATCCCCCTTCCACCCCACAACTGAATATCCGGAGTAATACACATGGCTGCTAAAGACGTTGTGTTCGGTGCGGACGCCCGCCACCGCATGGTCGAAGGCGTGAACATCCTGGCCAATGCGGTCAAGGTGACCCTGGGCCCCAAGGGCCGCAACGTGGTGCTCGAGCGCTCCTTCGGCGCCCCCACCGTGACCAAGGACGGTGTGTCCGTGGCCAAGGAAATCGAGCTGAAGGACAAGCTGCAGAACATGGGCGCGCAGATGGTCAAGGAAGTCGCTTCCAAGACCTCCGACAACGCCGGTGACGGCACCACCACCGCCACCGTGCTGGCCCAGTCCATCGTGCGCGAAGGCATGAAGTACGTGGCCGCCGGCATGAACCCGATGGACCTGAAGCGCGGCATCGACAAGGCCGTCGTGGCCCTGACGGAGCAGCTGAAGAAGGCTTCCAAGCCCACCACCACCTCCAAGGAAATCGCGCAAGTCGGCTCCATCTCCGCCAACAGCGACGAATCCATCGGCAAGATCATTGCCGACGCGATGGACAAGGTCGGCAAGGAAGGCGTGATCACCGTCGAAGACGGCAAAAGCCTGGACAACGAGCTGGATGTCGTCGAAGGCATGCAGTTCGACCGCGGCTACCTGTCGCCCTACTTCATCAACAACCCCGAGAAGCAGGCCGCCCTGCTGGACAACCCCTTCGTGCTGCTGTACGACAAGAAGGTGTCCTCCATCCGTGACCTGCTGCCCGTGCTGGAGCAAGTCGCAAAGGCTTCGCGTCCGCTGCTGATCATCGCGGAAGAAGTCGAAGGCGAAGCGCTGGCGACCCTGGTGGTCAACACCATCCGCGGCATCCTGAAGGTCGTGGCCGTCAAGGCTCCTGGCTTCGGCGACCGCCGCAAGGCCATGCTGGAAGACATCGCCATCCTGACCGGCGGCAAGGTGATTTCGGAAGAAGTCGGCCTGACGCTGGAAAAGGTGACGCTGGCCGACCTGGGCCAGGCCAAGCGCATCGAAGTGGGCAAGGAAAACACCACGATCATCGATGGCACCGGCGCCGCTGCCGACATCGAAGCCCGCGTGAAGCAAGTGCGCGTGCAGATCGAGGAAGCCACGTCCGACTACGACCGTGAGAAGCTGCAAGAGCGCGTGGCCAAGCTGGCCGGCGGCGTTGCGGTGATCAAGGTCGGCGCCGCGACCGAAGTGGAAATGAAGGAAAAGAAGGCCCGCGTGGAAGACGCGCTGCACGCCACCCGCGCTGCCGTGGAAGAAGGCATCGTGGCCGGCGGCGGCGTGGCCCTGCTGCGTGCCCGCCAGGCTGCTGGCACCATCAAGGGTGACAACCCCGACCAGGACGCCGGCATCAAGCTGGTGCTGAAGGCGATCGAAGCCCCGCTGCGCGAAATCGTGGCGAACGCCGGTGGCGAGCCCTCCGTGGTGGTCAACGCCGTGCTGAACGGCAAGGGCAACCACGGCTTCAACGCCGCCAACGACACCTATGGCGACATGATCGAAATGGGTATCCTGGACCCGACCAAGGTGACCCGCACCGCGCTGCAGAACGCCGCGTCGGTCTCGTCCCTGATGCTGACGACCGAAGCCATGGTCGCGGAAGCGCCGAAGGAAGACGCTCCCTCCATGCCCGGTGGCGGCATGGGCGGCATGGGTGGCATGGGCGGCATGGACATGTAATGTCCGCCTGAAGCTTCCTGCTTCAACGAAAAAGCCGCGGCGAGAGCCGCGGCTTTTTTTGCTTTCAGGGGCAGGTCACGGCAGGCGCACTCCGCCGCCCACGATGTCCAGCCGCAGGGACTTGCGGCGTTTTTCTTCTTCCGGATCCGCCGGCGACGGCGGCATGGCGGGCGGTGTCGGTTGCGGGATCGCCTGCGTGGCCGCGACGACCAGCGACGCGATGGCAGGAACGGGCGCGGTGGCGGGCGCGGCGGTGACGTCGGCAACCAGGCCAGCCGGATCGCGCAGCGCGTAGTTGGCCGCATCCGCGCCGCTCAGCGCATATCCGCTGGCCGTCACCGGCTTGTCCCGGCCGGGGTTCGCATCGGCAAACACACCGCGCGCGGCGCTCGTGTCCAGGCTCACCGCGTCGCCGGCGAGCACGCCGGCCAGTGCGGCGCCGCTCGCGTCGAGCACCACGTTGGTGGTGGCATCGTATTCGCGGCTGATGGCGCTCACACCGGTGAGGGACAGCGTGGCCGCCGTGATGCTGGCGCTGAGGCCGGCTGGAGCGACGACCACATAGTTGCCGCTGTCGCTGCCTGCCAGCGTGACGCCGGAAACCGTCACGGCCTTGCCGGTGCCCACATTCTTGGTGTCGAACGCGCCGCTCGCGCCGGCCAGGGTGACGGCGTCTCCCGCGAGCACGCCCACCAGCGCACCGCCGCTGAAGCTCGCGGCCGTGGTGCTGTCGTAGACCTTGCCGTTCGCGCTCAGCCCGGCCACCGTCAGGTTGGCCGGCGTAACGTCCGCGGTGAGCCCCGTCGGATTCGCGACGACGTAGTTGCCGCTGTCGACGCCGGCGAGCGCCGCGCCGGTGACCGTCACGGGCTTGGCGTTGCCGACGTTCTTCGTGTCGAACGCACCGGCCATGCCCGTGAGCGTGACGGCATCGCCGGCATACACGCCGGCAAGACTGCCGCCGTTGAGCGTCGCAGCCGTGGTGCTGTCGTACACCTTGCTGCTCGCGCTCACGCCCGTGACCGTCAGCGTCGCCGCCGTGACGTCGGCCGTCAGTGCGGCCGGATTGGCGACGGTGTAGTTGCCGGCATCGGCGCCGCCCAGCGTCGCGCCCGACACGCTCACAACCTTGCCGGTGCCGACGTTCTTCGTGTCGAACGTGCCGGCCAGGCCGGACACCGTCACCGTGTCGCCGGCGAGCACGCCGGCGAGCGAACCGCCTACGAGGGTCGCCGCCGCCGTGCTGTCGTAGACCTTGTCTTGCGCAGTGATGCCGCTCACCGTCAGCGATGCCGGCGTGATGCTCGCCGCCAGGCCGGTGGGATTGGCCACCGTGTAGTTCCCGCTGTCGGTGCCGCCCAACGTGGCACCAGCCACCGTCACCGACTTGTTGGTGCCGGCGTTCTTGTCGGCAAAGCTGCCGGCCAGCCCGGACACGCTCACCGTGTCGCCGGCAATCACGCCGACCAGGTTCGCTGTACCAGTGTTCAGTGCGGCAGTCGTGGTGGCGTCATAGACCTTGTCCTGCGCCGTCACGCCGCTGACTGTCAACGCAGCGGGAGTGATGCTTGCGGTCAACCCGCTGGGGTTGCTTACCGTGTAGTTGCCGGCGTCGGCTCCGCCCAGCGTGGCACCGTTGACGCTCACCGCCTTGTTCGTGCCGGCGTTCTTGTCGGCGAAGCTGCCGGCCAGCCCGGACACGTTCACCGAGTCGCCCGCCAGCACGCCGGCGAGCGTCATGCCGGCCGTGTCCAGCGAGGCCGTGACGGTGCGGTCATAGACCTTGTCCTGCGCCGTCACGCCGCTCACCGTCAGCGACGCGGGAGTGATGCTGGCCGTCAAGCCCGTCGGGTTGCTGACCGTGTAGTTGCCGGCGTCGGCTCCGCCCAGCGCGGCACCGGAGACCGTGACTGCCTTGTTCGTGCCGGCGTTCTTGTCCGCGAAGCCGCCGGAAAGTCCCGAGACGCTCACGGCATCGCCGGCCAGCAGGCCGACCAGGCTCGCGGCGCCCGTGTTCAGCGAGGCCGTCGCGGTGGTGTCGTACACCTTGTCTTGCGCGGTGACACCGCTCACCGTCAGCGACGCTTGCGCGATGCTGGCCGTGAGGCCGGTGGGGTTGCTCACCGTGTAGTTGCCGCCATCCGTCCCGCCCAGCGTGGCGCCGGTAACGGTGACAGTCTTGTTCGTCCCCGCGTTCTTGTCCGCGAAGCTGCCGCTCAGGCCGGCGACGCTCACCACGTCGCCGGCGATCACGCCAACCAGGCTCGCAGCACCGGTGTCCAGCGTGGCGGACGCACCGCGGTCGTAGACCTTGTCCTGCGCCGCGACGCCGGTGATCGTCAACGCCGCGGGCGTGATGTTGGCCGTCAGCCCGGCGGGATTGCTCACGACGTAGTTCGTACCGTCCACCCCGCCCAGCGTCGCACCGCTGACGGTGACCACCTTGTTCGTGCCCGCGTTCCTGTCAGCGAAGCTGCCGCTCAGGCCCGACACGCTGACCGTATCGCCGGCGATCACGCCGACCAGGTTGGCGGCTGCCGTATCGAGCGTGGCAGTCGTGCTGCGGTCGTAGACCTTGTCCTGCGCGGTCACGCCGCTCACCGTGAGCGCCGCGGGCGTGATGCTCGCCACCAGGCCCGTGGGATTGCTCACAACATAGTTGCCGCCATCGGTGCCGCCCAGCGTGGCTCCGCTGACGGTGACCGCCTTGTTGGTGCCTGCGTTCTTGTCGGTGAAGCTTCCGCTCAGGCCGGAAAGCGATACCGTGTCGCCGGCGATCACGCCGACCAGGTTCGCAGCACCGGTGTTCAGCGACGCCGCCGTGGTGGCGTCGTAGACCTTGTCCTGCGCCGTCACGCCGCCGACCGTCAGCGACGCCGGCGTGATGCTCGCCGTCAGGCCCGTCGGGTTGCTCACCGTGTAGTTGCCGGCGTCGGCACCTCCCAAGGCCGCACCGGCGACGGTGACTGCCTTGTTCGTGCCTGCGTTCTTGTCGACGAAGGTGCCGCTCAGGCCCGACACGCTCACGGCGTCGCCGGCCAGCACGCCAACCAGGCTTGCTGCACCAGTGTTCAGCGAGGCCGCGGTGGTGGCGTCGTACACCTTGTCCTGCGCCGTGACACCGCTCACGGTCAGCGACGCCGGCGTGATGCTCGCCGTCAAGCCTGCCGGGTTGCTCACCGTGTAGTTGCCGGCGTCGGCACCGCCCAAGGCCGCACCGGCGACGGTGACTGCCTTGTTCGTGCCCGCGTTCTTGTCGGCAAAGCTCCCACTCAGGCCCGACACGCTGACCGAGTCGCCCGCAAGCACACCGGAAAGCGTGGCAGCGGACGTGTCCAACGAAGCGGTGATGGTGCGGTCATAGACTTTGTCCTGTGCCGTCACGCCGCTCACCGAGAGCTGCGCCGGGGTGATGCTGGCCGTGAGCCCCGTGGGGCTGCCGACCGTGTAGTTGCCGCCATCGGCGCCACCCAGGGTGGCGCCACTGACCGTGACCGCCTTGCTCGTGCCGGCGTTCCTGTCGGCGAAGCTGCCACTCAGGCCGGACAGGCTCACGGTGTCACCCGCGAGCACGCCGGAGAGCGTCGCAGCGGACGTGTCCAGCGAGGCGGTGGTCGTGCGGTCGTAGACCTTGTCCTGTGCGCCCACGCCGACGACCGTCAAGGTCGCGGGCGTAATGCCGGCCGTCACGCCGGCAGGGTTGTTCACCGTGTAGTTGCCGGCGTCCGCCCCGCCCAGCGTCGCACCAGCCACCGTCACCGCCTTGCTCGTGCCGACGTTCTTGTCGGCGAAGCTGCCCGTCATGCCCGACACGCTCACCGCATCGCCGGCGACCACGCCGCCCAGGCTTGCAGATCCCGTGTTCAGCGTGGCAATCGTGGTGGTGTCGTACACCTTGTCCAGCGCCGTGACGCCGCTCACCGTGAGCGACGCCGGCGTGATGCTGGCCGTGATCCCCGTCGGGTTGCTGACCGTATAGTTGCCACCATCGGCCCCGCCCAGCGTCGCACCGCTGACCGCCACGGCCTTGCTCGTGCCCGCATTCTTGTCCGCAAAGCTGCCTGAAAGGCCCGAGACGCTGACTGTGTCGCCGGCGATCACGCCGACCAGGATCGCGGCACCGGTGTTCAGCGAAGCAGTCGTCGTGGCGTCGTAGACCTTGTCCTGCGCCGACACGCCGCTCACCGTCAACGCCGCCGGCGTGATGCTCGCCGTCAGCCCGGAGGGGTTGCTCACGACGTAGTTGCTGCCGTCGGCACCGCTCAACGTGGCACCGGCGACCGTGACCGCCTTGTTCGTTCCGGCGTTCTTGTCGGCAAAGCTCCCGCTCAGGCCCGACACGCTCACCGAGTCGCCCGCAAGCACGCCGACCAGGCTTGCCGCACCTGTGTTCAGCGAAGCCGCCGTGGTGGCGTCGTACACCTTGTCCTGCGCGGTGACACCGCTCACCGTCAGCGACGCGGGCGTGATGCTCGCCGCCAGGCCCGTCGGGTTGGTCACCGTGTAGTTGCCAGCGTCGGCTCCGCCCAGCGTTGCACCAGCGACGGTGACCGCCTTGTTCGTGCCGGCGTTCTTGTCCGCGAAGCTTCCGGAAAGTCCCGACACGCTCACCGTGTCGCCGGCAATCACGCCGACCAGGTTGGCGGCTGCCGTGGCGAGCGTGGCCGTCGTGCCGCGGTCGTAGGCCTTGTCCTGCGCGGTCACGCCGCTCACCGTGAGCGCCGCGGGGGTGATGCTCGCCACCAGGCCCGTGGGGTTGCTTACGACATAGTTGCCGCCATCGGCGCCGCCCAGCGTCGCGCCGCTGACCGTCACCGATTTGTTCGTGCCGGCGTTCTTGTCCGCGAAGCTGCCACTCAGGCCCGACACACTCACCGTATCGCCGGCCAGCACGCCGGCCAGCGTTGCGGCACCCGTGTTCAGCGCGGCAGTCGTCGTGGCGTCGTACACCTTGTCCTGCGCGGTGACGCCGCTCACCGTGAGCTGCGCTGGCGTGATGCTCGCCGTCAGGCCTGCCGGGTTGGCCACCGTGTAGTTGCCCGCGTCCACGCCGCCCAGCGTGGCACCGTTGACGGTGACCGCCTTGTTCGTACCGACGTTCCTGTCGCCGAAGCTGCCGCTCAGGCCCGACACGCTCACCGTATCACCCGCGAGCACGCCGGCGAGAGCGGCCGCGGACGTGTCCAGCGATGCGGCCGTGGTGCGGTCGTACACCTTGTCCAGCGCCGTGACGCCGCTCACCGTGAGCGACGCCGGCGTGATGCTCGCCGCCAGGCCCGTGGGGTTGGCCACGGTGTAGTTGGCCGCATCCGCCCCGGCCAGCGTGGCGCCGGCCACCGTCACGGACTTGTTCGTGCCGGCGTTCTTGTCGGCGAAGCTGCCGCTGAGGCCCGACACGCTCACGGTGTCGCTTCCCAGCACGCCGACCAGGCTGGCGAATCCTGTGTTCAGGGAAGCCGCCGTCGTGGTGTCGTACACCTTGTCCTGCGCGGTGACGCCGCCCACCGTGAGTTGCGCCGGCGTGATGCTGGCCGTCAGCCCGGAGGGGTTGCTCACCGTGTAATTGCCGCCATCGGTGCCCCCCAGCGTCGCGCCGCTGACCGCCACGGCTTTGTTCGTGCCCGCGTTCTTGTCGGCGAAGCTGCCGGAGAGACCCGAGACGCTGACCGTGTCGCCGGCAATCACGCCGACCAGGTTCACGGCACCGGTGTTCAACGCTGCGCTCGTCGTGGCGTCGTAGATCTTGTCCTGCGCAGTGACACCGCTCATCGTGAGCTGCGCCGGCGTGATGCTGGCCGTCAGCCCGGCGGGATTGCTCACGATGTAGTTCGCGCCGTCCGCCCCGCCCAACGTGGCGCCGTTGACGGTCACCGCCTTGTTCGCACCCGCGTTCTTGTCGGCAAAGCTCCCGCTCAGGCCCGAGACATTCACCGCATCGCCGGCCAGCACGCCGACCAGGGTTGCGGCGCCCGTGTTCAGCGAGGCAATCGACGTGGCGTCGTACACCTTGTCCTGTGCCGTCACGCCGCTGACCGTCAGCGACGCCGGCGTGATGCTCGCGGTCAGGCCCGCCGGATTGGTCACCGTGTAGTTGCTGGCATCGGCTCCGCCCAGCGTTGCACCCGCGACGGTGACCGCCTTGTTCGTGCCAGCGTTCTTGTCCGCGAAGCTGCCGGAAAGGCCAGCCACGTTCACGGCGTCGCCGGCCAGCACGCCGACCAGGCTCGCGGCACCAGTCCCCAGCGACGCCGTCGTCGTGGTGTCGTACACCTTGTCCTGCGCGGTGACGCCGCTGACCGTCAGCGCCGCGGGTGTGATGCTCGCCGTCAAGCCCGTCGGGTTGGTCACGGTGTAGTTGCCCGCGTCGGCCCCGCCCAGCGTGGCGCCGCCGACCGTCACCGTCTTGTTCGTCCCGGCATTCTTGTCCGCGAAGCTGCCGGCCAGCCCCGACACGCTCACCGCATCGCCCGCCAGCACGCCGGAGAGCGTGGCCGCTGCCATGTCCAGCGAGGCCGTGGTGCTGCGGTCGTAGACCTTGTCCTGCGCAATCACACCGCTCACCGTCAACGCCGCGGGCGTGATGCTTGCCGCCAGGCCCGTGGGGTTGCTCACGATGTAGTTGCCGCCATCGGCGCCACCCAGCGTGGCGCCGGCAACGGTCACCGACTTGTTCGCGCCGGCGTTCTTGTCGGCGAAGCTGCCGGAAAGGTTCGACACGCTCACGGCATCGCCGGCCAGCACGCCGTTGAGCGTGGCGGCCGTCGTGTCCAGCGAAGCCGTGGTGGTACGGTCGTACACCTTGTCCTGCGCGATGACGCCGCTCACGGTCAGCGACGCCGGCGTGATGGTCGCCGCCAGGCCCGTGGGGTTGGCCACCGTGTAGTTGGCCGCATCCGCCCCGGCCAGCGTGGCGCCGCCCACCGTCACGGACTTGTTCGTGCCGGCGTTCTTGTCGGCGAAGTTGCCGCCGAGGCCCGACACGCTCACCGAATCGCTTCCCAGCACGCCGTTGAGCGTGGCGGCCGTCGTGTCCAGCGACGCCGTGGCGGTACGGTCGTACACCTTGTCCTGCGCGGTCACACCGCTCACCGTCAGCGACGCAGGCGTGATGCTCGCCGTCAGGCCCGTCGGGTTGCTCACCACATAGTTGCCGCCATCGGCGCCGCCCAGGGTCGCGCCGCTGACTGTCACCGATTTGTTCGTGCCGGCGTTCTTGTCCGCGAAGCTGCCGCTCAGGCCCGACACGGTCACCGTATCGCCGGCGATCACACCGACCAGGCTCGCGGCACCAAGGAGCGAGGCCGTCGTGGTGGTGTCGTACACCTTGTCCTGCGCCGTCACGCCGCTCACCGTCAACGAAGCGGGCGCGATGCTGGCCGTCAAACCGGCGGGGGCGCTCACGACGTAGTTGCCTCCGTCCGCGCCACTCAGCGTCGCACCGTTGACGGTGACCGCCTTGCTGGTGCCCACGTTCCTGTCGGCGAAGCTGCCGCTCAAGCCCGACACGCTCACCGTGTCGCCTGCCAGCACGCCGGAGAGCGTGGCAGCGGACGTGTCCAGGGAAGCGGCGGTGGTGCGGTCGTACACCTTGTCCTGTGCGACGACGCCGCCAACCGTCAGCGAGGCGGGCGTGATGCTGGCCGTGACGCCCGTCGGGTTGGTCACCGTGTAGTTGCCGGCATCGGCCCCGCCCAGCGTGGCGCCGGCGACCGTCACCGACTTGTTCGTGCCGGCGTTCTTGTCGGCGAAGCTGCCCGTCATGCCGGACACGCTCACCGCGTCGCCGGAGATGACGCCGGACAGGCTCGCGGCGCTGGTGTTCAGCGCGGCGGCCGTGGTGGTGTCGTACACCTTGTCCTGCGCGGTCACACCGCTCACCGCCAGCGACGCAGGCGTGATGCTTGCGGTCAAGCCGGTGGGATTGCTCACGACATAGTTGCCGCCGTCGGCTCCGCCCAGCGTCGCGCCACTGACCGCGACCGCCTTGTTGGTGCCTGCATTCTTGTCCGCGAAGCTGCCGGCCAGGCCCGACACGCTGACCGAGTCGCTTCCCAGCACGCCGTTGAGCGTGACGCCGGACGTGTCCAGCGACGCGGCGGTGCTGCGGTCGTAAACCTTGTCCTGCGCCGTCACGCCGCTCACCGTGAGCGCTGCCGGCGTGATGCTCGCCGTCAGGCCCGTCGGGTTGCTGACCGTGTAGTTGCCGGCGTCGATGCCGGCCAGCGTGGCACCGGCCACGGTGACGTCCTTGTTGGTGCCCGCGTTCTTGTCGGCGAAGCTGCCGGAAAGGCCACCCACGCTCACGGAATCGGTTCCCAGAACACCAAGCAGGCTCGCGGTCCCGGCGAGCGAGGCCGCCGTCGTGGTGTCGTACACCTTGTCCTGCGCCGTCACGCCAGTCACCGTCAGCGTCGCCGGCGTGATGCTGGCCGTCAGGCCCGTCGGGTTGCTCACCGTGTAGTTGCCGGCGTCGGCGCCGCCCAGCGTGGCGCCGCTGACCGCCACGGCCTTGTCCGTTCCCGCGTTCTTGTCCGCGAAGCCGCCCGTCAAGCCCGAGACCGTCACCACGTCGCCCGCGATGAGGCCGCCCAGGACGGCCGCGCCGGTATTCAGCGTCGCCACTGTGCTGGCGTCGTACACCTTGTCCTGCGCCGTGACGCCGCTCACCGTCAGCGCTGCGGGCGTGATGTTCGCGGTCAAGGCGCCGCCTGTATTCACCAGTACGTAATTGCCGGCGTCCGCGCCCTGCAGCGCGCTGCTGACGTCGACCACCTTGGCAGTGCCGACGTTCTTGTCGGCGAAGCTCCCGCCATCGGTCTTCAGGCTCACCACGTCGCCGCTGACGATGCCCGCGGTGTTCAGCGTGCCGCTCACCGACGCCGCCGTGGTGCCGTCATAGACCTTGTCGCTCGTGGTGACCGTGCCCGTGACCTGCTTCTGCGCGATCGCGTAGCTGCCGGCGTAGCTGATGTCGTAGCCCAGCTGGCCGGAATACAGGTCGCCGCTCACCGCCAGGTTGCCGCCGGCGACGCTGTAGGCGCCCGCGTTCCTGCTGCCGGTGGCGTAGTTGATGCTGGCGCTGCCGCTGACGCTGACGCTCGCGGTGCCGTCGCTGAGCGTGTAGCCGGCGCTGCCACTGGCGGCGCTGCCGTCGTAGGTCTTGCCCAGGCCACTTTGCAGCGTCGCGGTCAGCGGCGTGAGGAAGGCGCGCAGCAGCGGCAAGGTGCTGCCTTCGTAGATGCGCCAGGTACTGCCCGTGCCGCCTTCTGCGTCGATGCTCCAGCCCGCGCCGGCATAGGTGCTCGATTGGGTGGTGAGGCTGCCGTCGGAGAAGTTGGCGGCAAGATTGGTTCCCGCGGTAGCGCCCGTCAGCGCTCCAGCCGCGATTCTGCCGGTGACACCGCCCGTGGCATAGGTATTGGTGATGTTGCCGTAGACGGCCTGGCCGAGCAGTCCGCCCACGCCCACGAAGCCGCTGACGTTGCCTGTCGCATAGGCATCGAGGATGCTGGCGCTGTTCATGTAGCCCACCAGCCCGCCGGTGTTCGATCCGCCGTGCGCGTCGCCGACGACATCGCCCGTCGCGAACGCGGTGGAGACCCCGCCCCCCATCATGGCGCCTATCAGGCCACCCGCATCGCTGGGGGCCGCGACATTGCCCGTCGCGTAGACCGTGCTGACGCTTCCGCCCGCCAGGTAGCCCACCAGGCCACCGGCGAAGTCGTTGCCACCGACCATGCCCGCCGCATGTGAGTTGTCCAGGGCACCGCCCTGCATGTAGCCCACCAGGCCACCAACCCATTTGTCGCCGTTGACGCCACCCGTGGCATAGGAGCGGCTGATGCTGCCCTCGCTGTAGCCCGCCAGGCCGCCGACATGGCCGCCGCCCTGGACGCCGGCCGTGGCGTACACGTTGTCGATGCTGCTGGTTCCGAGGGCCACGCCTACCAGCGCGCCCGTGTTGTCACCGCCGACGATGTTGCCGCCCGCCAGGCCGACGTTCGTCACCGTCGCGTCCTGGATGACGCCGAACAGGCCCGTGCCGTTGTTGCCTGCCCGGTTGATGGCCAGGTTGCCGATGACATGGCCTTGCCCGTCGAAGCTGCCGGTGAAATAGTGGGTCCCGTTGCCGATCGGCGTGAAGCCCGCGCCCCCATCCCAGGCTGCCGCGGCGCTGGCATCGATGTCGTTCGCCAATGCGAAGCTCTGGCCCAGCAACGGCGTGGAGGCCATGCCTTGCAGGCCATAGACGTCGGCGACCAGGTAGGGCGAAGCCGTGCTGCCGTCCCCGCCCACGACGCGCAGGAAGCTGCCGCCGGCGATGCGGAAGTCCCCCGTGCTGAAGCTGGGCAGCGTACTGGCGTTTTGCACCCAGTTGCCACCCAGGAGTGTGAACAGGCCGCCGACGTTCGTCGCACCGCTGTTGGTGATGGTGCCGGTGGCATTCAGCGTCAGGGTTCCGGTGGCCGTCACACCCGCCATCGCGATGCTGTTTCCGGCGATGTCCAGGCGATCCCCGCTCAGTGTTCCGCTCGCGGTGATCGAGCCGGTTGCCGCCAGTTTGAGGTCGCTGCCCGCGTTGACGCTGGCCAGCGAGATCGTGCCGCCGCTGATGTCCTGGTGGGCTCCGGAGATCAGGCCGCTGCTCGTGACGTCGTTGGTGGCCCGCACGCGCAGCAGGTCGCTGACGGCGGCATCCGCCAGCGAGACGTTGCTGGCGGTGATGTCCAGGTTGTGGCCGGTCACGGCGCCGCTGATGGTCACATCCCCCGCGGCGGCTATCGTGGCGTCGTTGACGTTGAGCGTGGAAAGCGCGAGCGAGCCGCTGGTGTCGAGCGCGAGGTGGTCGCTGACCGCAAGTTGCGAAACCAGGGCTTGCGTGATCGCGGGTGCGGTGACGCTCACGACCGGGCTGGTCAGCATCCCGCTGCTGCTGAGGCTGCCCGTGGCGGTCAGCGACAAGCCGTAACTCAAGCTCGCGCCGGCGAGGGCGATGTTGTGCGCCTGGACGTCCAGCGCGAGGCCGCTGAGCGCCGCGCCGGCGCTCACGTTGCCGGTGGTGTCGACGACCAGCTTGCCGCTGGTCCAGCTCAGGCCGGCGGACGGCAGCACGATATCGCCCGCCGCGCTGCCCGCCGTGTCCGGTGTGCTGATGACGCGGCTGCCGGTCAGGACCAGGTCGTAGCCTTGCTGCGTGGAGTACACGCCGCTCATGGCCACGGAGGCCGTGGCCGTGTAGGTGCCCGCCGCGCCGCCGCTCAGTGTGAGCGTTCCTCCGCCAGTCCCCAAGCCGGTGGCCGTGCCGAAGACCAGCGGATCGCTGCTGCTGAAGTTGAGGCCCGTGAGCGTCACGGCGCCGATGTCGCCCATGGCCAGCGTGGTCCAGCCGTCGTACACGGGCGCGACGCCCACGCCCGTGACGGCATAGGGCTTGAGGAAGCTGCGCAGCAGCGGCGTCGTGTTGCCGTCGTAGATGCGCCAGATGCTGCCGGTGCCGCCCGCGTTGTCGATATCGCTACCCCAGGAGGCATAGTTGGACAGCGATTGCAGCTGCGCCAGCGTCCGGGCTTCACCGACGCTGTTGCCGCTCCAGTCGCCGCCGGCGGTGCCGCCGTTGTTGATCGCGGTAGTGCCGGCGGCATCGGCGGTCGTGGCGTAGAAGCTGTTGCTGGCGGTGCCGTTGCCGGCCAGGCCGCCCACGCTCTGGATGCTGCCCGCCTGGTTCGCTACGGAGAAGGAGCGATCGAACGTGTACCCGGGCCGGGGTTGCTGGAACGTTGACACGACGCTGTGGGTGCCGCTGACCGTGCCGGTGGCGTAGCTTTGGTCTATGGTGCCTCCGCCCCCCGCCAGTCCACCGACGAAGCTGTTGCTGCTGATGTTGAAGCTGGCCGATCCGAAGTTGAGCTGGGAGGAATCGATGATCCCGGTGCCGTAGTTGATCCGGAAGTCATTGGTGACACTGCCGGTGGCATAGGCACTGCTCACGCGACCCAGGTTCTGGCCCACCAGCCCCCCGAGATACTGGTCACCCGCCACGCTGAAGCTGGCATTGACCGTCGTGAGACGCGCGAATACGTCACCGACCTGGAAGGACGCCTGGAAGCTGTTGCTGACGCTGCCGCTGGCGTAGGAACGGCTGACCGTGCCCGTGTTCACGCCCACCAGCCCGCCCAGCATGCGCGTGGCGTCGAGGCTGGCGCTTGGCGTGTAGGTGACGTTGGAGACGTTGTTCGTGGGCGTGACGAAGGAGTAGCTGAACTGGACGCCGGCGCCGCTGACGCTGCTGTCGGCATAGGCGTCGGTGATGGTGCCGTCGTTCTGGGCGGCCAGCGGGCCGACCGCGCGCCCGCCGACGAACGAGCTCCCGCTCACGCCGATGTTGCTCAGGCTGCCGGTCGTTCCCACGTGCCCGAACAGGCCGACTTCGCTGTCCTGGGGACGGTTCATCACCAGGTGGGTGACGGCGTGGTCCTGGCCGTCCAGGCTGCCAGTGAAGGGGTTTGCCGCCGTGCCGATGGGGATGAAACCAGCGCCGGCATTCCAGGTGCCGGCGCTGGTCGCGTCGATGTCGTTGGCCAGCGCGAAGCTCGCGCCGAGCAGGGAGGAAATGCCCTGCAGGCCATAGACATCGGCGATGCGATAGGGCGACGCGTTGCTGCCGTCGCCACCCAGGGCACGCACGAAGCTCCCGCCGGCGAGGCGGAAGTCGTTGACGCTGAAGGACGGCAGCGTGCTGCCGTCCTGCATCCAGTCGCCGTTCTGCAGCGTGAAGATGCCGGCGACGTTCGTCGCGCCGCTGTTGCCTATCGTGCCGCCGGCGTTTAGCGTCAGGTTGCCGCTGGCCGTGACTCCGGCCAGGGAGACATCGTCGCCGGCGATGGCCAGGTTGGTCCCGCTGAGTGCGGCGCTCGACCCGACGTCGCCCGTGGCATTGATGGTCAGGCTGCCGCTGGTCGTCGCTCCAGCCAGCGAGACATCGTGGGCGCCAATGGTCAGGGTGACGCCATGGAGCGCCGCGCCCGCGCTGACGCTGCCCGTGGTGCTGATGTTCAGCGTCCCCTGGGTCCACGTTGCACCGTTCGCCAGCGACACCTCGCCCGCCGCCGTGCCCGGCGTGCTGATGACGCGGCCGGCGTTGACGATGTCGTAGCCACGCTGGCCCGAGTAGAGGGCGGCGGTGGCGCCGCCGACGGTCGCCGTGTAGCCTCCGCCTCCTGCCAGTCCGGTGAGCGTGAGCGAGGTGCCGTCCGTCAAGCTGCCCTGGATGGCGTCGGGACGGTTGGCCGGGTTGGTGGCGACCGGCTCGTAGCTCGCGATGTTGGTCATCGCCGTGCCCGATCCGTCGAAGGTCGCCTGCAGGTTGTACGGCGTCAGGAAGGAACGCAGCAAGGGCGTCGTGAGGCCGTCGTAGATGCGCCAGACGCTGCCCGTGCCGCCCTGCGCATCGATGCTGCCGCCCCAGGCGGCATAGGTGCCCAGGTTCTCCAACTGGGCGTAGGTCAGGCCGGTCGCGCCGGAGACCGTGTTGCCGGTCCAGAAATAGTCGCCGTTCTGGATGGCGGAGCCGCCGTTGTTGACGGTGCCGCCGCCGCTGTTGGTGGTGGCATAGAAGCTGTTGGCGACGCCGCCGTCGTTCCTGCCCACCAGGCCACCGATGTAGTAGGCCCAGGTCGGGTTGCTGGTGGAGGGGGCGTAGACACGGACGCTGCCCGCCGCGTAGCTGTTGCTGATGCCGCCGTTGTTGTAGCCTACCAGGCCGCCAATGGAGTTGTAGCTGTAGCTGACATTGAGCGCCCCGACGCGATAGGTATCGTCCGCGTTGACGGTGCCCGTCGCGTAGGCATTGCTGATGTTGCCCGCGTTGGAGCCGACCAGGCCGCCGATGCTGCCGCCGCCGCCGGCGCTGTGGACACCAGTCGTGGCGAAGACGTTGTTGATGACGGTCCCGCCCATGGCGTAGCCGACCAGCGGCCCGATGTTGCTGCGCCCCGTCAAGTAGCCGCCCGCGAGCCCGACATTCTTCACCGTCGCGTTCTGGGTGATGCCGAAGAGCCCCTGGTAGCTGGCGCTGGGCCTGTAGATGGTGAGGCCGCTGATGACGTGGCTCTGGCCGTCGAACGTCCCGGTGAAGGGCCGATAGGCGAGGCAGCCGCCGTTGCATGGGTCGTACGCAGTGCCGATGGAAGCGAAGCCCGCGCCCGCATTCCAGCTGGCGGTGCTGCTGGCGTCGATGTCGTTCGCCAGCGCGAAGTTCCGGCTCAGGAGCGAGGTCGACGCCATGCCTTGCAGGCCGTAGACATCGGCGATCTCGTAGGGCGAGCTGCTGCTGCCATCGCCCCCCAGCACGCGCAGGAAGCTGCCGCCGGCGATGCTGAAGTCCTTCACGCTGAAGGATGGCAGCGTGCTGCTGTTCTGCACCCAGTTGCCGCCGTTCATGACGAAGCTGCCGTTGCTGCTCTGGATGCTGCCCGCGGCCGTTGCCGTTCCCGCGGTGGCTATGACCAGGGTGCCGCTGGTCCAGTTGGCGCCGTTGGCCAGCGACACGTCGCCCGCTGCCGTGCCCGGCGTGCTGATGGTGCGAACCGCGGCGCCGCTGAGGTCGTAGCCCTGCTGGGTGGAATACAGGGCCAGGCTGGCCGTGTAGCCGTTGCCGCCGGCCAGCCCGGTCAGGGTCAGCCGGTTGGTGTTCACCAGCAGGGGATCGTTCGTTCCGCCGGAGTAGCTGGCGACATTGCCCAGTGCGGTCCCCGAGCCGTCGAAATCCGGCACCACGCTGAGGGTGTACGGCGTCAGGAAGGAGCGCAGCAAGGGCGTGGCGAGGCCGTCGTAGATGCGCCAGGTGCTGCCCGTGCCGCCCTGCGCATCGATGCTGCTGCCCCAGGTGGCGTACGAACCCAGGCTCTGGAGCTGCGCGCGGGTCAGGCCCGTGATCTTGTTGTAGTAGGGGTAGTTGCCGCCCCACGCACCGGAATAGCCGCCGCCGTTGTTGATCGCATTGCCGTTGCTGTCGGTCGTGGCATAGAAATTGTTGGCGAGGGTTGGCATGCCCCTGAAGGTGTTGGAGGCATCGATGAATCCCATGGAACCCACCAGGCCACCCAGCGATGCCGAGCCGCCGACGCTGCCGCTCGCGTAGGTGTTGCTGATGCTGCCGTACACCTGTTGGCCCACCAGGCCGCCGACGTAGCTTGCGCCATTGACGTTGCCACCGGCGTAGGCATTGCTGATGCTGCCTTCGTCGTAGCCCACCAGGCCGCCGACACGGTCTCCGGTGCCGCCGACGTTCGCCGTGGCGTACACGTTGGCTAAGCTGCTGCTGCCGTAGGCCGCGCCTGCCAGCGCACCGGTCTTGCCGCCGCCCGTGATGTTGCCACCCGCCACGCCGACGTTTTCCACCGTGGCGTTCTGGATGACGCCGAACAGCCCCGTGCCTTCGTTGCCGGGCCGGTAGATCGTGAGGCCGCTGATGCTGTGGCTCTGGCCGTCGAGACTGCCCGTGAATGCAGTGGTGGTGTTGCCGATGGGAACGAAACCCGCGCCGGCATTCCAGTTGGCCGTGCCGCTGGCGTCGATCTCGTTCGTCAGCACGAAGCTGTCGCCCAGCAGCCAGCTCTGGGCCATGCTCTGCAAGCCGTAGACGTCGGCGATGCGGTACGGCGAAGCACTGCTGCCGTCGCCGCCCTGCACGCGCAGGAAGCTGCCGCCGGTCAAGCGGAAGTCGCCGGCGCTGAAAGCCGGCAGCGTGGCGCTGTTCTGCACCCAGTCGCCGTTCTGCAGGTCGAAGAGTCCCGACACGGTCACCGCGTGGTCTTCGGTGATGGTGCCGCCGGCGTTGAGCGTGAGACTGGCGAGGTTGTACGACGGCAGCACGAGCGAGCCGCTGGTGTTGAGCGTGAGGCTGCCGCTGACCGGGAGGTTGTCCAGGAAGGTGGCGGTGATGTCCGGTGCCGTGATGGTGGCGGCGGCGGTGCTCAGGGGCGCAATGTTGCTGAGGGTGCCGGCGGTATTCACCGTCAGGCTGTTGCTGAGGCTGCCCCCGGCCAGCGCGACGTTCGCGGCGCTGATGTTCAGGCTGGTGCCGTTGAGGGCCGCGCTGGCGCTGACGTTGCCGCTGGTGTTGATGTTCAGGGTGCCGCTGGTCCAGCTCAGTCCGCCCGAGGGCAGCACCACGTCACCCGCGGCGCCGCCCGCCGTGTCGGCGGTGCTGATGACGCGGCTTCCCTTGAAGCTGAGGTCGTAGCCCTGCTGGGTGGAATAGACGCCGTCGAGGCTGGTTGCCAGCGTGGCTACGTAGCTGCCGGCCGCGCCCCCGCTCAGCGTGAGCGTGCCGCCGGTGCCGCCGCTGGTGAGCGTGCCCAGGATCAGCGGATCGCTGATGTTGCCGGTGTACGTGAAGCTCGCGATGCTGCCAAAGGACGTGGTCAAGCCGTCGTAGTCCGGCGTCACCGTGACGACGTAAGGCCTCAGGAAGGAACGCAGCAGGGGCGTCGTGTTCCCGTCGTAGATGCGCCAGGCCGCGCCCGAGCCGCCTTGCGCAGCGATGCTGCTGCCCCAGGACGAGAAGGTGCTGAGCCTCTGGAGATCGGCGTAGGTCCTGCCGAGGCTGGTGGTGCCGTAGTAGTAGTCGGCGCTCCCGGTGTTGATGGCATTGCCGGCGGCATCCGTCGTGGCGTAGAAGCTGTTGCTGGTGGCGCCGCCGCAGGTCAGTCCGCAGAACCATCCCACGCCCGCTCCCGAGACCGAGCCCGTGACGTAGCTGTTGCTGATGCTGCCGGAACTGACACCGACCAGGCCACCGACATTGCTGGCCGAGGCATAGCCAATGTTGTCGACGATGTTGACGTTGCCCGTGGCGTAGGCCTGGTTGATGCTGCCGTAGTTGAAGCCGACCAGCCCGCCGACATAGTCGCTGTTGGCGCCGAAGAAGTTCACGATCCCAGCACTGGAACTGCCGGTGACGTTGGCGGTGGAATAGACGTTGCTGATCGTGCCGTCGTTTTCGCCGGCCAGCGCCCCCACGCCGTAGTCCCCCGCGATGGAGCCTCCGGCCAGTCCGACGTTGCGCACCACGGAGCCATAGCCGATCCAGCTGAAGAGGCCGACATAGAAGCCTCCTTGGTAGCTGCCGGGATCGACCGTGTTGTTGATCGTGAGGTTCTTGACGCTGTGATTCAGGCCATCGAACGCACCGGTGAACTGCGTTGCATAGAGCACGTTGCTGGACGGATTGCCCAGCGGCTCGAACCCCTTCCCGCCGTTCCACCCCGCCGTGGCACTGGCATCGATGTCCGACCCCAGCACGTAGTAGCCTGCCAGGTTGCCGTTGATGCCCTGCAGGTCCGTACCCGTGGTGGACCCCTGCGCACCCAGGCTGGTGATGATGGTCCAGTTGATGGGCGTGCCGTCGCTTCCCAGCTTGGTCTGGAAGCTGCCGCTGCTGGCCAGGTCCACCGGCGCGTTGACGTTGTAGCTCGCCGTGTTGTTCGCGGCCACCGCGCCCTGCCCGTACCACAGCGCCAGGCCCGCGGTGCCGCTGCCGCTCATCACCGCATTGATGTTGACGTTGCGCTGCGCGTTCAGCGTGAGCGTGTTGGCGCTCCAGCTCACCGTGTCGTTGATGTTGACGTCGCCGCTGCCGGCGCTCCCGCCGGCCGTGCTCTGGATCTCCACGTCGGTGGTGGTGAGCGCGTTGCTCAGGGCCGCGCCCGTCATGTCGCCGCCGGAGGCAGCCACGGTGTAGTCGGTGGGGTCGATCAGCCACTTGCCGGTCTGGCCTTGCGCCGCCTGCGTCGTGATGTGCGCGCTGTCGCTCACCTTCACCGTCGCGCCGCTCGTTTCGATGAAGCCGCCGTTGCCGCCGTTGGGCGCGCTCGCGTCCAGCGTGCCGTCCACCTGCACGGTGCCGCCGTTGGATCCGCCCAGCAGCCTGATCGTGCCGTTGCGGTTCTCCAGCGTGCGCGCCTGGATCAGGCCGGTGTTGTTGACCACCGTGGCGGCCAGCGTGTCGGCCGCGCGCGCGGTCAGCACCGCGGTGCCGCCGTCGGCGCGGATCACGCCGCCGTTGGCAGCGAGCGCGTTCAGCGTTCCTTCGTCGACCGACAGGCGCAGCAGGCCATCGCCGGCGAAGTCCAGTGTCACCTTGTTGCCCGCAGCCAGCGCCGCGGTGCCCTTGTCCGCGGTGATCGTGCCGCTGTTCTGCACCTGCGCGCCGACCAGCGCGATGTAGCCGCCCGGCGCGGCGTTCAGCGTGCCCTCGTTGCGGACAACGCCCGTGCCGTTGCCTTGCAGCACGTAGCGGCCCGCGAGGAAGTCCGCATCCGACATCGACAGCGTCGACGCCAGCAGTCCGCCCACGTTGACCTGCGCCGAGCGGCCGAACAGCACGCCGTTCGGGTTGAGCAGGAACACCTGCCCGTTGGCGTTGATGTTGCCCAGGATGCTGCTGCCGTCCGTGCCCACCACGCGATTGAGTGCGATGGCACTGGCGCCGGGCTGCACGAAGTTGACGGTCTCCTGCGTGCCCACGCTGAAGCTTTGCCAGTTGATCGCCAGCTTCGAACTGTCCTGCCGGATGGTCGTGACCGGCCCGGCCTGCTGGATGCTGCCCTGCCCCGCGCTGATCTGCCCGCCCGTCGGCTCGGCCAGCGCGCTGCCGGCCACCAGGCCCGCCAACCCGAGCAGCCGCGCCGCGCGTGCCTTCTTGCCCAGGCTCTTCTTGCCGCGCCCGCCCGCCGTCTCGGCCACCGCCTGGTAGGCCCCGGTACTGTCGTTCCAGATGATGCGGTAGACGTGGTTCATGGCGTCGCGTTTCAGAAGTTGCGGGTGACCTGCAGCCAGAAGCGGCTGCTGCTGTCCGGTTCGGAGGTGGCGGGTTCGTTGCCGAGGCGGTGGGCATAAGCGGCACGGGCGGTCCAGCCGCTGGGGTCGGCCCAGTTGACGCCGATGCCGGCGCCCGAGAGATGGCGCCGGTTGACCCCGGTCGCGCCCGCCCAGAGGGATTGGTTGATCGTGGCGCGGCCGGCGTCGACGAAGCCCACGAACTGCCAGGCCGCCGAGACGGACTGGCGCAGTTCCAGCGTGAGGATCTGCGCGTCGTCCGCCGACGCTTCGCCTTGCGGGTAGGCGCGCACCGCGGTCGGGCCACCCAGCGGCAGCTTCTCGGAGGAATCCAAGTTCTTGCCGGCCCACTGGCCGATGAAGCTGGCATACAGGCTGGTGGCTCCGCCCAGGCTTTGCAGGCGCAGCACGCTCAGCGAGAACTTGTCGTAGTGGCCCTGCGTCCGCGCTGTGGCGGCATCGGCGGCGGCGGCCGTGGGGCTGCGGATCTCCAGCCGTCCCTGCGAGTAGGTTGCCGATGCGGCGGTGGAGCCGCCCCCGCCGAAATCGTCGATGGCGTCGCCGGAGAGGCCGAAGTTCAGCACCCGCGCCGTCTTCGAGGTCGCGACGGCGACCGCATCCATCCGGTCTTCGATACGCTTGTCGTCCAGCGCCACCTGCGCATTCAGGTTCGCGCCGCGCGAACGCAGCAACGGGTGCGCGACGAAGGCGCTGGCGATGCCCGCGCTGCCGTTCGCTTGCAGCACCTCGAATTCGTGCAGCAGCTTGTAGCGCATGTCCGAATAGGCGATGCCCGCCTTGGTGCCCCGGTTGCCCACGGGCAGTTGCCATGCGGCGCGCCCGTACTGCATGCCTTCCCCCGTGGTGAGCAGGTTCAGGCCAGCCACGTCCGCCAGCCCCGTGGCGTTGTTCACGGCGAGCGAAGCGCCAAGGCGCTCGCTGCCGGACGCGCGGCTGCCGTAGTTGTCGGCATCCACGCGGCCGGTGAAGCGCTCGCCCGGCTGGACGTCGACCACCAGTTCGCTGGTACCCACCGAGGCGCCGGGTTGCAGCGTGGCGCGGGTCGCGATCCCGGGCCGGTCCGCCAGCAGCAGCAGCGCGCGCTCCAGCGGCGCGTCGGCCACCACGTCGCCCACGTTCACGCCCCCCAGCGAGCGGGGCGCGGCGCCGGCCGCGGGGCCCTGGATCGTGATGGCGCCGTAGCGTCCTTCGATGACCGCGATCTCCACCGTGCCGTCCGTGACGTCCTGCTGCGGGATGTACGCGTGGGCAACGGTGTAGCCGTGGGCCCGGTAGAAGCGGCTGATGCGCGCGGCCAGGTCCTCCAGGCCGGCCAGGTCCATCTCGCGACCGACGCCGTCCTGCACCAGCGGCAACAACTGCGCCTGCGTGAACAATGTGGCACCGGTGATGTGAAAATGCCGCGGCGCGAGCTTGGGCCCGCCCGCCGGCATGGCCGGTCGCAGCGCCGGCGCCTGCGGCAGCACCGGCGGGTCGGCGCGCGGCACCGTGATCGGCGGCGGCCGCACTTCCTGCAGCAGCGAGCCGGCATCGGGCAGCCTTTGCGCCAGCACGGTGAAGGGCGCGGCGAGGCCCGCCGCGGCGAGGGCAGGCAGCAGGCTGCTGGGGAACAGGGCGTTCTCGGGCATGGGGCGGGATGCTAGGAAGCGCCCCGCGGCCTGTATGTCGCAAGAACTATCTACAGCAGGCCCCGCCTGTCTTGCGCACAATCGGCTCCGTGACTTCTTCCGCAGTCCCAGCGAACGCTCCGATCCGGGTGGCCATCGTCGATGACGACCCGGAGTTCCAGGGCGCGCTGGCGCGCGCCGTCCAGGCCGCCGACGACATGGCGCTCGCCGGCCGGGCGGCCACGCGCACGCAGGGCCTCGCGTTGCTGCGGGACACGCCGGCCGACGTGCTGCTGGTGGACCTGGGCCTGCCCGATGGCTCGGGCATCGACGTCATCCAGGCCGCGGCGCGCGCCTGGCCGGACTGCGGAATCATGGTGAGC
Source organism: Ramlibacter agri (assembly GCF_012927085.1). Classification (NCBI taxonomy): domain Bacteria; kingdom Pseudomonadati; phylum Pseudomonadota; class Betaproteobacteria; order Burkholderiales; family Comamonadaceae; genus Ramlibacter; species Ramlibacter agri. Next base: position 141,054 of record NZ_JABBFX010000005.1, on the reverse strand, counting down.
ACCACCTTCGGCGACGAGACCAACGTGATGCGCTCGATCGAGGCGGGCGCCGCGGGCTACCTGCTGAAGGACGCCGCGCCGGGCAGGATGGTCGCCGAGATCCGCAGCCTCGCGGCCGGTGGCAGCCCCATCAGCCCGATCATTGCGCGCCAGGTGCTGCGCCGCTTTCGTCCCGTCGCCGGCGATGCGGTCAACGCAGCCCCGCCGCCGGCCGAAGCCGCGCCGGACACGCCGATCTCGCTGTCGCCGCGCGAGCGCGAAGTGCTGGACTTCATCACCAAGGGCTTCACGGCGGACGAGATCGCCAGGCTGATGGAGCTCTCGCGCTATACCGTGCTGACCTTCGTGCGCCGCATCTACGTGAAGCTCAAGGTCAAGTCCAAGGCCGAAGCGATCTATGAGGCACGCACGCAAGGGCTGCTGGGCGACTAGCGTCGCCTGCCTCGCCGCGCTGCTGCTCCTCGCGCCACCGGCGGCAGCGGGCGGCCTGCGCATCACGCAGGCGCAGCTGCTCACGGTGGAAGGCCGCGGCTTCTCGCCGCCCCCGCACGCCATCGCGCCGCAAGGACCGGACGGCGCCTGGCAGCCTGTCGCCCTGCCCCACGCATTGCCGCCGCAGCTGCTGCCCGAACCGGAAGGTGGCGCGGCGCGGACCGTGGTCACCTGGTATCGGGCCCAGGTGCCGGCTGCCGCGGCCGGCGCGCTGGCTGGCCCCGCCTACCTGTACGTGCCGCGCTGGAAGACCGACGGCCAGATCGCGGTGTACGCCGACGGCCGCCTCGTCTACCGGTCCCACGCCAACCTGCTGTGGAACGGTTCGAACCATCCCCTGTGGATCGCGCTGGACGGCGCCACCGCGGGCCCGCTGCCCGCCACCGTGGTGCTGCGCATCCAGCGGCTGCACGACACCGGCGGCGCGATCTCCAGCCTGTGGCTGGGCGATGAGGCGGCCATTGCCTGGCGCTACCGCGTGCGCGACATGCTGCAGATCCAGCTGCCGCGAATGACGAGCGCCGCTTTCCTGGCCGTAGGCGTGTTCGCGTTCCTGGTGTGGCTTCGGCGCAGGCAGGAGCGCTTGTACCTGCTGTTCTTCCTGATGTCGGCCGCGTCGTTCGTGCGCAACCTGCACTACTACGTGGGCCTGGAGCGCTTGCCGGTGTCCGACGCCTGGTTCGGCTGGCTCACCGTGGCCTCGCTGTTCTGGCTGGTGGCGACGGCGCACTTCTTCCTGGTGCGGCTGCACGGCGAACGCCGGCGCTGGCTTGACCAGACGGTGCTGGGCGTGGCGGCGGCCGTCAGCCTGGCCACGCTGCCGGCGCTGCCTTCGGGCCTGCCGGGCGCGACGCTGCTGGCGCCGCTGCTTTACGGCATCCTGCTGGCGGTGAGCATCGTGGCCTTCGGCTTCGGCCTGGCGAGTTCGCGGCGCACGCGCTCGCGCGATGCGCTGCTGCTGGCGGGCTGGAGCCTCGTCTCGCTCGTCCTGGGCGCCTACGAGTGGGCGCTGCAGAACAACCGGGTCGACGTCGAAGGCAGCTACCTCGGTTCGTATGCCGGCATCGGGGCCTTCCTGATCTTCATGCTGATCATGTACCGCCGCTACATGGGAGCGATGGACGACGTGAGGCTGGCGAACGCGAGCCTGGAACACCGGTTGCGGGAGCGCGAAGCCGAACTCAACGCCAGCCACGAGCGCCTGCGGGCGGTCGAGCGGCGGCAAATGATCGCCGACGAGCGCGAGCGGCTGATGCAGGACATGCACGACGGGCTGGGCTCCTCGCTGGTGAGCGCGCTGCGCGCCGCGCGCCAGGGCCGTCTGGACGCGGCCGAAGTGGAAGTGCTGCTCGCCAGCTGCATCGACGACCTGAAGCTCGCCATCGATTCGATGGAAACGATCGACACGGACTTGCTGCTGCTGCTCGCCACGTTGCGCTTCCGCCTGGAGAGCCGCCTCGATGGCACCGGCATCACCCTGCACTGGGACGTGCACGAGGTGCCGCCGCTGCCCTGGCTGGACCCGCGCAATGCGCTGCACGTGCTGCGCATCGTGCAGGAAGCCTTCGCCAACGCGCTGAAGCACGCCCACGCCACGGAGATCCGCCTGCGCACCGACACCGCGGCGGGCTGGGTGACGGTGAGCATCGTCGACAACGGGCGCGGATTCGACGTGGCGCAGGCGCTGGAAGCCGGTGGCCGCGGCCTGGGCAACCAGCAGCGGCGGGCGCAGGCGGTGGGCGGCGACGTCCGCTACGAATCCACTCCGGGCGGCTCGGTGCTGGTGTTGCGCCTGCCCCTGGTGCGGGAGGGCGCAACCTGAGGCCGAGCACAATGCGGGCCATGAGGCCCCCTGCCGTGGTTGCCACCTTGCGAGCGCTGATCGCCGCGGCTTTGCTGCTGGCCTGCGGGATGGCCTGGGCGCAGGCAGCCCCTGGCCCCGTCGCGCACTTCACCTCCGCGCAGGAGCTGGAAGTGCCAGGCCCCGCGGCGCCGCTGCAGGACCGCGTCGAGGCGCAGCGCCTGGCCGCGGGCTGGCGCGAGGTGGCGCTGCCCTTCACGTTCGCGCGCGAGGTGATCCTGAATCCCGATGCACCGAGTGTGTCCACGCGCTGGTTCCGCGTACAGGTACCGGCCCTGGACAACCCCGGCGACACGGCCAGCCTGTACGTCAAGCGCTGGCAGACCGCGGGCCAGATCGCCGTGTATGCGGACGGCCGCCTGGTCCATCGTTCGGTCGGCAGCCCCGCGTGGCACGTGTTCCGGCACCCCGGACTGCTCGTTCCCCTGAGCCGCACGCCCTCGGAGCCCGTGCCGCGCGAGATCCTGGTCCGCATGGACAGCGTGCAGGGCGCGGGGGGCGGACTGTCGTCGTTCTACGTGGGCAGCGCGCGGGCCCTGCTCTCGCAGTACACGGTGCGGGAGTGGTTCGAATACCAGGTTCCTTTCATGAGCAGCGCGGCGTTCCTGGCGGTGGGGCTGTTCTGCCTCGGCGTGTCGCTTTGGCTGCGCGGCGAACCGCTGTACCTGCTGCTGGCGGGCTTCTCCCTGCTGCAGGTGGTGCGGCGCTGGCACTTCCACACGGGGCTGGAAGCGCTGCCGGTCAGCGATGCCTGGTTCGGCTGGATCACCGTCAACGCGCTGGCCTGGCAGATCGTGATCATGCATGCCTTCCTGCAACTGCTGCACGGCCGGCCCATGCCGCGGCTGACGCTGGCGCTGGTGGTGCTCACGTCCTTCTTCACGGTGCTCACCTTGCCCCTGGGCGCGCTCCCCGCGCTGCTGCTGCTGCGCCCGGCCCTGCAGGTGCTGCAGATGTCGCTGGTGACGATCGTCCTCGTCGCGGGCCTGTGGCATTCGGCGCGCAGCCGCTCCTGGGACGGCATGCTGCTCTGCGCCACCATCGTCCTCGCCCTGGTCGCCGGCGTCTACGACTGGGTGCTGGCCCAGCACCTGCTGCCGATGGAGTGGTTCTACCTCACGCCCTACATTCCCGCATTTCACCTTGCCGCCCTCATGTTCATCATGCTGCGGCGCTACGTATGCGCGATCGGCGAGGTGGAGAGCGTCAACGCCGGCCTGGCGCACCGCCTGGCGGCCCGCGAGGCGGAGCTGGCTCTCAGCTACGACAGGCTGCGGGCCGTGGAGCAGCGGCAGGTGCTGCACGAGGAGCGGCAACGCCTGATGCAGGACATGCACGACGGCCTCGGCTCCTCGCTCACGAGCGCCATCCGTTCGGTGGAACGCGGAACCTTGACTGACGCCGACGTGGCGCAGCTGCTCGCCGACTGCATGGACGACCTGAAGCTCGCCATCGACTCGATGGAGCAGGTCGAGCCGGACCTGCTGCTGCTGCTGGCGACGCTGCGTTTCCGGCTGGAGCCGCGCATCGAGAGCGCGGGCCTCACGCTGCGCTGGGAGGTGCGCGACATCCCCCCGCTGCCGTGGCTCGACGCTTCGACCGCGCTGCACGTCCTGCGCATCCTGCAGGAAGCGGTCACCAACATCCTGCGCCATACGCGCGCCACGGAGATCCACGTGGCCACCGGTATCGCGGACGGCGGCGTGGAGGTCTGCATCGAAGACAACGGCCACGGTTTCGACGTCGGCAAGGCACGGGCGGAGGGCACCGGGCGGGGGCTGCGCAACCAGTTGCGGCGCGCGGAAGCGGTCGGGGGACGGGCCGAATGGCGCTCGGGTCCGGAGGGCACCTGTTTCACCTTGTGGCTCCCGCTCGCGTCCGCGGTGGAAGCCGCGGCCGAGGCGGCTGGCGAAGGCGCATGAGAACCCGGGCCCCGCGCCCGGTCTTTCCTGGGCCGCGTTCGGCGTATTCCCTATGGCGATGCCCCGCTTCCGGGGCGCGGCAAAACGTGCTGGAATCTCCGCTCCGCATCCACAGTGGAGGAAGAGCCATGAAGAAGCAGTTTCAGCTCCTGTTCGCGGCCCTCGTGGCCGGTGCGTGTTCGACCAGCTTCGCCCAGGTCGTCGGCGTCAGCTGGTCCAACTTCCAGGAGGAGCGCTGGAAGACCGACGAGAAGGCCATCAAGGACCAACTCGCCAAGCTCGGCGCCAGCTACGTCAGCGCGGACGCCAACGCCTCGGCTGAAAAGCAGATCGCCGATGTCGAAGGCCTCATCAACAAGGGCGCCAAGGTCCTCATCATCCTGGCCTACGACAAGGACGCCATCGCCCCTGCCCTCGCCAAGGCCAAGGCGCGCGGCATTCCCGTGGTGGCGTACGACCGCCTGATCGAGGCGCCGGAAGTGTTCTACATCTCCTTCGACAACAAGGAGGTGGGACGCCTGCAGGCGGGCTCCATCTTCAAGGTCAAGCCCAAGGGCAACTACGCCATGATCAAGGGCTCCTCCACCGACCCCAACGCCAACCTGCTGCGCGAAGGCCAGCAGGAGGTGATCGGCGACGCGGTCAAGAAGGGCGACATCAAGATCGTGGGCGAGGAATACACCGACGGCTGGAAGCCCGAAGTGGCGCAGAAGAACATGGAGCAGATCCTCACCAAGTCCGGCAACAAGGTCGACGCGGTGGTGGCCTCCAACGACGGCACGGCCGGCGGCGTGGTGGCGGCGCTGTCCGCACGCGGGCTGAAGGGCGTGCCGGTCTCGGGCCAGGACGGCGACCATGCGGCGCTGAACCGGGTGGCACTGGGCACGCAGACTGTCTCCGTGTGGAAGGACTCGCGCGACCTCGGCCGCGAAGCCGCCACCGTGGCCGTGGCGCTGGCCAAGGGCCAGAAGGTGCCGAACGCCACCAGCTTCGCAGGCGGCGAGAAGAAGGTGAAGATGAACGCCATCCTGCTGAAGCCGATCCCGATCACGGCGAGCAACCTCGACGTCGTCATCAAGGCCGGCTGGATCAGCAAGGACGACGCCTGCCGCGGCGTCGACAAGGCCACCGGGCCGGCAGCCTGCAAGTGACCTCCGGGTCGTGATGGCGCAGCCGGCGGAGGGAACGCAGGCCTTGGCGGAGGGCGGGACGCGAGCCCCGTCCCTGCCGCTGAACGAGCGCCTGCATATCAGCTCGCTCGACTTGCGGCTGGCGATCATGACCGCCGTGCTGGCGGTCATGGCGATCGCCTTCCACGTCGTCACCGGCAACTTCATCACGCCGGAGAACCTGTACAACATCGCGCAGCAGTCGGCGGTGGTCGGCATCGTCGCAGCGGCCATCGGCCTCGTGATCGTGGAGCGGCAGATCGACCTGTCGGTGGGTTCGGTGCTGGCCACGGTGGGCGTGCTGGTCGCCTGGCTGATCTACACCAAGGGCTGGCACTGGGTGCCCGCGTGCCTGGCGGGATGGGTGGTCGCGCTGGTGATCGCGCTGTACCAGGGCTGGCTGACGGCCTATATCGGCGTGCCATCGTTCGTGGTGACGCTGGGCGGCCTGGTCACCTTCCGCGGCGTGGCCTACCTGATCTCCGATGGGCGCACGCAGCCGGTCACCGACGCCACCTTCCTCTTGATCGGCGGCGGCATCGATGGCGCCATCGGCGTCACGGCGAGCTGGGTGCTTGGCATCGCCGTGTGTGCGTGGCTTGCGTGGAGCACCATGCAGCGGCGGCGCCTGGCGGTGCAGCACGGCTTCGCGCCGCGGCCGCTGCTGCTGGACGTGCTGTACACCGGCTTCTTCGCGGTGGCGGTGCTGGCCTTCGTCGCCACCATGTGCGCGTACCGCATCCCCAGCAAGGACGTGCCGCAAGGCATCCCGAACCCGGTGCTGATCTGGGGTGGCGTCGTGGCGCTGGTCGCCTTCATCGTCAACCGCACCAGCTTCGGCCGCTACATCTATGCGATCGGCGGCAACCCGGAAGCCGCGGCGCTGGTAGGTATCCCGGTGAAGTGGGTCATGCTCAAAAGCTTCCTGCTGCTCGGGACGATGGTGGCCGTGGCCGGGGTCGTCGCCGTCTCGCGCCTGAATGCCGGCACGAATTCATTGGGCACGGGCATGGAGCTGTACGCTATCGCCGCAGCGGTGATCGGCGGCATCGCGCTGTCCGGCGGCAGTGGCACGGTGCTGGGAACGGTGCTCGGCGCGCTGGTCATCCAGTTCCTGGAAAGCGGGCTGCTGCTGCTGGACGTGAGCGTGGGCAACCGCATGCTGATCATCGGGCAGGTGCTGATCGTCGCCGTGGTGTTCGACGTGATCTACCGCCGCCGCACCGGGGAGCGCCTGCAATGAGCTTGGCTCCGCTGGTCGAATTCCAATCCGTTGGCAAGTCCTTCGGCGGCGTGCGCGCGGTCGATGACGTGAGCCTCAGTCTCTATCCGGGCGAAGTGGTGGCGGTGCTCGGGCACAACGGCGCCGGCAAGTCGACGCTGATGAAGCTGCTGGCGGGCGCCTTCGCCATCGACCAGGGCGAGATCCGTGTCAATGGCGAACCGGCGGCGCTCGCCACGCCGTCGGAAGCGCAGGCCCTGGGCATCGAGACCATCTACCAGACCTTGGCGCTGGCCGACAACCTGGACAGCGTCTCCAACCTGTTCCTCGGGCGCGAGCTGAAGAACCGCTGGGGCATGCTGGACGACTTCGCGATGGAGCGCGCCGCGCGGGAGGTGTTCCGCCAGCTCAACCCGAACTTCCGCAACATCCGCGTGCCGGTGCGCGCGCTGTCCGGCGGGCAGCGGCAGGTGGTGGCGATCTCGCGCGCCATCCACTTCCGCGCGCGCACGCTGATCATGGACGAGCCCTGCGCCGCGCTCGGCCCCGAGGAGACACGCATGGTCCACGACCTGGTGCGCCGGCTGAAGGCGGCGGGCGTGGGCATCTTCCTGATCTCGCACGACATGCCCGACGTCTTCGGTTTATCCGATCGCCTGTGCGTGATGAAGAACGGCAAGGCCGTGGGCACCTATCGCACCGCCGAAGTGACGGAGGACGAGGTGCTGGGGATGATCATTGCAGGGAAGAAGGTGACGCGGGTGGCGGAGGCGCATGCGGCTTGAGTTCTCCTTCGCGCCAATGAAAAGGGCCGGACTGAATCCGGCCCTTTCTGCCTGTGCGACCTCGGCTCTTATTGCGCCCCGGGCACCACATCCTCCGGCAACGGCGCATCGGGCCCGTCGCCGTATGCGTTGGCCGGCCCGCTGGGCTGCACCAGCCAGTAGATCAGCAAGATCCAGCCGACGAAGGGGACCAGCCAGATCAGCTGGAACCAGCCGCTCTTGCCGATGTCGTGCAGGCGGCGCGTGCCCACGGCCAGCGCCGGCAGCAGCAGGGCGAGGCTGGCCAGGCCATAGAGAAGGTTGCTGAACATGCCGAGCACCAGAAGGACGATGAACTGGAACAGGGCGAACCACCAGAATTCCGCCTTCCCGGCGCGGCCCGAGAAGGTGGCGTACTTGCCGAAGCAGGCCTTGACGGCATCGATGAACGTCATTCTTTTCTTCTCCTTGTGGGGGTAGTCCCCGGCGGGATGATAGGAATCGACGGTCGAATGCGGAAGGGTGGCGTGCCAACTATTGCTCAGTTCGGCGGGGCCGTTGTTGCGCGTTTTCCTCCCTCGCCCCTCTGGGGAGAGGGTTGGGGTGAGGGCTCGCCCACTACCGTTCGTCGCCTCGCTTCTAAACTTCTTCGTCCAGCCGCGGATGTATTGGTTCAGGGAGGGACGCACACCGCCGACCGATCCAATCGACCCCGCATGCCCGCCAACGCCTGACCACTGCGGCTTGGCCACGCGCATCCGCCGGTGCGAGGGATAGGCGTCGTCAGGTGTGCCGGCAGTGGCCAGCACGGCGCCGAGGGGGCTCGGCGCCGTGCGAGGGCTTGCGTCACTTCAGGCGAACGCTCACCGCATCTAAAGGTGCTAGTCGCGATCTCTATCGCGCTAGCAACTGCCCGCTAGAGACCTTGGCAGTACCGCACATTGGATCTGACTCGAGGGACATTGAGCGCTGTCTCTACTTGTTCTGCCGATCTTCTCGCGCCCACGCATCTGGATCGGGCTTGTAGTCTTCAACTGAAGCAGTGGGCTTCTGGAGGAGCATCTTGCGCATGGCGTCATGCGTACCAGACGCCTTCATCAGAGCGCGAGCGGTCTCGAGGATCAGCATCTCGGCCTCCTGGTCGTGCGCCGGACCAAGTTTCACGAGTTCCTCTGTGCGTCGGAGCGCCTGACTGCACCGCTCGAACAACCCAAGCGCCTCCAAATCCTTGCGCGCGGCCTGCAGCTTGTCGTTCGCAATCAAGAAACCGTGCGAAAGGAAGAACTCATCAATTCCCTTCCGGAACAATGATATGCCTCCCTGCACGCCAACGAGTTCATCCTCGAACTCTCTCACTTCCTTCTTCCCCATTTCCTCACCTCCGTTTCGTAGGTGTCCATGACCACAATCCTTCAGGAGTTGCAGCCCTAATCGATCGCGTGCCAAGCCACTCACTCGCACGACTGAATTGCGAATTTGAGGATTGGGCCTCTACGAGAGAAGATTTGCCATCCACCACGAAGCGCAGGACTTGCCCTGGCCGATTCGGCCCCAAGTCCAGGAGCATGTCTGGCCGTATCGTCGTTCCAGTCCCTGCTGGATCATATGCCCACCTATTCATGACGATCAACTGGCCTGGTCCCTCAGGAACGCCAAGTGCAGTGTTATAGCGAACAATCACTCGCTCAGCCTGTTGGTGACCGAATACGCCAACCTGAAGTTGCTCCGGCATTTCGGAGGGATATGGCAGCGCGCCTTGGGCGTACTTTTGGCGTCCATCCTCGACAGCGGCAGCGAACGCACGTTGATAGCGTTGCGTGTTTTCCTCGACCCACTGTGTCGGGCTCATGCGCTGATTGCCAATCGACGTGATCAACATGCTGCGTGTATCTAGTTCAACGATGCCTCGCTTCCACATTTCAACCTTCCGAAGCGCATCCGCATATCGGTCGATTAGTTCCGCATTGTTGTACCGAACGACGCCGTCATCTCCGAGGTTCGATGTGGCCCCTAAGGCTTCGGGAGAAGGCACCACCCGCATCATTCCAAGCTTCTCCTGAAGTGCGCCTTTAAGCTTGTCGAGCGTCGCGGTCTGTTGAAGGTCGCTCATGAGCGATCCCAGCAGCTTGTAGTCTCGATAGAGGTCTCCCATACCAAGTAAGTCTCCGGCAGCCTGAAACGCTGCATCAGCGCGTGCGTTAACACTTATCCCATTGATCTCACCCGAGACGGCACCCGTGCGCGGCGTTACGCGTACGCTTGCACCTCCCACTAACATGACATCGTCTTGAAATCCGGCGGCCCTCATTTGAACGGCCAGCACATCAGACTCCGTCGAGGAATCGCTCAACCCACCGACGACCTCGGTGCCCCAGAGCGCCTTGGCTCGACGCATGACTGATGCAGCATCTGCACCGTTCTGGCGTATCCCATACGGATCTCTCTCGGCGCGCCGAGCGACGACGTTTAGATCCCAACCTTCTCCGTCGATATTGCGATTTGGACCTGCACCGATCTGGCTTCCTGCTGCACTTTCGTTTCCGGAGTTTGACAAGTTGAAGACGATCTGGTCGTGGGCTACTGCAGCGAGACTCTCGCCTATGGTGTTCCCAAACGCATCCACCGCCACCTGCTGCACGACCACCCGCCCACCGCGCATCAGCTGCGCAAGGGTCCCTCCGGCGAAAGCGCTGACCGCGCGGTTCGCAAACAGTCCGGCAGCTGTACCGCCAAAGTCTCCAACCTGCCCGGCCACGTCGTTACTGAGCCCGCTGCCGAAGTAGGACGCTGCCACCCCGCGCCAGTCGAAATGATCTTGCAGGCCAGTAGCGACCCCCAAACCCTGCGTTGCCAGGTTGCTCACCGCCGCACGTCCCATGATCGCCGGGGTCTCACTCCCTGAAAGGAAGGTGTCGGACAGGACTCCCCCAGGTGTATTGGCTGCGACTCCGATACCAGCCGTGAAGGCGGCAGACGCCGCGCTTAGACCCACCGACTTCCAATCAAATCGGTCCTGAGCACCGATGGCCATGCCAACGGCCTGCCCCGCCATGTTGCCCAGCGCTGCTCCGATCACGAAGGCACCCACATCCGCTATGGCGGCCATGCCCATATCGATCAGGGCTTGCGCTATGACGCCACCGGCTCCGCCGGTCATGGCCGTCACGGCAACCGCCACGATCACCATCACCAACGTCCCCACACCCCCGCAGCCATGCTTGTTCTGCGGCATCGGCATCGTCGGCGTCTTGTCCCCCTCGATCCGGCTCGGGTCGTAGGGCTCGAACGTGCTCGCGTTGTTGTGGATGCTGGACACCCGGTTCGGGATGTTCAGCGTCGTGCCGACCTTCAGGTCCTTGGCGGATGCGAGGCCATTGGCTTCGGCGATGCGGTACCAGAGGCTGCTGTCGCCGTAGGCACCCTGGGCGATGCTCTGGAGCGTGTCGCCGGTGCGCACCGTATACGCGCCAGGGCTTGGCAGCGGATAGCTCGCGCTGATGCGCGCATAGCCAAAGTCGAAATCCACCAGGTTGGCGAACTGCGGCGTGCTGCCGCTGGCTAGCGGGTTGACGGCCGCGCCATAGATGCCCAGAACTTCGCCGTTGACGATGAACTGGCGCTGCACATTGCCGCCCTGATTGACGAACAGGGCACGCCCGCTAGCGTCGTTCACGAAGATCCGGTCGTTGGCGTGCTGGCCTGAGTCGACAAGGCCGACCAGGTACCCGTTCGCGTCGTAGCTTTGCGTGGTGGTCGCCGTTCCGCGCTTGGAGGAATTCCCGACCGTCGTCTGCACGACCGCGCCCTCGTAGTAGGCCGGCGAGTTGGTGAACTCGGTCACCTCCCCGGCTTCGTAGTTCTGCACCACGTAGCCTTTCACGTTGCCCGCCCGGTCGTAGCCATCCGGATCCTTGCCTTCGACGGCGTCGCCGGGGCCCCAGTGGATGACCACCTTCGTGCTTCCACTTGGCGTGTAGACCGCCTGCTGCAGCAAGCGTCCGTTCGCGTCATAGCGGTTCAGCCGGCGCTCCTTGCCGTTCATGTCACCGGGCGCAACGCCTTGGTTGATCAGGTCGCCGTAATTGGTGCTCGGCAGCGCCACCACCGGGCCGGACTGGATTACGCGGTCGGCGCCGTCGTAGAAGCGCATGTCGATCTGGACGCCGTCTTTGACGACACTCGTCAAACGCGACAACGCGTCGTAGCGATAGACCTCGGTGCTGTAGCCCGAACCGGCGCTGAATGTCACTGGCGTGGTGCCGTAGACCGCGGTGTCGTCCGAGTTGAAACCCACCAGCACTGCCTGCCCGCCAGACTGCACGATGCGGTTGCCCCAGGCCAGGTCGCTGATGCGATTGCCATCGTGGTCGTACGCGATCGAGTGGCCTTGTTGGCCGATGTTCAGCGCGTCCACGCCATCGACGATGACCTGCCTGTTCATCTCGTCGTAGCGGAACCAACGGTCGCTGATCGGCGGCTGCTGCTCCGCTCCATTCACCCCGCGGTAGTCGACATAGCTCGCGATGTGCGTGCGGTTGCCGACCTTGTCGTACTCCATGGCGATGTGCACCCGCGAATCGGCCACGTCGCGCAGGTTGCCGCGAGCGTCGTAGGCGAGGTGGTTGTCCTGGTAGGTGACGCCTGCCTGCATCGTCCATTCGCGGACGCGCCTGCCGCTCAGGTCGTACCAATACCTGGTGGTCTTGTCCACCGCCGAGTCGTACATCTCGGTGACCTGGCCCGCGGAGTCGTAGGAGAAGAAGAGCGTCGTTGCCGGGGCGCCGCGGGTGATGACTTCCCTCACCAGCTGGCGCACGCCGTCGTACGTGTACTGGTAAATGCCGCCGCCCTGGTCGACGTGCGTCTTCAGCTGGCCGAAGTAGTCGTACGTCCACTGCGACGACTTGCCCTCCGCATCGACCTCCGCGATCTTGCGGCCTTGCGCGTCATAGGCGGCACGGGTGGAAATACCGAGCGGCAACCGGGTCTGCAGCAGGTTGCCCTGCACGTCGTAGATGTATTGCGTTTCCTCGTAGTTGCCGTTGATCGCGTTGAGCTTGTTCCCCAGTTCGTCGTAGGTCCAACGTTCGATGATGTTGCGATAGTCGACCTGCGACGCCCACTGGCCGCTCGCCTGGTAGACCGCGGCGACGCCATGCGTGGCGGTCAACTTGCGGCCGGCCTTGTCGTAGGTGTAGACGACGGTGCGGCCCTCGGCGCTCGTGGTGCGGAGCTCGTCGCCGAAGATGTCGTAGGTGTGGCGCACGAGCCAGCCGTCGGCTTGCACGTCCACCGCCAGGTTGCCACCCGAGTCGAAGCCCTGACCGGTGACGCGCCCGTTCGCGTCGCGCACGGCCGCCTGGCGCCCGAGCTTGTCGTAGTAGATGGTCGTCACCGGGCTGTTGGCGCTGGTCTGCCCGGCGTCGTCCGGCAGCGTCTGCTGCACCAGCTGGTTGTTCGCGTTGTACCGGTAGGTGGTCTTCCAGTAGGCCGATCGCGGGTCGGTCTTTTCCACCACGTTGCCCCAGCGGTCGGTTTTCTGCGCCACGTAGGGCCAGCGCCACTGCACGTCGCTGTTCAATCCGGCGGCCTGCACGTCCTGGCCATTGGGTGCGGGAACGGCCACGGTCCCCGTGCCCATGATCCGTTCGGAGCCACCCGGGGGCGTCACTCGCACCCGGTACTCGTAGGTGCCGGCGCCCAGCCCTTGGGCGTTGAAGGCCAGGCGGTCCCCGAAGTTCACCAGCCCGCAAGCCCACCAGCCACCGGTACCCTGGGTTCCAGCGGCTCGCATCTCGAGCTGGATGGCGGCGTCGTGTTCCGGCGGTGCGGCCACATCCACTTCGTTGGGGCCGTAGCCGGGCGCCTGGTAGATCACGGTCTGCCAGTTGCCGCTGACGTCCTTCTTGTAGACGGTAACGCGGTTGATGCCGGTGATGCCGAAGTCGGGGGCCGTCACCGCTTCCTTCCAGGCAAGCGTGACTGTCGAATCGGCCTGCTCCGCGGTAAACACTTCGGACTGCATGGAAGCGGACGCCCCCGAGAGCGTGGTGTATTCGAGGACTACCTTGATGTCGCCGCTACCCAGGTAGCGCAGGCTGTTCCAGGACAGGGTGACGCGGTTCGTTTTCAGGACCACCACGGGGGGAAGGGTCGGGTCGACATACCCAGGAGAGGTCGACTCGAGGATGCTGCCCGCAACGTACTGCCGGTGCAGCGAAACGACGTTGTCCGCCGTGCTGGGCAACCGGCCCGGCAGCCAGGTCGCCACCACCCGTCCGTCCGCGTCGTAGCGGGTCTGCGTCCTGCCCGTCCACGTAGCTGTGTCGGCCGCTCGAGCGTCCTTCTTGCTGAGATCGACGTAGTAGCCGTCTCCCGAGCTCCGGATCTCCGCCGTCACGTGCCCTTGCGCATCGTGCAGCAGCACGCGAACCACGCCATCGCCACTGTTCGTGCGCCACAGCCGGCCCGCCTTGTCGTAGTCGAAGGACTCGTCCAGGGTGGTGCCGACGCCACGGCGAATGAGGTCACCGAAGGCGTTGTATTGCATCTTGGTGACGACTTTTCCCGCCTGCTGCCGCGTGAGATCGACGATGGCCCCGCTCTGGAGCGCCGTCGTCGAAGCAGGCGTCCAAGTCTCGAGAAGGTTTCCGCCCTTGTCGTAGACGTTGACCTGGAACTTGGTGTGCGCCACCTTGTCGAGCCCCGTCACGCCCTGCCACTGCTTCGCCACGCGCCCCTGGGCGTCATAGGAGAAGTAGAGGTTGGCGCCCGTGGCATCGGTCGTCTGCAGCAGGCGCCCAGCCGTGTCGTACAGGCTGGCCGTCGTGCGATCAGCATCCAGCAGCGGCGCTTTGGGCGCGAAGGTGCCCGGAGTGGCGCCACGCGCGTACTCGGTCTTCCCCAGCTCATTGCCGTAGGCGTCGCGGATGAAAGTGGTGAGTGGCGTCAGGGCGACGGGCACGCCGTCGCCCGTGTCGACGGGCCGCTCCGGCGTCGTGATTGCCGAGACGCGACCCAGCACGTCATAGGAGGTGGCCGTCATGCCGCCGTAGGCGTCGGTCACGCTCACCAGGTTGCCGAGGACGTCGTAGCCATAACGGGTGATCACGTCGCCCCGCACCGAATTGCCGTCCGCACCCGTGGCGTATTCCACGTTGCGCCGGTTCTCCATGGTCTTGCGGTCCGCGCGGTCGTAGCCGTAGTCGGTGATGCGGTCGTCCACGACGGCCACGGGTGCGGCGTACGCCGAGTCCGACCACGACGCCACGGCCGTCGCGTACTCGGTCAGCCGCTTCAGGTTGCCGCGGCCGTCGAAACTGCGTTCCGTGAGGTAGCCGAGCGGGTCGACCGTGGCGACCTCGCGGCCGGCCTGGTCGTAGTAGTGCGTGGTCAGCGACCATTGATCGATCGCATTGCGCAGGCTCCATTCCTGCACCACCTCGCCAAAGGCGTCGTAGCGCTTGCGGGTGATCGCGGCCTTGTCGCCGCTGATGCGATTGCCGTTGGCATCCAGCTCGAAGATGTACTCGACCGCTCCCGTGAGCTGCGTCACCTGCCCCGCCCGGTCGTAGGCGGTCGCAAGTGTGCGATCGACACTCGCGTCAGCCAGCACCGCGTCGGCCTGGGCCCGCGTCGCCGCGGCGGAAGCTTGCGTCACGCTGCGATTGGCGAGCGTGGTCTCCGCCGCGTACTGCAGCTGTTGCGTCACCTCGCCGAAGGCATTGCGCGTATAGCGGGTGAGGTGTCCAAGCGCGTCGATGTCGTAGACGACGCGGCCCATCCGGTCGTAGACCTTCTGCGTCAGCGCG
Organism: Ramlibacter agri; assembly: GCF_012927085.1. NCBI lineage: Bacteria > Pseudomonadati > Pseudomonadota > Betaproteobacteria > Burkholderiales > Comamonadaceae > Ramlibacter > Ramlibacter agri. The sequence goes on along the minus strand of NZ_JABBFX010000005.1, from coordinate 125,813 downwards.
CCGATCAGCACGTCGTAGTTGGCGACGGCGTTGCCGAGGACGTCGTAGTAGGTGCGCGTCTCCGGCGCAGCCTGCTTGTCGCGGCGCAGCGCGGTGGCCATCGCGCCGTTGACAAGCACGTCGTCGTTCGGTGCGTCGTAGATCGTGATGAACGAGTGCAGCACCCAGACCTGCCGCCCCACGGCATCGTAGGCATACCAGGTGGTGCGCGCCTCCGGCCGTCCCTCGGCTTCGATGCGACGCGTGAGGTTGCCCAGGGCGTCGTAGTCCAGTCGCGTGACGATGGAGGCGGCCGCCGACTGCGCCGTGGCAACCAATCCGCCGCCGAGTCCGGTCGGAGCCACGGTACCGAGCGTCACTTGAGGCGTCGTCTCGGTCCGTAGGCGGCCGGCCGCGTCGTAGGTGTAGGTCCACACCGATCCCTTCTTGTTGGTGAAGAACGCCTTGTTGCCCACGGCGTCGTAGCCGAAGAACTCCGCCACGCCGGTCGCATCGGTGTGCTGGATCTGGCGGCCCGCGGCGTCCCAAGAGAAGGAATCGACCTGGTCCACGGCCGAATCAGAAAGCGGCACCATGGCGGTGGCGATGGCACTGGCGCTCTTCGCCAGGGTCGGATCCATGGTCTTCAGGTAGCGGATGGACTGCTTCAGCCGCCCGATCCCGTCGTACTGCCTGGCCGTCACGGCGCCGAGCGGATCGACGACGAAGGCGACGCGGCCGGCGGCGTCGTAGGCCGTACGTGTGACGCGGTCTCGCGGGGAGGAGGAAAGGGCGGCCGCCGCGAAGCTCGTGACCGGCACCGCATACTGCGTGACGGCCACTACGCGGCCCGCGGCGTCGTAGGCGGTCCCGACCGCGGAGCCCTCCCCGCTGATCACCAGCACCTGCCGGCCGGTGGCGTCGTAGCTGTACGCGGTGATGCGGTCGTTGGCCGTGTCCGGCAGCACAGTCGCCTTGATCGCGCTGGCGTTCGCGCCTTGGGCGGGAAAGCTGGTACAGGGGTTCGAGTACTCGGTGCGCCGCACCACGTTGCCATTGCCGTCGTACGCCTGCTCGGTCACGCCGGACAGCGCATCGACCTGGAACACCAGGCGGTTCGCTGCGTCGTAGGCCATGGCGGTCACGCGGTCGCCGGTGCTGATGGCGACGGAGGCGGGATCGGCGCCTTGCGGCAAGGCCTGCGCGAATTCCACCAGGCGCACCGCATTGCCGTTGCGGTCGTACATGCGCTGCGTCACCGCGCCGGTGCCATCGACGCTCCAGCACAGCCGGCCCGCGGCGTCGTACACGTTGCGCACGCTTGCATCGCGGGCGGAATTGGCGATGCTGGCAACGGCCGCCGCGATGCCCGCCTGGGTCGCCGGCGTCCCGGCCGCGACGGGCGTCGCGTAGGCCGTGCGCGTCAGCACGCGGCCGTTGCCGTCGTAGGTCTGCGCGACGACATCGCCCATCGCGTCCATGGTGTAGATGGCGCGGTTCAGGGCGTCGTAGACCGTCCGCACCTGCTGGTCGCAAGGGTAGTTGGGTGTGGGCGCCGGCATGGTGCCGGGTGTCCACGAAGCCAGTGGGTTCGCGTAGGCAATTCGGTTGACGACATTGCCATTGGCGTCGTACCCGTAAATGACCACGGCGCCCAGGCCGTCCACCGTGGCAGCCACACGGCCGTCGCGATCGTAGACGCGGTTCTCCACCTGGTCGGCTGCGGTTTGCGGCATCAGCAGCGCTTGCACCTGGGCGGCGGTGGGCGTGAGGCCCAGATTCGCGAGGTCGATGGGCTTGGCGTAGCTGACGCTGCGCACCTGCCGGCCGGCGGTGTCGTAGCCCAACTGCGTGACTTCTCCGAGCGCATCTATGGTGTACAGCAGCCGGTCGGAGCCGTCATAGACGTAGCGCGTGACGTTGCCGGTGGCGTCCGTCGCCGTGCGCACGTTGCCGTTCTTGTCGTAAGTCCAGTTGCGGGTCAGGTTCAGCGCCGCGGGGTCGACTCGCTCCTGCACGCGCCGGCCCATGGCGTCATAGCTGTACTGCGTGAGCGTGAGGCCGGCGCTCGTGACGCTCAGCACCTTGCCGCGGGGGTCGTAGCTGTAGAGGGTCTGCAGGTTCAGGCCCGCGGGGTCCACGGTCTGCTTCAGCACCTCGCCCTTGCGGTCGTACTCGAAGGTGGTGACGACCTGGTTGGCATCCGTGACAGCCATCTGCCGTCCGAGGGCGTCGTACTGATAGGTCGTGGTGAGTGCCAGGCCGTCGGGGTCGACGCGGCGCGTGAGCTGGCGGTTGGCGGCGTCGTAGCTGTAGGTCACCTTGGTGCCGCCCGCGTCGATGGTCTGGATGAGGCGGTCGGCGCGGTCATAGCTGCTTGACGCAACGGTCAGCGGCGTGATGGTGCGCAGCAGGTTGCCGTCGCGGTCGTAGACGTAGTTGGTGGCTTGCCCCTTGCCGTCGGTGACGGACAGCACCTGCCCGTGCCGCGTGTACGCAGTCACCGTGCGGATGCCCTCCGGCGTGAGGACGCTCAGCGTGCGCGCCGCCGCGTCGTAGGTGTACGTGGTCGTATTGCCCAGCGGATCTGTCTGCGTCAGAACGCGGTCGAAGGCGTCGTACGCCGTCACTGTCGCCGCGCTGGCCGGGTCGCGTGCCGTCACGACACGGCCCAGGCGGTCGTAAACCAGGTCGCGCGCATTCGAGTTCGCATCCACGGTGCGCGTCACCCGCCCGAAGGCGTCGTAGGTCACAGTGACCGAAGCGGCGATGCCGGTGCTGTCGGTCGTCGTGTTGGTACGCAGGCCGCGCTGGTCGACCGTGTACGTTTCCTTGGTCGTGGCGGAGCCGCCAACCGGCTGCGTAACGGAGGCCAACTCGCCGAAGCTGTTGTATGTGTTGGTGGTGACGTTGCCCAGGGCATCGGTGCTGGACGCGACCAGGTCGTCCAGCGTGTAGCTGATGGTGGTCCGCACGTCGGCGCTGCTGGTGACGATCGCCGACGTCAGCGCACTGGTCACCAGCCCGCCGGCCATGCCGGAGTTGTTGATGCGCGTCGCATACGCCACCTCGCCCGTGAGTCGTTCCTGGTTGTCGTACAGCTTCTGCCGCACTTCGCCCAGGGCGTTGACCGTGTACGCGAGGGCGCCATCCTCGTTGTAGAAGAACAGGGTCCGCTGGCCCAGCGCATCGGTGGTCGCGATGCGCCGGCCGGCGGCGTCGTAGGCGTACGTGTTGCCGTACTGCGCCCAGATGGCATTGACCTGGTCCAGGGTCTGCCCGCCCGTGAGCAGCGCCGCGCCTTCCGCCGACAGCTCGCCCGCCAGCCGGCCCTGCAGGTCGTAACGCGCCAGCAAGGTGCGGACCTCGCTGCTGCCGGCCGCGAGCGTGGTGGAGACCAGATTGCCGGCGCTGTCATACGCGTACTGCGTGACGACGTTCTCCGGGCTGGTCTCCTGCACCACGCGGTTGAGCCCGTCGTAGGCTCTGGTCGTCGCGCGGTCCAGCACGTTGGCCGGCGGGCGGATGTCCACCAGGCTGCTCGCCGCGGAGTAGGCCTGCCACACGCGTGCCGCATAGCGGATAGCCTTCGTGATGTTGCCGGCGTTGTCCCGCGCGTTCTCCGTGAGGTAGCCCTCGCCGTCGACCTCGGCGGCCAGCTGGCCCTTGGCGTCGTACAGCAGCACGCTGCGGATGTCCGCGGCCGACGTCGCAGGCCGCAGCTGCGGCAGGTCGCCGCTCGCTCGCTGCGCCGTGGGCGTGGCGTTGGCGTAGGCGAGCCGCTCCGCGAGCCGGCCATCGGCGTTGTAGCTGAAGACCACCAGGTAGCCCTGCGCATCCAGCGTCGCCGCGAGCAGGCCGTCGGCATCGTAGAAATTGCGCGTCGTGCGATCGAGCGGGGACGCAGTCGGCAGGCTGATGGTGTAGCCGCTGCCGGCCGCCACCGGCGCGGACGCCAGGTTGGCGTAGCGCACGATAGCCGTCACGTGCGAGGCGCCGTCGTAGCGGGTTTCGGTGACCGCGACCGTGAGGCCGGTGCCCGTGGTGTGGGCTTCGCGCACCAGCCGCCCGGCGGCGTCGTACATGCGCCAGGTCTTCACGTCGGTGGCCGTGGCCGCGGGCCGCAAGGCCAGGCTGGTGTTCGTACTGGGGACACCGCTCGCATCCACCAGCGCCGCGGTGTCCACGCGATTGGCGTAGCGGATGGTGCAGACCAGCAGGTCGCTGCGGTCGTACTGGTACTCCGTGAAGGTGCCGTTGCCGTCGATGTCCGCGACCTTGCGGCCGGCGTCGTCGTAGAGCGTCCACTGGCAGACACCCGTGGGATCCTTGGTCGCGCGCAGCCGGCCGGCGGCGTCGTAGAAGTAGCGGGTGGTCCCCAGCAGGACGTTGCCGGTGCCGTAGTCGCTGACGCTGGCCAGGCGCCCCGCGGCGTCGTGCACCCGCGTGGTGACCAGGGTGTTGGCGAGCGTGCTCACGTCCTTCAGCGCGGCGTCCTGCCAGTCGGTGGCGGAGACCTGGCCGAGGGCATCGGCCTGCGAGCGCAGGCGCCCGAGGCCGTCGTAGTTGAAGACGCTGGTCGCGCCCGTCGCCGACACGCTTTGCAGCAGCCAGCCGTTTGGGTCGTAGACGAAGGTCTCGCGCGACTGGCTGCCATCGAGCACGCCCACGGCCGCCGCGTCCAGCTTCGCGTAGCTGGTGCGCGATTGCAGGGCGCCGTTCGCGAGGTAGCTGAAGTCCTGTCGCTGGATGCGCTGGACCGGCTGGCTGGCGGCCCAGGCCATGAGGTCGGACTCCGTGAGCCCCGTTGCCGAACCCAGGCCGCCCACCGGATACGCGCTGCCAGCAAACACGAAAGTCGTGGTGAGCTGGCCGAACCATTCGTAGCGGTTTTCCGTCACCCGCCCTTCGGCGCTGATCGTGAAGCGCAGCAGGTTGCGGCCCGCGCCGTCGTAGACGAAGCGCTTCGTCATGGGCTGCGTGGGCAGGCCGGCGCCGCTCCCATCCGGGTCCGGCACCTTGTATTCCGTCTCGGTCAGCAGCTGGTTGTTGGCATCGAAGGTCCTGATGACACTGTTGCCCAGCGCGTCGCGGCGCAGGGTCTGGTTGCCCTTGTCGTACTCGTAGACCGTGGTCCGGCCTTCGCCGTCCTGGTACGCGACCAGGTTGCCGCTGCTGTCCCAGGTAAAGACCTGGACGGCGGAACTGCCGTTGACGGCGGGCGATGTGACCTTGGTCAGCTGGCCGGCGGCATCGAATCCGTAAGTGGTCACCATGCCCAGCGGGTCGCGCACGGCCACCGCGCCGGTTCCGTAGGTGAAGGTGGTCACCTGGCCGAGGCCGTTGGTGACGGTCGCCACCTTGTCGCCCACGTAGGTGAAGCCCAGCGCTGTGCCGTCGCTCTGCACGATGCTCGCCACCCGCTTGCTCGTGCCCTCGTAGGTGTAGGTGGTGGTGTAGGCCTTGGCGTCGGTGATGGCGTTGTCCGCCGGCGTCAGATCGACCGTCACGACGCTCAGCCGGTTCTTGTCGTCATAGGCGTAGCGGATGTCCGTGACATCCGTGCCGCTGCTGGCAAGGGTGTGGATGCGCGAAAGGTTGTTGCCGATGTATTCGTAGAAAGTGGTTTCGCCGTTGGCCGTCAGCACCGAGGCCAGGCGGCCCGCGGCGTTGTAGCTGTACGCGAGCGTGTTGCCGCTGGTGTCCCGCGCCGACAGCAGGCGGAAGCTGCCGCTCGCCTCGTAGCGCTGCGTGGCGCCGGTATCGCCGTCGCGCCATTCGAACTGGTTGTCCGCCGCGACGAAGCGGATGCTGTCGTAGGCCCCGGCGCCGGCGGTGGTGCGGTACACGCCATCGGCCTGGTACGCGTAGATGGCCACGGAGCCATCGGCATCGGTGCGCTGCAGCGTGCTGCCCAGCGTGTTCAGGGTGCCCACCAGCGCCAGCGGTTGCAGCCAGACGCCGCTGCTCCAGTTGTCGCCGTTGTCGTCCCCGAACAGGCCCTGGCTGTTATAGGTACGCAACGCCACGCTGTCCGGCCCGCGCGCGAGCAGGTGGTCGTCCTCCCTTTGCAGCACCAGGTTGCCGGTGGCGCCATTGACGTACACGCGCTCGCCGCTGCTGCCCTGCGCGGCCTGGCCGAACACACCCTGCTGCCCCAGCGTCGCCAGCGACCCGAGGTTGAGGCCCAGACTGTTGCCACTGACGATCGCCACCATCTGCGGACTCCGTTGCATGCTTGGGCAGTACATCCGCGCGATCGGGCTGCGGTTTAGCGCTAAACCTTCGGCTCCTCCTTTGGATGTATTGGCGACACTGGGGGCAGACCATGAACCAGGATCCAGGCTACGAACGGCTCATTGCCGAGGGGCTGCAGGCCAGCCGCGAGGACCGGCCGGAGGCCGCGCTCGCCCTGTTCGCCCGGGCGAGCGCGCTGGCGCCGGCTTCGGGCGTGCCGCATTTCCTGATCGGCTCGGAGCACGCCGCCGCCGGCAACATCGCGGGCGCCGAGACGGCGTTCGCGCAGGCGGTTCTGCTGGCGCCCGGCTTCGCGCTGGCGCGCTACCAGCTGGGCCTGCTGCAGTTCAGCACCGGCCGGGCGGCGCTGGCGCTGGTCACCTGGCAGCCGCTGTTCGCCCTGCCCCAGGGCGAGCCGCTGGGCCACTTCGTGCGCGGCTTCGCGGCCCTGGCCCGCGACAGCTTCGACGAGGCGCTGGAGCACTATCGCGAGGGCCTGGCCTGCCACGACATCAACCACGCGCTGGCGGGCGACATCCTGCGCGTCGTCGCCGCGGTGGAAGACCTGCCGGGCCAGCAACCGGAGCCCGAAGCCAGCCGCCACGTGCTGCTGTCCGGCTACGCCAGGGGCCTGCACTGAGCAAAGGACTGCCGTGACCACCATCGATCCGCGCCAGAGCCTCACCGCCGCCGTCCGCAGCGAGGCCGCGGCCTTCCGGGCCCGCAGTGGCCGACAGCCGGCCGCCAGCCCGGGCGCGGCTGCGCCCAGCCTGCAGTCCATCGTGGCCCAGCGGGTGCAGGCCCTGGCGGCCGACGATCCGCAGCGCAAGCAGAAGGCCGTGCGCATCTTCCTCGAGTCGGCGCTGCTGCAGGAATTGGGCTCCGCGCTGGCCCACGATCCGGCGTTTTCCGACCTGGTCGACGCCGTCCACGGCCAGATGCGGGGCGACGCGCAACTGGCCGTTGCCGTGGACCAGCTGGGCGAGCTCCTGCTTTCCGCATAATCGGCGGATGCCTGCCTATGCTTTCGAGGCACTCGACGCGGAGGGCGCCACCCAGAAGGGCGTCATCGAAGCCGACACCGCCAAGGCCGCCCGCGGCCTGCTGCGCAGCCGCGCGCTCGTCCCGCTGGACGTGCGCCCGGTCGCCGCCGGGTCGGCCGACGCCGGGTCTGCCGCCACCGGCCTCAACCGCGCCATCTTCACGCGCCCGGTCTTCAATTCCACGGCCCTGGCCATCTGGACGCGGCAGCTCGCCGGCCTGGTGGGCAGCGGCCTCACGCTGGAGCGGGCGCTGACGGCGCTGGCCGACGAAATGGAGAACGAGCGCTCCCACCACCTGGTAGCGGCGCTGCGGGCCGAAGTCAACGCCGGCTCCTCCTTCGCCAAGGCGCTGGCCCGCTTCCCGCGCGAGTTTTCCGACATCTACGTCGCCGTGGTCGGCGCCGGCGAGCAGAGCGGCCACCTCGGCCAGGTGCTCGAGAACCTGGCCGACGACCTGGAAGAGCGCCAGGCGCTCAATTCCAAGCTGGTCGCCGCCACGCTCTATCCCGGCATCGTCACGGTGGCGGCCGTCACCATCGTGCTGCTGCTCATGACCTACGTGGTGCCGCAGGTCGCCAGCGTGTTCGCCGGCACCAAGCACGCCCTGCCGGTGCTCACCGTGGTCATGCTGGCGCTCAGCGCCTTCCTGCGCACCTGGGGCCTGCCGCTGCTGGTGGTGCTGGCCGCGGCCTTCGGCCTGCTGCGCTGGTCGCTGCGCAACGAGGCCTTCCGCCAGCGCTTCGACGCCGGCTGGCTGGGCCTGCCGCTGCTGGGGCGCCTTTCGCGCCAGTACAACGCCGCCCGCTTCGCCGGCACGCTGGCCATGCTGGCCGGCGCCGGCGTGCCGATCCTCAAGGCGCTGCAAGCGGCTGCCGAGACCCTGGGCAACCGCGCCATGCGCGCCGATGCCATGGACGCCCTGGTGCTGGTGCGCGAAGGCGCCCCGCTGGCTTCGGCCCTGCAGCAGAAGAAGCGCTTTCCCGGCCTGCTGGCCATGTTCGCCCGCATGGGCGAGCAGACCGGCCAGTTGCCCGCCATGCTGCAACGCGCCGCCACGCAGCTTTCCACCGAGGTCCAGCGCCGCGCCCTGCACATGGCGACCCTGCTGGAGCCGATCCTGATCGTGGTGATGGGCCTGGTGGTGATGCTGATCGTGCTGGCGGTGCTGCTGCCCATCATCCAGCTGAACCAGTGGGTACGATAGCGGCATGGCGGCACCCTCCCTCGACGACAAGCTGGTGGTGGCGATCTCCTCGCGCGCCCTGTTCGACTTCGAGGAGGAGAACCGGGTGTTCGAAGGCGGCGACGCCGCCGGCTACATGCGGCTGCAGTTCGACCGGCTCAACCAGCCCGCCGCGCCGGGCATCGCCTTCTCGCTGGTGCGCAAGCTGCTCGCCTTCAACGAAGCGCAGATGCAGCGCGTCGAAGTGGTGGTGCTCTCGCGCAACGACCCCGTCTCGGGCATGCGCGTGTTCCGTTCGGCGGAGCACGCCGGCATCCCGCTGCAGCGCGGCGTGTTCACGCAGGGCCGCTCGCCCTTCGGCTACCTGCGTCCGCTGAAAGCCACGCTGTTCCTCTCGGCCAACGCCGACGACGTCAAGGCGGCGCTGCAAGCCGGCTTCCCCGCCGCGCGGGTGCTGACGGAGTCGGTGCTGGCCAGCGCCAACTACCCCAATGAAGTGCGCATCGCCTTCGACGGCGACGCCGTGCTGTTCTCCGACGAGGCGGAGCAGGTGTTCCAGGCCCAGGGCCTCGAGGCCTTCCAGCAGCACGAACTGAGCAAGGCCGCCCAGCCCCTGCCCGGCGGCCCCTTCAAGCCGCTGCTGGCGGCGCTGCAGCGGCTGCAGCAGGCCGGCAACCAGAAGATGCGCATCCGCACCGCGTTGGTCACGGCCCGCAGCGCGCCGGCGCATGAGCGCGCCATCCGCACGCTGATGGACTGGAAGATCCAGGTCGACGAAGCCATGTTCCTGGGCGGCCTGCCCAAGGGCGAGTTCCTGCGCGAGTTCGAGCCGGACTTCTTCTTCGACGACCAGACGCGGCACGTCGCGCACGCGGCGCAGCACGTGCCTTCCGGTCACGTTTCCGCCGGCATCGCCAACGTCGCCTGATCAACTGCGCGGGCCGCGCGCCTCCCGCCGCGCGATCCACAAGGTCGACCCGCAGATCACGATGCCGCCGATGAGGGTCGACCGGCTGGTCGCATCCCCGAAGGCCAGCCACCCGATCAGGGTTGCCCACACAAGGTCCAGGAACTTCACCGACTGCGTGGCCGAGATGTCCGCCGTCGCATAGGACCGCGTCAGGCAGTAGTGCGCGGTGCTCCCCAGCACGCCGCAGAAGGCACAGGTCAACCACTGGCCCAAGGTCGGCCACTGCCAGGCCCAGACGGCCAGCGGCAGGCTCAGTGTGGCCACGCTGATGGACTGCCAGGCCACGATCACCGCCGGCCGCTCGTAGCGCGTGAGCGCCTTGGTCATCAGGTAGGAAGCAGCGAACACCGGCGAAGACGCCAGCATGACCAGCGTGTAGAAGTTGCCGCCGCCGGTCAGCTTGGGCAGCACCACGATCACGACGCCGGCGAAACCGATCGCGGCCGCCACCACCCGCGGCCAGCGCAGCGGCTCGCCGAACACCAGCACCGCGCCCAGCATGATGAAGATCGGCGTGGTGAAGGAGATGGCCGTGGTGTCGGCGATGGTGATATGCCCCACTGCCATGAACCAGAGGACGAGGCCCAAAGTGTGCATGGCACCGCGCGTGAACTGGCCGGTGACGTTCTTGGGCCAGTACGAGGCGAAGCCGCCGCGCATCATCAGCGGCACCATCACGCCCAGCCCGAACAGGTAGCGCAGGAACTGCGTCTCGAAGGCGCCCAGCGTGTTGGCCAGCTGGCGCATGATGGAGTTGAGCACCACGAACAGGAAGCCCGAGAGCCCCGACCACAGCAGCGCGCGCACGTTCGGGTCCAGCCCTTGCAACCGCGCGCGCAGGCCGCGGGCCTGCTGCTTGTCCTCCACTGCGCTTGTTTCCATCCAGCCCCGGACTATACGGGGTGCAGGCTGCTACGACCCCGTCTTGACGACGAAGCGCCCGCGCACCTGCCCCGCCATCAGCTTCTTCGCCGCGTCGACGGCCTGCGCCAGCGGGATGTCGGTGACCATGGTCTCCAGCAGCTTCACGTCGAGGTCGGTCGCAAGGCGCGCCCAGGCCTGCTCGCGCAGCGCCAGCGGCGCCATCACGCTGTCGACGCCGGCCAGCGTGATGCCGCGCAGGATGAAAGGCGCGACCGTCGCCGGGAAGTCCATGCCCTGCGCCAGCCCGCAGGCGGCCACTACGCCGCCATAGCGCAGCTGCGCGCAGGCATTGACCAGCGTGTGGCTGCCCACCGCGTCCACCACGGCGACCCAGCGCTCCTTCTGCAGCGGCTTGCCGGGCGCGGCGAGTTCGGCGCGGTCGATCACGGACGCAGCGCCCAGCTTGCGCAGGTAGTCGGCCTCGTTCGCCTTGCCGGTCGCCGCCACCACCTGGTGGCCCAGCTTCGCCAGCAAGGCGATGGCGACCGAGCCGACGCCGCCGGTGGCGCCGGTCACCAGCACCTCGCCGGCGCCGGGCTGCAGGCCGTGGCGCTCCAGCGCCAGCACGCACAGCATCGCGGTGTAGCCGGCCGTGCCGATGGCCATGGCCTGGCGCGCGGTAAAGGCCTGCGGCCGCCGCACCAGCCATTCGCTCTTCAGCCGCGCGCGGCCGGCCAGGCAACCCTTGTGCGTCTCGCCGACGCCGAAGCCATTGAGGATGACGGCGTCGCCCGCTTTCCACTTCGGCGACGTGCTCTGCGCCACCGTGCCGGCGCCATCGATGCCGGCGATCATGGGCCAGCTGCGCACCACCGGCGACTTGTTGGTGATGGCCAGCGCGTCCTTGTAGTTGATGGTGGAGAACTCGACGTCGATGGTGACGTCGCCTTCGGGCAGAAAGCCGTCGTCGACCGAGGCGACGCTGGCGGTGAAATCGGGGCTCTTGTCGAGGACCAGGGCTTCGAACATGCGGACTCTTCTCCTACGCTGGCGCCGCCTCCGCCGCGAGGCGGCCGGTGCTGCGGCCCAGTGATTCTGCGCCAGGACGCGGCGGCGCGCCGGCCACCATGTCGGCGCTGCGGAAGCCCAGCCCCGGCGTGCGCACGATGCGCTCGCCTTGCGCGAAGCGCAGCCCCGGCAGCGGCAGCTGGCCGCCGCCATCGACCTCGCGCAGGAACTCGCCCAGCTTGCGCACCCGCGCCGCCGGCACGCCCACCGCGTTCAGGCGCCGTTCCATCTCCGCGGCGCTGCGCGTGGCGAAAGCGGCGCTGAAGCGCTCGCGCAGGTAAGGCAGGTCCTTCGCGACCACGAAGCCACCGTCGCTGTTCAGCGCGTCCAGGTCCAGCGCCCGCGCGTCGGTGCACAGTTCCTCCAGGCCCAGCACGGCCACGAGCTTGCGGAACTGCGCTGGCGTGTTGGCGGCGGTGGCCAGCCAGCCGTCGGCGCAGCGGTAGGTGTCCGCCGTCGGGCTGCCGGTGTAGCCGCGGTTGCCCACACGCTGCGGCTCGACGCCGCTGGTGAGGAAGCTGCTGGCGTTCGGATACATCAGCATCAGCGCGGCCTGCACCATGGACGCGTCGATGCTCTGGCCCTGGCCGTCGCGCGCGCGCTGGTGCAGCGCGGCGGTGATCGCGAGCGACGCGAGCATCCCCACCGCCACGTCGATCACCGGGAAACCCACCTTGATGGGCGGTCCCTGCGGGTCGTCGCCGGACATCATCATCATGCCGGTGAGCGCCTGCACCACGTGGTCGTAGGCGCCGCGCTGGGCCCACTCGCCCTGCTGGCCGTAGCCGGAGATGGAGCAGTAGACGATGGAAGGATTGATCGCGCGGATCGAAGCCTCATCCAGCCCGTAGCGCGCCACCACGCCGGGGCGGAAGTTCTCGATGAAGACGTCCGCCGTGCGGGCCAGCTCGCGCACCGCCGCCGCGCCCTCGGGCGTGCGGATGTCCAGCGCGGCCGAAGCCTTGCCCGCGTTCAGCGCCACGAAGCCGTCCGGCGTGTCGCCTTCGCCGCCGCGGTTGGCCCGCATCACGTCGCCGCCCGCGGGCGACTCCACCTTGATCACCTCGGCGCCGAGCTGCGCCAGGTAGAAGGAGGCCAGCGGCCCGGCGATCACATGCGACATGTCGATGACGCGCACGCCCTGCAGTGCTTGCAGCATGGTTCCTGTCCCCCTCAGATGCCGGTGATGCCGGCCAGCTTGATGATGTCGGCCCACTTGCGGTTCTCGGCCCGGATGAAGGCGGCGAAGGCCTGCGGCGACTCGCTCGGCGTCGCCGTGTTGCCGGTGGCCTCGAACTGCGCGCGCGTGGCGGGCTCGGCCAGCACGCGCACCAGCACGTCGTGCCAGCGCGCGATGGGCCCGGCCGGCGTGCGGGCCGGCGCCCACAGGCCGAACCAGGACTCCTGCACCGCCAGCTCGTTCTTCAGCACCTCCTTCAGCGTCGGCACCTCGGGAAAGTCCTTCAGCCGGGCGGCGCCGGTGGTGGCCAGCATGCGCAACTTGCCGCCCTTGACCTGCGGGATGCCGGTGCCGGCCACCGGGAAAGCGAAGTCGGTGTCGCCGCGCAGCAGCGAAGCGGCGATCTCCACCGAGCCCTTGAGCGGGATGTGCTGCGCCTTCAGGCCGGCCAGCGACACCAAGGTGGCGCCGGCCAGGTGCGCCGCGGTGCCGATGCCGCCCGAGCTGTAATTGAGCTTGCCGGGCGCCGCCTGGGCCGCGTGGATCACGTCCTCCACCTTGTGCCAGGGACGGTCGGCCCGCACCACCATCACGGTCGGCGAGGCGGCCATGTTGCTCACCGGCGCGAAGTCGGCGATCGGGTCGTATTTCAGTTCCGGCTGCAGGATCTTCTGGATCAAGTGGGTGTTGGATCCCATCAGCAGGTTGTAGCCATCGGCCGGCTGCTGCGCGACGTACTGCGCCGCCAGCACGCCGGCCGCGCCCACCTTGTTCTCGATGATCACCGGCTGGCCCAGCAGTTCGGTGAGGCGCGGTCCCAGCTGGCGCACCAGCACGTCGGGGCCGCCGCCGGCCGCGTAGGCCACGACGATGCGCACGGAGCGGGCCGGAAAGGCATCCGCCGCGCGCGCACCGGCGGCGGCAAGGGCGATGGGCAGGGCACTGGCCAGGAACTGGCGACGCTGCATGGCTTGTCTCCTCGGGAAGTCGGACCAAGGATAGGCAATGCAGGCGATATCCGGAAGTGATATGTTTTCATCCATTGCAAACCTCTGGTAATCGCTCCATGGCTGTCGAACCCGCTGCGCGCCTGGCCGCCCGCCTGCGCTTCCGCCACCTGCAGCTGCTGCTCGCGCTGCAGCAGGGCGGCAGCCTGCGCGCCGCGGCCCAGGCCATGCACCTCACCCAGCCCGCGCTGAGCAAGGCGCTGGGCGAGATCGAAGCCGCCTTCGGCGTGCCGCTGTTCGAGCGCACCGCCCGCGGCATCGTGCCCACCGAACGCGGGCGCATCGCGCTGGATGGCGCCGCGCTGCTGCTGGCACAGCTGGGCCACCTGCAGCACGAAGTGGTGGCCGCCGCGCCGGCGCCGGTCTTGCGCGTGGGCGCACCGCCGTTCGTCGCCCACGGCATCCTGCCGGCGGTGCTGGCGCGGCTGGCGGCCGGCGAGCCGCCGCTGCAGGTCGCGCTGCTGGAAGAGCGCGTGCCGCTGCTGCTGCAGGCGCTGGCGGCCGGCGAGGTGGACGCGCTGGTCACCAGCTATCCGGCGCAGATGCCGCAGGACCTGGGACCGGAACTCGCCTACGAGAAGCTGTTCGACGCCGAGTTCCACGTCATCGCCCCACCCGGGCATCCGCTGGCCGGCCAGCGGCGCGTGGGCTGGGCGGCGCTGGCCGAAGCGCGCTGGGTGATGCCGGCGCCCAGCTCCATGATGCGGCGCCTGCTGGAGGAACGCTTCCGCCGCGCCGGCGCCGCGCTGCCGCAGCCCCAGGTCGAATCGACCAGCCCGGTGACGAACATCGAACTGGTCGCGCAGGGGCTGGGCCTGGGCGTGGTGCCGGCGAGCACGCTCAAGCTGGCGCTGATGCAGGGGCGCGTCAGCCGGCTGGCGGTGACGCCAGCGATCCCGCCCAACCCGGTGGCGCTGGTGTGGCGGGCGGGGCCGCGCAATCCGCGGGTCGACGCATTGCGCGCCGCCTTGCAACACCGCCGCTAGTCATTGTTCGGTGGTGCGCTGGCGCATCACCTTCACCAGCTGCGTGCTGGTATTGCGCAGGCGCTGCGCCAGCAGCTGCGTCAGCTTCACCAGCAGCTTGGCGCCCACGGCCGGATGCGCCTTGATCAGGCGGGCGACCGCGTCGCGGTCCATCACTGCGGCGTCCACCGGGCTCAGCGCCCAGCAGCTCGCGTAGCGCGGCTCGCCGTCGAACATCGACATCTCGCCCAGCACGGCGCCGGTGCGGATCACCGCCAGCCGCGTGTTGTCGCCGCGCTGCTCGGGCGCCGCCTCGTGGCCCATGCGCTTGCCGACGTCCACCGTGCCGTTCAGGAGCAGCATCATCCACTCGCTGGAGTCGCCTTCGCGGATCAGCATCTGCCCCGGCTCCGCATGCACGTGCAGCATGCCCTCGCCCAGCACGTCGGCCTCCTGCGGCGTGAAGTCCTGCAGGATCGGGCTTTCCTGCAGCAGCCCGGGCCGCTCCGACAGCTTCTCGCAGCAGCCCAGCACCTCCAGCCCGATGGTGCGCATCTGTTCCTCGAGGCGGGCGATGGACATGGCGGCCTCCTGTCCTCAGCGTGGCTGCGCGAGCCAGGCCAGGATCTCCTGCGCGACGGCGTCAGTGGCGGCGCTGATGGCGCGCACGCCGCCGGGCGCATCGGCGCTGGGGGCCGGCTGCCTCCCGATGAAGCTGCGCTGCGCCACCAGCCGCTCGCCGGCAGCCGTGCTTTCCAGCAGCGTGCCGCGCAGGCGCACCACGCCTTCGCTTTCCGTTTGAGACGTGAACAGCTGGCTGAATTCCTCCAGCTCGATCCGCAGCACCGGCGGCGTGACGCCACCGCGGCGCGCCAGCGAGGCGGCCGCCGCGTTGTCCAGGATCGGCCGCGTCTGCCCCAGGTGGTCGCGCAGGCGTTGCCGCACCAGCTGCGCCGGCGGCGCGCTCCAGCGCGCGAAAGCGTAGGGCCGCAGCTGGAAGGCATCGGCGTAACCCAGGCGGAACAGCAGCGCCGTGGTCTCCAGCGCGCCGGCCACTTCGACGTCCGGCAGCACCAGCGGCGCCCCGAGCGGCTTCGCCTGCGCCGTGGCCGGCGCGGGACCGAGGTCGAACATGGTCTCTCGCACCGGCTTGTCCGGCAGGATGCTGCTGCAGCCAGCCAGGACCAGCGGCGACAGGGCGGCCGCGACGAGAAGCGGGCGGCGGCGGATCATCGGGCGGCTCCCGGGGCGGCGAAGCCAGGTTCGCCGGGCCCCGGCACGGGCCGGCCCTGGCCGTACACGAGGGCTTGCGGGTTTTCGGTGAGTTCGCTCACGGCGCGGTTCAGGGACTTCACGGTGCGGGTGGCTTCGTCGGCCACGCGGTTGATGCGCGGCAAGGTGGCGCGGCCGAACTGGTCGGCCGCCGCGGACAGGGAATCGACGCCCTCGCCCATGCGGTCCAGCGGACCGTCCGGGGCGTTGATGCGGCGGGCCACGGTGCCGAACTCGTCGACCGTCTTGTCGAGGTTGGCCGCAGTGTGCTGCACGCTGCGCAGCGCGGTACCGGCATCGGCCAGCGCGGGGTCGACGCGCTTGGACACCGTCTGGTCCAGGTGCTGCACCAGCTGGTTGGTGGTGTCGGCGGTGCGGCCCACGCTTTCCAGCGCGGTGGCGATGCGCTTCTGGTTTTCATCACCCAGCAGCGTGTTGACGCGCGCGGCGACTTCGTTGACCTTGTCCATGATCAGGGTGCCCTTCTCCTCCAGCTCCGTCAGCAGGCCCGGCTTCAGCGGGATGCGCGGCGGGTTGTCGTCGTCCGGTTCCAGCCGCGGCGCCTTCTTGTTGTTGTCCGACAGCTGGATGAAGGCCAGGCCGGTCACGCCCTGGTAGCTGAGGGTGGCGAAGGTGTCGGTGGTGAGCGGCGCGTCGCGGTCGATCTGCAGCCGCACCAGCACGTTGCCCTGCACCTTGGGGTCGAAGCCCACCGAGCTCACCTTGCCGACGTCGACGCCGCGCAAGCGCACCGGCGCCTGCGCCTGCAGGCCAGTGACGGATTCGCGCGTGGTGATCTCGTAGCTGTCGCGCACTCCCGTGTCGCGCGTCAGCCAGGAGGCCAGGCCGAGCACGAGCACGGTGAGCAGCGCCACGAAGATCCCGGCGGCCAGGGCGTGCGCTTTGTTTTCCATGTTGCCGTTTCCTTTCGACGCTAGATCGCGAACGGGTATTCGCGCAGCAGTTCCATCGCCCGCTGCCCGCGTTCGCCCAGGAAGAACTCCTCCACGAAGGGATGCCGGAAGGCGATGACGTCGCGCGGCCGCGCGGTCACGATCACCTTCTGCTCGGCCAGCACCGCGATGCGCGTGGACAGCTCGAACAAGGTGTCCAGGTCGTGGGTCACCATGATGACCGTCAGCGCCAGCTCGCGATGCAGCGAGCGCAGCAGGTTGACGAAGGCATCGGAGCTGTCCGGGTCCAGGCCCGCGGTGGGTTCGTCCAGCAGCAGCAGCGGCGGGTCCATGATCAGCGCGCGCGCCAGCGCGGCCCGCTTGATCATGCCGCCGGACAGCTCGGACGGCATCTTGTCGGCGTCGGCCGGCTTCAGGCCCACCATCTGCAGCTTCACCAGCGCCGCTTCCTCGATCAGGCGCGGCGGCAGCGTCTTCAGTTCGCGCAGCGGGAAGGCGACGTTCTCCAGCACCGTGAAGGCGGAGAACAGCGCGCCGTGCTGGAACAGCATGCCCACGCGGCTGCTGGCGCCGCGCCGGTCCAGCTTCTGCAGCGGCCGCCCGCCAATGAGGATCTCGCCGCGCGCCGGCCGCTCCAGGCCCAGCATCTGGCGCAGCAACACCGTCTTGCCGGTGCCGGAGCCGCCGACGATGGACATCACTTCGCCGCGCTTCACCTGCAGGTTCAGGTCCTTGTGGATCACGACGCGGCGGTCCGGGTGGCGGAAGATCGTCCACAGGTTGCGGATGTCCACCATCGGCACGTCTTCGTCCGGCTCGAGGGCGCTGGCGACGCGGCGGTCCTTCAGGTCTTCCATCAGATCCCCACGTTCTTGAACAGGATGGCGAACAGCGCGTCGACCAGGATCACCACCGTGATCGCCGTCACCACCGAGGACGTCGTGCCCTCGCCCAGGCTCTGCGTGTTGGGCAGCACCCGCAGGCCGAAGTGGCAGCCGATCAGCGCAATGAGGATGCCGAACACCACGGACTTCACCTGCGCCAGTACGAGGTTGGACACCATCACCGCGTCGGGCAATGCGTTGATGAAGTAGCTGGGGGTGATGCCCAGCGACAGGTCCGCGGCCAGCATGCCGCCCAGCAGGCCGGCCAGCGTGGTCCAGCCGCTGATGAGGGGCATGGCGATGGCGAGCGCCATCGCGCGCGGCAGCACCAGGCGGTAGCTGTGCGAGATGCCCATCACGCTCATGGCATCGAGTTCGTCGGTCACCCGCATCACGCCGATCTGCGCGGTGATGGCGCTGCCCGAACGCCCGGCGATCAGGATGGCCCCGAGCAGCGGCCCCAACTCGCGGATCAGCGCGATGCCCAGGATGTTGACGATGTAGGCATCGGCGCCGAACTGCTTGAGCTGCTGCGCGGTGAGGTAGGCCAGCACCACGCCGATCAACGAGCCGACCAGCGCGGTGATCGGCAAGGCGGTGGCGCCGATGCGATACAGGTGGCCGGAGAAATCGCGCCAGGGCCCCTGATGCGGCGCCTTCGCCAGCCGGCCCAGGTTGAGCGTGAGCCGACCGAGCAGGCGGATGAAATCGCGCACATGGCCCATCGCGCGCAGCAGCGAGGCGCCGAACTCCAGGTACAGCGTCCACCAACTCGCCTTGCGCTTCCTGCGCGGCTCGGTGGTCAGCTTCGCCACCCGCTCCAGCAGCGAGCGCTGGGTGTCGCTGGTCTCCAGCTGCGGCGGCCAGCGCCGGCCCCAGTGGTCCCACAGGAACTGCGCGCCCACGTGGTCGATCTGCTTGGCCCCGCGCAGGTCCCAGCCGCGGCCCGGCTCGGCCTCCGGCAGGCGGCGCTTCAGCTCGCGCAGCAAGCCCGGGCGGGCGAACTGCGAAGCCGTCCATTCGCCGAGCAGGCGCACGGCGGCCTCGGAGGCGGGCTCCGATTCGAAGCGGGGCGTGGCGTCGTTGGTGGTGCTCATGGGCGGGCCGTCCATCCTAACGGCAGAGTCGAGTTTCGGGGGCGGGAAGTGTTCGCCCTTTGCGAGGAGGCCGGGACTGCGGGGAGGTCCCGTGGAAGGCCTGCGAACGCGGCGTTAGACTGCCCGCACCCCAATCGAGGATCGCCCCATGAACGCCCCCGACAAGACCCGTCCCGCCGCCATTGCCTCCATCGGGCACTGGATCGGTGGCCGCGTCGCCCCCGGCCAGAGCGGCCGCCGCGCCGATGTCTTCAACCCCGCCACCGGCCAGGTGAGCGGCCAGGTGGCCCTGGCCAACGCCGGTGAGGTCGATGCCGCCGTGCGGGCCGCCCAGGCGGCCTTCCCGGCCTGGGCCGACACGCCGCCGATCCGCCGCGCCCGGGTGATGTTCAAGTTCCTCGAGCTCCTGAACAAGCACCGTGACGAACTGGCCCACATGATCACCGCCGAGCACGGCAAGGTGTTCACCGACGCCCAGGGCGAAGTGACGCGCGGCATCGACATCGTCGAATTCTCGTGTGGCATTCCGCAGCTGCTGAAGGGCGACTACACCGACCAGGTCTCCACCGGCATCGACAACTGGACGCTGCGCCAGCCGCTGGGCGTGGTGGCAGGCGTCACGCCGTTCAACTTCCCGGTGATGGTGCCGATGTGGATGTACCCGGTGGCCATCGCCGCCGGCAATTGCTTCATCCTCAAGCCCAGCCCGCTGGACCCCAGCGCCGCGATCCGCATGGCCGAACTGCTGAAGGAAGCCGGCCTGCCCGATGGCGTGTTCAGCGTGGTGCAGGGTGACAAGGACGCGGTAGACGCGCTGCTGGAACACCCGGGCGTGTCGGCCATCTCCTTCGTCGGCTCCACTGCCATCGCGCAGAAGATCTACGAAACCGGCGCGCGCCACGGCAAGCGCGTGCAGGCGCTGGGCGGCGCCAAGAACCACATGGTGGTGATGCCCGATGCGGACATGGACCAGGCCGTCGACGCGCTGATCGGTTCGGCCTTCGGCTCCGCCGGCGAGCGCTGCATGGCGATTTCGGTCGGCATCCTGGTGGGCAACGCGGCCGACCAGATCATGGACAAGCTGAAGGAGCGCACGCTCACGCTGAAGGTGAAGAACGGCGAGGAACTGGACGCCGAGATGGGCCCCATCGTCAGCAAGGTGGCGCAGGAGCGCATCACCGGCTACATCGGCCAGGGCGAGAAGGAAGGCGCGAAGCTGCTGGTGGACGGCCGCAAGTTCCAGGGCGCCAAGGCCGGCGCCGGCTGCGACAACGGCTTCTGGATCGGCGGCACGCTGTTCGATGGCGTCACGCCGGACATGAAGATCTACCAGGAGGAGATCTTCGGGCCGGTGCTGGGCTGCGTGCGTGCCAAGGACCTGAAGGAAGCGGTGGACCTGATCAACGCGCACGAATATGGCAATGGCGTGTCGCTGTTCACCCGCGACGGCAACACGGCGCGCGAGTTCTCGCGCCGCGTGCAGGTCGGCATGGTGGGCGTGAACGTGCCGATCCCGGTGCCCATGGCCTGGCACGGCTTCGGCGGCTGGAAGAAGAGCCTGTTCGGCGACATGCACGCCTACGGCGAGGAAGGCGTGCGCTTCTACACCAAGCAGAAGTCGATCATGCAGCGCTGGCCGGAGAGCATCTCCAAGGGCGCGGAGTTCGCGATGCCTACGGCGAAATAACAGCCGGACTTCCGGACGCAAAAGACGCGAAGGAGCGCAAAGGACGCAAAAAAATCCAGGATGTTCTTTTGCGGTTTTTGCGCGCTTTTGCGTCTTTTGCGTCCGGAAGTCCGGAGGTTCAATGAGCGAGACAACGTTCGACTACGTGATCATCGGCGCGGGCACGGCGGGTTGCCTGCTGGCCAATCGTCTTTCCGCGGACCGCTCCAAGCGCGTGCTGCTGATCGAAGCCGGCCCGCGTGACGATTACCACTGGATCCACATTCCGGTCGGCTACCTGTACTGCATCGGCAATGCGCGCACCGACTGGCTGTACAACACCGAGCCCGATGCCGGCCTGAACGGCCGCACGCTGCGTTACCCGCGCGGCAAGACGCTGGGCGGCTGCTCCAGCATCAACGGCATGATCTACATGCGCGGGCAGACGCGCGACTACGACGGCTGGGCGCGCGCCACCGGCGACGACGGCTGGACCTGGGACAACTGCCTGCCCTACTTCAAGAAGCACGAGGACTTCTACAAGGGCGCCGACGCGCTGCACGGCGCCGGCGGCGAATGGCGCGTGGAGAAGCAGCGCCTGCGCTGGGACGTGCTGGACGCGTTTGCCGAAGCGGCGCGCGAAAGCGGCATCCCGCACAGCGAGGACTTCAACCGCGGCAACAACGAAGGCGTCGGCTACTTCCAGGTGAACCAGAAGAACGGCTGGCGCTGGAACACCGCCAAGGCCTTCCTGCGCCCCACCTGCTACGGCCGCCCCAACTTCGAGCTGTGGACCGGCGCGCAGGTCGCGAAGCTCGTGATCGAAACGCAGGGGGACGGCAACCAGCGCTGCACCGGCGCCGAGGTCTGGAACGGCAAGGAAATGATCACCGTGCAGGCCGCGCACGAAGTGCTGCTGTGCGCGGGCAGCATCGGCTCGCCGCAGCTGTTGCAGCTTTCGGGCATCGGCCCGGCGGCCTTGCTGCGCGAGCACGGCATAGCCGTCGTGCACGACCTGCCCGGGGTCGGCGAGAACCTGCAGGATCACCTGCAGATCCGCGCCGTGTTCAAGGTCGATGGCGTCGCCACGCTCAACACGCTGGCCAGCAGCTGGTGGGGCAAGCTGAAGATCGGCATGGAGTACGCGCTGAAGCGCAGCGGCCCGATGAGCATGTCACCCTCGCAGCTGGGCGCCTTCACGCGCAGTTCGCCGGAGCAGGCCTGGCCCAACCTCGAATACCACGTGCAGCCGCTGAGCCTGGACGCCTTCGGCGAGCCGCTGCACGCCTTCAACGCCTTCACGGCCAGCGTCTGCAACCTGAACCCCAGCAGCCGCGGCTGGGTGCGCATCCGCAGCAAGCGCTTCGAGGACGCCCCGGCGATCGCGCCCAACTACCTGTCCACCGAGGAAGACCGCAAGGTCGCGGCCGATTCGCTGCGCGTCACGCGCCGCATCGCCTCCCAGCCGGCACTGGCGCGCTTCAAGCCGCAGGAGTGGAAGCCGGGCCCGCAGTACCAGACCGACGAGGACCTGGCGCGCCTCGCGGGCGACATCGCCACCACCATCTTCCACCCGGTCGGCACGACGAAGATGGGGGCCGACAGCGACCCGATGGCGGTGCTCGATGCCCGCATGCGGGTGCGCGGAATCGCCGGATTGCGGGTGGTGGACGCCGGCGCGATGCCCACGATCACCAGCGGAAACACCAATTCTCCGACCCTGATGATGGCGGAGAAGGCCGCCGAATGGATCGTGGAAGATTCACGCTTCCAGTTTCCCTAGCATATTCGGAGCGCGGGAAAGTCCCGATGCCCTAGGCTGGTGCAAAGCCTTACAGTCTCGGCACTCGACTGCGCCCCCTCGTAGGGCAGTTAGGACGAGGGACCGAGGAGACAACCCCCACAATTCAAACATGTTGCGACAGCCGATTGCTGCCGCACCTCCAAGCGCCGCCCTGCGGCGCTTTTTTTTTCTTGGGCGCCCGGAACATAATCGCCAGATGGACGACATCGTTCGGCAAGCGATGGCCAAGTGGCCGAACGTGCCGCACTGCTACGGCTGGCTGGGGCTGGACGAGCGCGGCAACTGGTATCTGCGCGACGACGCCACGCAGGCCGCCGGCGCCTTCCCGCAGTGCAAAGGCTCCCTGCTGCGGCATGACAAGCTGGTCGACTTCATCCACCGCAACTACGACCATGACGCCGCCGGCCGCTGGTACTTCCAGAACGGCCCGCAGCGCGTGTACGTCGAATTGCAGGCCACGCCCTGGATCTGGCGCCTGCAGGCCGACGGCTCGGTCGCCAGCCACACCGGCCGTCCCGCGCAGGTGCGCGGCTGCCTGATGGACGAAAGCGGCCGCCTCTACCTGGACACCGACATCGGCTTCGGCCTGGTGCACACGCAGGACATCGCCCAGGCCTCCGAAGCCGTGGAACAGGGCCAATGGCAGCCGCAGGACGTGCGCGCCAGCGAATTGCCAGCGCGCTTCGGCTACCAGCTGAGCCCGTCTTCCTCGCAGGCGTGAAAAAGCCGGCGCCAGGCCGGCTTCTTCCTGGAGGCGAAGGCTCTTACTTCGCCGCGCCCACCATGTAATCGACCGCGGCCTTCACGTCCGCATCCGGCGCGGCGCTGCCGCCCTTGGGCGGCATGGCGCCCTTGCCGTGCAGCGCGGTGTTGTACAGGGCGTCCTTGCCCTGCGCGATGCGCGGCGCCCAGGCGGCCTTGTCGCCGAACTTGGGCGCACCGGCCACGCCGGCAGCGTGGCAAACCTGGCAGGTGGAGTTGTACAGGGCCTGGCCGGCACCGGCGCCAGCGGCGGCCTGGGCTGCGGGGGCGGCGGCAGCCGGAGCCGCAGCGGCGGCGGCGGGAGCAGCCGTACCAGCAGCGGGCGCGGCGGCCGGGGCAGCGGCGGCCGCCGGGGCGGACGCACCGTTGGCCGCGGCAGCAGCCGGCGCGGCCGGCTCGGTGAACTTGGCGCCGCCGGCGTTGGCCATGTAGGCCACGGCACGGGCGACTTCGGTATCCGAGAAATCGCCGCCGCCCTGGGCCGGCATGGCGTTCTTGCCGTGCAGCGCGGAGTTCACCAGCGCTTCGAAGCCCTGGGCGATGCGGGGGCCCCAGGCGGCGGCGTCGCCGAACTTGGGCGCGCCGGCCACGCCCGCCGTGTGGCAGGTGGTGCACTGGGCCTTGAAGACTTCTTCGCCGGTCTTGAGCGGGCGGTTGGGATCCTGGATCTCCACGGTGCCCACCTTCTTGATGCGCTCCGCCACGCCGCGTTCCACGTCCTGGGCCGTCATGCCCCCCAGCGAGTACTTGGCCGCTTCGGTGTCCCCGGCCGGCTTGTTCTCGGAGGTCACGTACGAGACCAACGCGATGATGATGAACACCGGGACGAGGAAGGAGAACAGCACCGCGATCAGCAGTTGCTTGGGCGTCTTGATCGGACCGGTGTGGGCTTCGTGGCTGTCGCTCATTGTGTCCTCGGTGAATGCGCCTCTTCGCTGGATGGCGCGGTTCCAAATCAACCGGCGATTATAGTCAGCGGGAATCTGGGGCCTTCCGGTCACCCCCTCGCTTGCCGCCCTTGCGTGAGAATGGGGCAACAACCGCAGGAGCCGCCATGACCGCGCAACAGCCGCCCAGCAAGCCCACGCCGCCCGCGGGCAAGGGGTTCTCGGGCATGCCGCCACGCCGGGTCTGGGGCCTGTTCCTGCTGATCCTGCTGGTCAACTACCTGCTTTCCACCTTCGTGTTCAACGGCGCGGAGGCGCCGGTCACCATCCCCTACACGGTGTTTCGCGAGCAGGCCGGCGCCGGCAACGTGCAGTCCCTCTACAGCCGCAACACCAGCATCGAGGGCCGCTTCAAGGCCGCCGTGACCTGGCCGCCGGCCGGCCACCCGCAGCCCACGCCGCCGGGAACCAAGGTCAACGTGCCGGTGCCCACGCGGACCGCCACCACCTTCACCACCGAGCTGCCCGCCTTTTTCGACCGCGACCTGGAGTCCTTCCTGATCCAGCACGGCGTGGAAATCAGCGCCGTCCCCATCCAGCAGGGCGGCTTCTGGAGCACGCTGCTGTACGGCTTCGGGCCGGCCATCATCCTGATCGCCTTCTATGTGTGGATGTACCGGCGCGCCTCCGCAGCCGGCGGCGGCCCCGGCATGGGCGGCGGCATCTTCGGCATCGGGCGCAGCAAGGCACGCCGCTACGACATGGAGAAGGACACGCGCGTCACCTTCGACGACGTCGCCGGCATCGACGAGGCGAAGAACGAACTGGTGGAGATCGTCGATTTCCTCAAGTCGCCGCAGAAGTACACGCGCCTGGGCGGCAGCGCGCCCAAGGGCGTGTTGCTCATCGGCGCTCCCGGCACCGGCAAGACCTTGCTGGCCAAGGCCGTGGCGGGCGAGGCCGGCGTGCCCTTCTTCTCCATGAGCGCCTCGGAATTCGTGGAGATGATCGTCGGCGTGGGCGCGGCGCGCGTGCGCGACCTGTTCAAGCAGGCCCGCGAAAGCGCGCCGGCCATCATCTTCATCGACGAAGTCGACGCCATCGGCCGCGCCCGCGGCCAGGTGGCCATCGGCGGCGCCAGCGAGCAGGAACACACGCTGCAGCAGATTCTGACCGAGATGGACGGCTTCACCGGCCGCGAGGGCATCATCGTGCTGGCTGCGACCAACCAGCCCGACGTGCTGGACCGCGCGCTGCTGCGCCCGGGCCGCTTCGACCGCCGCGTGGTCGTCAACCTGCCCGACAAGGCCGGCCGCCAGGCGATCCTGCAGGTGCACGTGCGCAAGGTGCCGCTGGCCGCCGACGTGAGCCTGGAGGAAATCGCGCAGACCACGCCCGGCTTCTCCGGCGCCGACCTGAAGAACCTGGTGAACGAGGCGGCGCTGCTGGCCGCGCGCAGCAACGAGTCCGAAGTGACGCAGAAGGACTTCGGCGACGCGCTGGAGAAGATCGTGCTCGGGCCGGAGCGGCCGCTGCTGCTGGGGCCGGACGACCGCGAGCGCATCGCCTTCCACGAAAGCGGCCATGCGTTGCTCGGCCTGCTGGTACCCGGCGCCGACCCCGTGCACCGCGTCAGCATCGTGCCGCGCGGCCAGGCGCTGGGCGTCACCTACCAGCGGCCGCAGACCGACCGCTACAACTACCCCGAGGCCTACATCCGCGCCCGCATCGTCGGCATGCTGGGCGGCCGCGCGGCCGAGGAAGTGGTGTACGGCACCCGCACCACCGGCGCCGAGAACGACATCGAGCAGGCCACCAACCTCGCGCGCAACATGGTCACGCGCTGGGGGATGAGCGACAAGGTGGGCATGGTGCAGCTCGCGCCGGCGCAGAACGCCTTCCTCGGGGGCGGCGGCGCCTACATGGGCGAGAAGCCTTTCAGCGAAGAGACGGCGAGCCTGGTCGACTCCGAAGTGCAGCGCATCATCCACGGCTGCCACGATGACGCGAAGCGCCTGCTGCGCGAAAACCGGCGCGCGCTCGACGCGCTGGCGGCGGCCCTGCTGCAGAAGGAAACGCTCTCCGAGCAGGAGATCCTGGCCGCCACCGGCCTCGCGCGCGCGCCGGACCTGCATAGCCGCCCGCTGCAGATGCCGCAGGACGCGTGAGCGCGCTGGCAGCGCCATGCAAGGCTTGCCTCGGTTTTGAGCATTGCTCCTACAAAAGTGTTTCACGCACAGGCGTAGCTTGGGCGCGGGCCCGCTTGGGGTCCGTTGTCAAAGGAGAACGCCATGCCTGCAGGTTCAACCCCGAAAGAAGAACGCGAGTACGAACACATCAAGAAAAGCTACGAGAAGCGCGGCCAGACGGGTCGCGCCGCGGAGATCGCTGCGCGCACGGTGAACAAGCAAAGGGCCGAGGCCGGCGAAACCAAGGAGCCGAAGTCGCAGGCCAAGTCCGGCTCGAAGGCGTCCTCCTCGCGCGCGAAGGCATCGTCGTCTTCGACCAAGTCCGCGTCCAAGCAGGCGGCCAAGTCGTCCAGCCGCAGCAAGTCGTCGTCTTCCTCGAAGCCGTCCGCGAAGTCCTCGTCCAGCCGGTCGTCTTCGAGCAAGTCCTCGTCGTCCAAGCCTTCGGCCAAATCTTCCAGCCGCTCCTCTTCGAGCAAGGCGTCCGCGTCGTCCAAGCCGTCGGCGAAGTCATCGAGCCGCTCGTCTTCGAGCAAGTCTTCGTCGTCCAAGCCTTCGGCGAAGTCCTCCAGCCGGTCTTCGGCGAGCAAGACCTCGTCGGCCAAGCCCGCGGCCAAGTCGTCGAGCCGCTCGTCTTCGAGCAAGTCTTCGGCGGCCAAGCCTTCGGCGAAGTCGTCCAGCCGCAGCAAGTCGTCCTCGTCCTCGAAGCCGTCCGCCCGGTCGGCGAAGCGCCCGTCCTCGAGCCGCGCCTCCGCGCGCCCGAGCAGCCGCTGAGGCCCGCGCGAGCGCTCAGCCCGCGCTGCCGAACAGCTGCTCGCCGCGCTCGCGCAGCAGCCGCAGCACGCGCTGCGCGGCCGGCGACAGGTAGCCGCCGCGCCGGTGCGTCACGCCAAGGTTGCGGCGCAGCGTGGTGGCCGGCAGCTGCACCTCGCGCAGCGCGGCCCCGCGCTCCAGCGCCAGCGTGTGCCGCGACACGAACGTCAGCAAGTCCGTGCGCGCCACCATCCGCGGCAGCAGCGCGATCGATCCGCTTTCCAGCTTCACGTCCGGGGGCGGCAGGCCGCGCCCGCTGAAGGCCAGGTCCAGCCATTGCCGGCTCGGGATGTGCGCGCTGGGCAGCGCCCAGCCGTAATCCAGCAAGGTGCGCATCTCCAGCTTGCGCTTGCGGAACACCGGATGGCTGCGCGCCGCGGCGACCACCACCACGTCTTCCACCAGCGGATAGGACACCAGCTCCGGGTCGCTGTCCACCGTCAGCCCCACCAGCAGGTCCAGCTTGCCCTGGCGCAGCTGCGAGCGCAGTTCGAAGCTGGGGCCCACCAGCACGTCGACGCGCACCCGCGGCGCCTCGGCCAGCACCGCGCGGCACAGCTCCGGCACCAGGTGCTCCGCAGCGATCGGCCCGCTGCCCAGGGCAACCTGGCCGGCGGAGCCCTGCGCAAAATCGCGCACCTCGCGCACCACTTCGTCGCTGGCCGAACGCAGCAGCCGGCAGCGCGCCAGCAACACCTCGCCCACCGGCGTCAGCCGGATGCCGCGGCCGGCGCGCTCGAACAGGGGGCTGCCCACCAGGCCTTCCAGCCGCTGGATGCACTTGGTCAGGGCCGGCTGCGAGCGGCCCACCTCCTGCGCGGCGCGGCCCAGGTGCCCCAGTTCCGCCACCGTCTCGAAGAAGCGCAGGTCGCGCAGGTGCAGGTCCATCAATTCGAAAAAGTGATGATTCGATGATCATTATCGAATAGACGGAATGAGTGCGCGTTCCCAGAATCCGCCCCGATGACGTTCCAGATTCTCGTGACCGCGCCCAAGCTGGCGCCTGCCGGCCTCGCCATGCTGCAGCAGGCAGGCTGCAGCGTGCGCTTCCTGCAGGACGCCAACAGCGCCGCCGAAGTGGAGGCGCTGATGGCCTCCACGCCCTTCGATGCCGTGATCTCGCGCACGGTGGACCTGTCGGCCGCCGCCATCGCGGCCTGCCCCAGCCTGCAGGTGATCTCCAAGCACGGCGTCGGCGCGAGCAACATCGCCGTCGACGCCGCCACGCGCCAGGGCGTGCCGGTGTACGTGACGCCGGGCGCCAATGCGGCTTCGGTCGCGGAGCTGACGCTGGGACTGATGTTCGCCGCCGCGCGCCGCATCGCATTGCTGGACCGCGAGCTGCGCGCCGGCCGCTGGACCCGCGCGCAGGACGGCCTGCAGCTGGGCGGCCGCCGCCTGGGCCTGGTCGGTTTCGGCCAGGTGGGGCAGCGCGTCGCACGCGCCGCGCAGGCCTTGGCCATGGAAGTGCATGCTTTCGACCCCATGCTGCAAGGCGCGTCGCCGGTGGCCGGCGTGCAGCTGCATGCCAGCTTCGAATCGCTCTTGCCCATGAGCGACGTCCTCAGCCTGCACGTGCCGCTCACGCGTGCGACGCGCAATCTCATCGATGCAAAAGCATTCGACCTGTTGCCGCCTGGCGCGTTGCTGGTGAACACCGCGCGCGGCGAAGTGGTCGACGAAACCGAACTGATCGCACGCCTGGCCGACGGCCGCCTGGCCGGCGCCGGCCTCGACACGATGGCCACCGAACCGCTGCCCGCCGGCCACGCGCTGGCGCAATTGCCCACCGTCGTCCTCACGCCGCACGTGGGTGGTTCCACGGCCGCTGCGCTGGCCGCGATGGCCGAAGGCGCCGCCCGCAACGTGCTCGGCTACCTGCAAGGCCAGCGCCCGGACGCGCGCAGCTGCGTCAACCCCGAAGTCCTCCACACCCAAACCGCAACCGCCTGACATGAGCAACACCGCATCCTGGCCGCCCGGCTACGCCGTCAACCCGCGCGTCAACACGATCGCCCCCGAGCTGGTCACCGCCTTCCGCGGCGTGCCGGCCGCCCATGCGAGCGACTGCCTCGGCCGCGGCGTCGGCGCGCTGGGCCTGAACGCCTATCACGGCGACCTGAAGCTGGCGCTGTGCGGGCCCGCGCTGACCGTGCGCGCGCGCCCTGGCGACAACCTGATGATCCACGTGGCGCTGCAGATGGCGCAGCCCGGCGACGTGATCGTGATCGACGGCGCCGGCGACCTGACGCAAGCGCTGATCGGCGGCCTGATGCGCACCACTGCCGTGGCGCGGGGCGTCGCCGGCTTCATCGTCGACGGCGCGGTGCGCGACATCGCCGAATGGGCCGAAGGCGGCGTCGCCGTCTACGCCCGCGGCCACACGCACCGCGGCCCCAGCAAGGACGGCCCGGGCGAGCTGAACGTGCCGGTCGCCTGCGCCGGCATGAGCGTGGCGCCCGGCGACCTGATCCTCGGCGACGCCGACGGCGTGCTGTGCGTGCCCGCGGCGCGCGTGGCCTCGCTGCTGCCCGAGGTGCGGGCGCACGCCGCGCGCGAGGACAAGATCCGCGCCGGCAACGCCAGCGGCAAGGCCGACCCGGAACGCTTCAACGCCCTGCTGCGCCAGAAGGGCTGCCCGGTCTGAAACGACAAACCAAGGAGACAACGATGCAAAGAAGAGATTTCCTCGCGGCCGCAATGGCCACCGCTGCCGGCACCGCCTTCGCGCAGGGCAGCTATCCGTCCAAGACCATCCGCTTCATCGTGCCCTTCCCGCCCGGCGGCGGCACCGACACCACCTCGCGCATGATCGCGGAGAAGTTCAGCACGCTCCTGGGCTGGAACGTCATCGTCGACAACAAACCGGGTGCGGGTGGCAACATCGGCCTGGACGCCGTCGCGAAAGCGGCGCCCGACGGCTACACCATCGGCATGGGCCAGGCGTCCAACCTGGCCATCAATCCTTCGCTGTACGCGAAGATGCCCTTCGACCCGCTGAAGGACCTGACGCCGATCGCCGGCATCGCCGACCAGCCCGTGGTGCTGGTGGTGCGGCCCGATTCGCCACTGAAGACGCTGGCCGATTTCGTGCAGGCCGCGAAGGCGGAGCCCGGCAGGATGCGCCTGGCGCAAGCCGGCAACGGCACCGTCGGACACCTGGCCGGTGAACTGCTGGCGCGCCGCGCCGGCATCCAGTTGCTGCAGGTGCCGTACAAGGGCGCGGGCCCGGCGATGACCGACCTGCTGGGCGGCCAGGTCGAAACCTATTTCGGCAGCAGCGTGTCGGTGATGGGGCAGCTGGCGGCAGGCAAGGTGCGGGCGCTGGCATTGAGCTCCGCGCGCCGCATCGGCGCGCTGCCCAACGTGCCCACCGTCGCGGAGCTCGGCTACCCCGGCTTCGATGCCAGCACCTGGCTGGGCCTCGTCGGCCCGGCGGGCATGCCTGCGGACATCGTCACGCGCATCAACACCGAGACCGTGAAGATCCTCGCGCGCCCCGAGGTCAAGGAGAAGCTGCTGCACGAAGGCAGCGAAGCCACGCCCGGCACGCCGCAGCAATTCGCCGCCTACATCCGTGCCGAGCACGGGAAATGGGGTACGCTGATTCGCGAGGCCAACATCCGCATCGAGTGAGGCCCGCAGTTCCAACAAGCTGGAGACAAGAAGTGAAGACTTTCGCATTGCGCACCGCGCTGGCTTTCGCCTGCGCGCTTCCCCTCGTTGCCTTGGCCCAGGCGCCGGCCTGGCCGGTCAAGCCGATCACGCTGGTGGTGGGCAGCGCACCCGGCGGTTCCAACGACACCTTCGCGCGCGCCATCGGCAAGAAGCTTTCCGACGCGCTGGGCCAGCCGGTGGTGGTGGACAACCGGCCCGCGGCCGGCGGCATCCTTGCCAATGCGATCGTCGCCAAGGCGCCGGCCGACGGCTACAGCCTGGTGGTGCTGTCTTCCACCTTCACCACTGGCGCGGCGATCCGCAACAACCTGCCCTACGACGCCATCAAGAGCTTCAAGCCGGTGGCGATGCTGGGCAAGGGCCCGCTGCTGGTGACGGTGGCGCACGATTCGCCGTTCAAGAACATCGGCGAAGTGGTCGCCGCCGCCAAGGCCAACCCCGGCAAGCTGAACTACGGCACCTCGGGCACCGGCAGCATCAACCAGTTCGCCACCGAGCTGTTCAGCGACGCGGCCGGCATCAAGCTGACGCACGTACCGTACAAGGGCATGGGCCCGGCGACGACCGACCTGCTGGCGGGCCAGATCCAGCTGCTGGTGGCCAGCGCGCCGTCGATCCTCGCGCAGGTGAAGGGCGGCCGCTTGCGCGCGCTGGCCGTGACTTCGCCGACGCGTTCACCGGTGGCGCCCGAGCTGCCCGCACTGGAGCAGTCCGGCTACAAGGGCAGTTCCACCGACCTCTGGTGGGGCGTGCTGGCGCCGGCTGCGACGCCGCAGCCGGTGGTGGACCGCCTGAACACCGAGATCAACAAGATCATCCTGTCGGCCGAGATGCGCGAGTTCTTCCTGAAGGAAGGCGCCGAGCCGGCCGCCATGAAACCCGCCGAGTTCGAGGCCTTCATCGCCGCCGAAATCGAGCGCTGGCGCCAGGTGGCCAAGGCCGCCGACATCAAGGCGGATTGAGCGATCGATGAGCGCTTCGCAGGCCCTTGCCACGTCCGGCGGAACGCGGACCATAGCCACGGACACGCCGCGCCGGCTCCGCTCCATCCTCTCGCTGGAGGATTTCGAGCCGGCGGCGCGGCGCGTGCTGCCGCGGCCCGTGTACGGCTACGTGGCGGGGGGCTGCGAGACCGACGCCTCGCTGGCCGGCAACCGCAGCGCCTTCGCCGAATGGGGCTTCGTCACGCGCGTGCTGCAAGGCGTGGCGCAGCGCTCGCAGGCCACCACGCTGTTCGGCAAGACCTGGTCCGCGCCCTTCGGCATCGCGCCCATGGGCATGTGCGCCCTCGCCGCCTACCGCGGCGACCTCGCGCTGGCGCAGGCCGCGGCCGCCGCCAACATTCCGATGGTGTGCAGCGGCACCGGCCTGATCGCGCTGGAAGACGTGCGCCGCGCGAACCCGGATGCCTGGTTCCAGGCCTACGTGCCCGGCGAGACGGCGCGCATCGAAGCCCTCGTCGAACGCGTGGCCCGCGCTGGCTACGGCACGCTGGTGGTGACCGCGGACACGGCCGTCTCGGGCAACCGCGAGAACCACGTGCGGGTCGGCTTCTCCAGCCCGCTGCGACCCAGCGTCGCGCTGGCCTGGCAGGGCGTGACGCATCCGCGCTGGCTGTTCGGCTCCTTCCTGCGCACGCTGGCGCAGCACGGCATGCCGCATTTCGAGAATTCGCAGGCGACGCGCGGCGCGCCGATCCTCTCGCGCAATGCAGTGCGCGACTTCGGCGCGCGCGACCACCTCGGCTGGGAACACCTGGGCCTGATCCGCCGGCTGTGGAAGGGTCAGCTGGTCGTCAAAGGCATCCTGAGCGCCGCCGACGCGCGCTCGGCCCGCGACTGCGGCGCCGACGGGCTGATCGTCTCCAACCATGGCGGCCGACAGTTGGATGGCGCCGTGTCGCCGCTACGCGTGCTGCCTTCCGTGGTGGCCGCGGTTCCCGAGCTTCCGGTGATGATGGACAGCGGCGTGCGCCGCGGCAACGACGTGCTGAAGGCCATCGCCCTCGGTGCCCGCTTCGTGTTCATCGGCCGGCCTTTCCTGTACGCGGCGGCAGTGGGCGGCGAGCCTGGCGTGCGGCATGGCATCACGTTGCTGCAGCAGGAAATCCATCGCAACATGGCGCTGCTGGGCATCTCGCGGCTGGAACAAATGCGCGAGGGACGGCTGGTCCCCGCGCAAGGACCGCTATCCTCGGCGGGATGAGAAGCAAGCTGTTCGTTCCCGGCTCGCGGCCGGAACTCTTCCCCAAGGCGCTGGCCGGTGCGGCCGACGCCATCTCCATCGACCTCGAGGACGCCGTCACCGAGGAGCGCAAGCCCGAGGCCCGCGCCACCGTCCGCGACTTCCTGCGCACGCGCGCCCCGGGCGAAGGCAAGCTGGTCATCGTGCGCGTGAACGCCATGGACACGCCGCATTTCCAGGCCGACCTCGAAGCCATCGTGCAACCCGGGCTGGACGTGCTGAACCTGCCCAAGCCGCAATCGGCCGACGAGGTACGTGCGGCGAGCGAAGCGATCCGCCGCGCCGAGCGCGCCAACGGCGTGGCCGTGCCGGTGCAAATGCTGCTGAACATCGAGACGCCTCGCGCATTGCGTGAAGCCGCGTCCATTGCCTGCGCCGATCCGCGCGTGATGGGCCTGCAGGTCGGCCTGGGCGACCTGTTCGAGCCGCTGGGCATCCAGCGCCGCGAAGTGGCCGCCGTGCAGCAAGTGCTGCTGGCCGTGCGGCTGGCTGCGGGCGAAGCGGGTGTCGACGCCTTCGACGGCGCTTTCGCCGACGTTCGCGACACCGAAGGCTACCTGGCCGAAGCGCGCATGGCGCGCCGCCTCGGTTTCGCCGGCAAGAGCTGCATCCACCCGAGCCAGGTGGCGCTGGCCAACGAGGCTTTCCTGCCCGATGCCGAAGAGATCGCGCAGGCCGTGCGCGTGGTGCAAGCGGCGCAAGACGCGGAGCAGCGCGGCCTCGGCGCCTTCGTCGTCGACGGCAAGATGATCGACCGGCCCTTCCTGCTGCGCGCGCGCAGCATCGTCGCCACCGCGCGCCGCGTCGGCCTGCTGCCCGCGGCCTGAACCGCCAAGGAGCCCCGCATGCCCAAGCCCACCGGCCCGCTGGCCGGCATCCGCGTCCTCGACCTCAGCGCCTACATCGCCGGCCCCTACGGCTGCGCGCTGCTGGCCGACATGGGCGCCGAGGTGATCAAGATCGAGCCTCCCGCCGGCGACAACCTGCGCAAGTACCCGTCGACGCTGGCTGCCGAAAGCCGCGCCTTCCTCGGCGTCAACCGCAGCAAGCGTGGCGTCGTGCTGGACCTGAAGAAGCCCGAAGACCTGGAGCGGCTGCGAGCGCTAGCCAGCACGGCCGACGTGCTGGTGCACAACTTCCGCCCCGAAGTGCCCGGGCGCCTGGGCATCGCCTACGAGCAATTGCGCGCGATCAATCCGCGCCTGGTCTACTGCGCCGTCACCGGCTACGGCGAGGCCGGGCCGCTGTGCGACAAGGCCGGCTACGACCAGGTGCTGCAGACGATGACCGGCATGGCGGCGCAGCAAGGCCCGTCCGGTGGGCCGCCCGCCATCCTGTACGGCTCCGTGGTGGACTACTACGCGGCCTCGCTGGTCACGAGCGGCGTGACCGCGGCCTTGTACGAGCGCACGCAAAGCGGCGAAGGCCAGTACGTCGGCGTGTCGCTGCTGCGCTCGGCGCTGTCGATGCAATCGGCGCGCCTGGTCTGGGCCGACAGCGAACCGCGCGACGTCGGCGGCCGCGACATGCGCTCCGGCGGCATCACCGGCATCCACCCCACGCGCGAAGGCTGGCTCTACATCTCCGCCAACACGCCGCACTTCTGGCAGGCGCTGTGCGAAAAGACGGGACTGCAGGAGCTGCTGGTGGAACGCTACGACAGCGTGCGCAAGCGCGCCCAGCACGCGCAGGAGATCGTGCCGAAGCTGCATGCGGCGCTGGCTGCGCGCAGCGCGCTGGAGTGGGAAGCGCTGTTCAGCGAAGAAGTCCCCTGCGCCGCCGCGCGCGACGTGGAGGACATGTTCGATTTCCCGCAGGTGCAGGCCGAGGGCTTGATCCAGCGCTTCGAGCATCCGGTCGTTGGCGGCTATCGCGGCTTCGCGGGCGCGTGGGACTTCGGGCGCACGCCGGCTTCGCCCGCATTTGCAGCACCGGCCCTGGACCAGGATGGTGATGCGCTGCGGGCGGAGGCCGATCGCCATCGATCCATCGCAAGCCAGATCAGTCCGCGCAACTGAACGAGCTTGCCTTGTTCACGTCGCCGCTGCCGTTGTACTTCGGCCATTTCGGGTAGTCGCACAGAGGCCGCGTGCGGCCAGGGACGCCGACCGTGTCGGTCGTCACCTGGCCGCTCGGCGCGTTCCCCTTCTCCACCCATTGTTCCAATGCGGTCAGCGAATCCCAGGTGGCGTTGAACACCGAGCTCACCGCGTGCCCCAGGCCCGGCACTTCGTAGTAGCGGACGAAGCCGTCCGTGTCGCCGCCGAACTGCGTGCGCAGGCGCTGGTAGTAGTCCTCGGTGGCGCGGGTGCTCACCAGCACGTCCTGCACGCCATGCGCCAGCAGCAGCTTGCCGCCGCGCGCGCGGAAGATCGAGAGATCGGTGGGCGTGTCCAGCTGCTTGCTCAGGTCGCTGATGCGGGCGCCCCAGAGGCCGGGGTTCTCGGGGTCGAGCGAGAGCGAGTCGTAGCCGGGCGCACGCGTGACGACGTACTGGATCCACTGGTCGGTGAGCACGCTGATGTAAGGCGCGCTGCGCGGCATGGGGATCACCGGCTGGCTGGTGCCCAGCGCGAGGAAGGTCACCACCGGCTGCACGGCCGCCGATGACGTCATCCCCAGGTCGGCGCCCCAGACGTTGTAGCCCGGATAGCCGGTCTCGCCGCTGGCCAGCGTGAAGTTGAAATGCGTCGCGGTGTTGATCGTCTTCAGCGCGGCGATCTGTGCATCGGACAGGCAGCCATCGCCCGTGTCCGCGCCGCCGGCGCAACGCAAGGGCAGGCCGCCCACGGTGGCGGTCGAAGGATCGAAGCGCGCGTTGCAGGCCGCCTGGTTGCTGACCAGGCCGTCCACCACGCCGTCGAGGCCGTCGCACGCCTCCATGGCCGCGCGATACAGCACGGCGCGCTTGGCCTGGTTGGGATAGGCGCCGGGCTGCGCCAGTGCGCGGTTCATGCGATGGCCGCCCAGCAGCGCCGCGGCATCGTTCCAGGCCGGGTACCAGGCGATGGCGCCGTCCCAGTCGCGCGGCCAGTGCTGGATGGAGGTCAATGCTTCGCGCCCGCCCGTGGAGCCGCCGGCGAAATACGCCAGCGACGGCCCGGTGCCGTAGCGCTTGCGGATCAGGAACACGGATGCATCGCGCGTCTTCTTCAGCGCGTCGCCGCCGAAGTTGCGCGTGGCTTCGTCGTTGAGGCCCCAGGTGCCGTCCTGCGAGGCATAGCTGTTGGCCTGGTGGCCCGAATCGCTGGCGAAGGTGGCGTAACCGCGCCCCAGCGGCGTCGGCTGGTCGGCAGGACCGTTCG
The DNA here is from genome assembly GCF_012927085.1 of Ramlibacter agri. Classification (NCBI taxonomy): domain Bacteria; kingdom Pseudomonadati; phylum Pseudomonadota; class Betaproteobacteria; order Burkholderiales; family Comamonadaceae; genus Ramlibacter; species Ramlibacter agri. Next base: position 89,805 of record NZ_JABBFX010000005.1, on the reverse strand, counting down.
AGATGTTGCCGGTGATGGCGGGGATGGAACCGTCGAAGCCGCCGCCGCCCATCATCAAGGCCTTGGAGTTCCACGCGGTCGGCAGCGCGACGCGGAACATGATCTTGGGCGCCGCCGGGTCCACCGGCGCGATGCTGGCCGAGACCAGGCAGTGCTCCGGCACGGCCGATGCGCCGCTGCCCGATGCGGCGACGACAGTGGCTGTGGCCACGGTGCCGCCGCTCGTGGGCAAGGCCATGGCCTCGGCAGGAATCGTCATGCCGGCCAGGTCGGCGCAGGCCAGCGGCCGGGGCGTGTCGCCGCCGCTGCCGCCGCAGCCGGCCAACAGGGCCGTGGCAGCGATGGCGCAGAGCGAGCGTTTGCATGTCTGTCTCATACCTTGTCTCCTGTTGGTGGTGAAAAGCCTCGTCAGAGGTATTCGATGTTTCCGTCGACGCTGATCGCCTGCCCGGTGACGTTGCGTGCGGCCGGTGAACACAGGTACAGCGCCAGCGCCGCGACGTCTTCGGCCGTCACCATGCGGCGCAGCGAAGACTTGCGGACGTACTCCCAGCGCATCGCCTCGACGGACACGCCCAAGGTGGAGGCGCGCGCGGCGATCACGTCTTCCATGCGCGCGCCCTCCACCGTGCCGGGCAGGATGGCGTTGGCGCGCACGCCTTGCGGACCGAGCTCGATGGCGAGCGACTTGGTCATGCCGACGATCGCCCACTTGGTCGACGCATACGGCGTGCGATACGCATAGCCCAAACGTCCCGCCACCGAGCTCATGGCGACGATGCAGGGGTTGGAGCGCGAGGCCTTCAGCAACGGCACCGCCTGCCGCGCGAACAGGAACTGGCTGTTCAGGTTGACGGCGACCGTGCGCTCCCAGTGGCCGGCGTCCATGCCTTCGATGGCGCCGGTGGGGCCGGCCACGCCTGCGTTGTTGACGAGGACGTCGAGCCCGCCCAGCGTGTTGAGGACATCGTCGAACACCACGTGCACGTCCTTCTCGATCGCCACGTCGGCGACGCTGGACGAGATGCCCGGTGCTTCGGTGGCGAGGCGATCCAGCGCCGAGCGGTCCACGTCGCAGACATGCACGCGGGCGCCGGCTTCGGCGAAGGCGCATGCGATGGCAGCGCCTATGCCTGCGGCGCCGGCAGTGACGAGAACCCTCAGGCCCGGCTGCGGCCTCAGCAGATCGAGTGTGCTCATGCGCCTGCACTGTTGCGGAAGCGCGGCGCCCTGCAAATGTGCAGCGCGCACATCAGCGCGCTCCCGCCGGTGTGCGCGGACGACCGCGGGGAAACCCTGAACTTGCTCCTCATCGGCGGGAAAGTGCCGACGCTGCTGCGCCCCGCCCTCTGCTAGCCTGCCTGCGATTGCCGCGAATAAGGAGCAAGCCATGGCCGCCGTCGCCGCTGCCGACGTGACGGAAGACATCCTTTACGAGCTGGTCGAGCTGCTGCACCAGGGCGCGCCGGCAGACGACTTCGCCGCGCTGCTGGCGCGCGTCGGCGAACTGCCGGACACGCGCGACAAGGCGGGCCTGGCCGAACGCGTGCGCATGGGCATGGCCGTGCGCAACCGGCTGGACCTGGGGCAGCAGCGCGAAAGCGGCTTGCTGGCCGTGATCGAATCCGCGCGCGACCTCACCAGCCGGCTGCAGCTGAACGAGCTGCTGCATGCGATCGTCTCGCGTTCGCGCCGGCTGCTCGGCTCGCATGTTGCGTGGCTCTCCACTTACGACAAGCAGCTGGATGGCTTCCACGTGGTCGCGGCCGATGGCGCATTGGCGCGCGGCACCGGCCACATGGTGGCGACCAGCCACCTGGGCATCGTCAGCGTGGTGGCGTCCACGCGCCTGCCTTTCACCACGCCGGACTACCTGAACGACCAGCGCTTCCACCACGACGCCGCGCTGGACGCGACCTTCCGCGACGAAGGCATGGCCGCGGTGGCCGGCGTGCCGCTGGTGTGGGAAGACGAGGTGATCGGCGCGTTGTTCGTCGCCGACCGCTACCACCGCACGCACAGCGCGCAGAACCTGTCCATCCTCAGCACGCTGGCGACGCACGCGGCGCTGGCGATCAAGAACGCAAGAGCCTTCGAGCAGGCGAGCGCCGCGCTGGCGAGCGCGCAAGCCGCGCGGACGGAACTGGAAGCGCACGCGCGCAGCGTGCAACGCGCCGCCGAGGCCCACGAGCAGCTGACCACGCTGCTGGCGCAGGGCGCCTCGCTGGAGGACCTCTGCCAGGCCATCGCCACGCGCATGGGCGGCAGCCTGCTGGTGCTGGACGAGGCAGCGCAGGTGATCGTGCGTTCTTCGGCCGAGGGATATCCAGGAAACGGCGCGAACGCCTACGCACCGCACGGCGCCCACAGCAGCGAACTGGCGCAGGCGGCGCGCCAGAGCCGGCGCAACGGGCGCTCCGTCGTCGCCTTCGCGGCGGGCGGCGAGACCTGCCGGCTGAACGTGGTGGCCGGCGGCAACGAGCTGCTCGGCTCGGTGCTGCTGTTCGTGCCGGGCGAGCTGGACGAGATGGCCGTGCGCAACTTCGAGCGCAGCACCACCATCATCGCGATCGTGCTGCTCTCGCGCGAGCGCATGGAAGCGGCGCAGCGCCACGACCGTTCCACGCTGCTGCGCGCCCTGCTCACGCCGCGGCAGGACGAGCTGCCGCTGCTGTGCGAGCAGGCCAAGCGGGCCGGCGTCGACCTGGCGCAGGCTTGCGCGCTGGTCGTGGTCGATGCCGGCAAGTCGCAGGCGGCGCAGGTGGCGCGGCGCCTGCGGGCGACGCAGCTGTTCGCCAGCACGCTGTTCGACGACATCGACGGCGTGTTCACGCTGCTCGCACCGATGGAGCGCGTCGACGAGGTGCGCCGGACCATCGCGGAGCTGGCGGGCCAGGCGCTGGGTAACGGCTTCGGCGGGATCGTGTCACGCCCGCTGGAAGAACCGACCGGGTTGCCGGCCGCCTATGCGGCCCTGCGGCGCGCGCTGCCTGTGCTGGAACGCATGGGCGTGCGCGGGCGGCTGGTGCCGCAGGCGCAGCTGACCTTGTATACGACGCTGTTCGAGACGCACGATGCGGCGAGCGTCAGCGCCTTCCTGGACACCACCATCGGCGCCATCACGGCCTACGACCAGAAGCGCGGCACCGAGCTGGCCGCCACGCTCCTGAGCTATTTCGACTGCAACCAGAACGCTACGCTGGCTGCGCAGAACCTGGGCATCCACGTGAACACCGCGCGCCAGCGGCTGGCGACGATCCAGGACCTGCTGGGCGACTGGGGCCAGTCCGTGCGCTCGCTCGAGATCCACGTGGCTTTGCGCCTGTGGCAGCTGCGTGGCGGCCTGGCCGGCGGCGAGCCGGTACAATGGCGGCTCACGCGGCTGTAGCTCAGTGGATAGAGTATTGGCCTCCGAAGCCAAGGGTCGTGGGTTCGATCCCCGCCAGCCGCACCACATTCCTCAAGGGCTTACGCCGACACCGGCGTAAGCCCTTTTGCTTTGCGGGCGCCTTCCTGATCCTCCGGGATCAGCCGCCGCGCGCTTCGCTGGCGTGCTCGCGCCGCGGCTGCGCGGGCTCGGACTCGGGCTTGGCATGCGGCGGCGTCTCGGCGACGTGTTCCGGACGCTCCGCGGCCTTCGCTGGTGGCGGCGGTTCGTGGCTTTCGGGACGGGCAGCAACCGGAGAAGGCGCGTGCTGCGCCGGAACGGCGGCCGCCTGCGGCGGGGGCGGCGCCGGATGCGCTGCCGGCTCCGGTGCGGGCGCGCGCGCAGGAGGTTCATGCGCGCGTTCGGCCATCGCCGGCGGGTGCGGAGCTTGCGCCGCATGCTCCGGTGGCGCGCTGCGATGCGGCTCCGGCGCCACCGCTTCGCGGACGACAGGAGCGGCTGGCGCGGCTGCGGCACGGGCAGGCTCGGCGGGCGATGCCGCGGCACCGAGCCGCGCAGCCTCTTCAGCGCGCTGCGGTAGCTGTGTCGCGCGCGCCGGATGCGGCGGCGCCTCACGCGAAGGCGCCGCAGCAACAGCGGGCGGACGCGCGCTGGCTTGCGCCGGAGCAGGTCGCTCCGACGGCGCCGCGGCTTGCGCTGGACCTGGCCGCGCTGCTGGTGCTTCGGCTTGCGCTGGCCCCGGCCGCGTTGCTGGCGCTTCGGCTCGCGCCGGAGCGGGACGTGCTTCCGGTGCCGCAGCTTGCGCCGGAGCCGGCCGTGGTGCTTCGGCTGGCGCGGGCGCCGGACGTGCGGATGGTGCGGCGGCCTGCGCCGGAGCGGGTCGCGCGCCTGGCGTTGCAGCTTGCGCTGGTGCAGGTCGCGCCTCCGCCGCCGGCCCCGCCGGCGGCGTCCCCGGTCGTGCCGCGGGCGCGGCCTGGGCCTGGCGGTTCTCGCCGCGCGGAGCCGCGGCCTGCGCAGGCGCCGCAGCAGCGGGCGCCGGCCTGGAAGCAGCGGCCACGGGAGCGGATGCGGCCGCACCCGCCGGCGCCCTCGCCGCATGCCGCTCCGCGGCGCGGCCATTCGGCGACGCTGGTGGCGGCGCGGTGACCGTCACCGCAGCCGTCTGCGTCGGCTGTGCCAGCTTCACGGCCACCGCCGGAGCGGCCGCCGCGGGTGGCGCCGCCGGTGGCGGCACGCGCCCCGGCTGCGCCGACAAGGCCGCCAGCCTCTCGGCCATCGGCGTCGGCCGCGCAGGCGGCGCCGTGTGGGCCACCACCGGATGCTGCGCAGAGGCGGCCGGCGGCTGGCGCGACGCGGGAGCCGCGCCGACCATGCTCGCGTGCACAGGCGCCACCGGCGGCGCCGGTGTGGCCCGCGCCGCGGCGACCTGCGCCGGCTGCACGGCCACCGTCTGCCGCGCAACCGGCTGCGACTGCACGAAGGAATTACGCGGCACGGCGACCACCGCGCCCGGGACGCGCTGGTTCGCGTAGACCACGTTCGTCACGTTGTTCGTGTTGTAGACGTTGGTGATGCGCGTGACGTTGACCACGGTGTTGCTCGTGTTCACGCGCGTGAAGTACTCGCGGCTGGCCGGGTAGGCGGGCCGGTACACCTCCTGCGGCGCGAGCGGGAACCACGCGACCGCCGGGGCGCTGGCGGCGCTTGCGGCCAGCACGTCGACGAAGGCCACCAGCGCCGGCGCATACACGGGCGTGTCGCTCGCTGGCCCCGGCACCCACGCCCACTGGTCGGAGACGCGGGCCCAGCGGCCGTAGTGCGAACTTGCGAAGCCCCAGGGCGCGTCGTCGATCCAGGTCCAGCCCCAGGGATCGACCCAGGCCCAATGCCCGTCGCGGTAAGGCGCCCAGCCGGCCTCCACGCGGGAGGGGATCCACACATGGCCGTAGCCGGGCGCGTCGCGCCAGCTGCCGTAGTCGTCCAGGTCTTCGTAGCCGATCATGTTGCGCGGCACGTAGCGCGCCGAAGCGGAATGCTCCCAGCGGCGATCGCGCGTGGCGGCCCACTGATCCAGCGCATCCGGCGGCCCGGCCGCGAAGCGCTCGTAGTCGCGCAGGGCGGTGTCGTAGAAGCGGTAGCCATCGCCCGCGCCCATGCGGAACGACGCGCCTTCGCCATACACGTCGGCCGAGCCGCTGCGGACCAGGACGGCGGTGGAGGCGTCGCCGGGATTCACGTCGATGCGGTAATTGCCCGGCTGGCGGATCGAGTACGCGAGGTTCGGCGTGTCGATCTCGATGGCCTGGCCGGAGCCGATGTGCCACACGTGCAAGCTCACGCTGCCCTGCTCGAGCCGCAACTGCGCGATGCGGTCGTCCAGGTTCATCACCGAGGCGCTGGTGCCTTCACCCACGCGCAGCGCGGCGCCATCCAACTGCAACTCGGCACGCGATCCGGTGTCGACCCACAGGCGGTCGGCGGTGGCCAGCGGCTGGTTCAGCGGCGCGCGCGCCCAGTCCGTGTCGCCTGCCGGCGAGAAGCTGACGGTACCGCTTTCGTAGGCGAGGCGGACCGCGCGATAGGGCGGATCGGCGCGCGCGGCGACGGTGCCGAGGGCGAGCAGGCCAACCAGGCCGGCGCCCAGCAGCTTGCGGATGGATTCGAGCATGGCGACCTCCCGACGGTCGAATGGCTGTGGTTTTGCCCAAGGTGCCACAGCGGCGCCGGACACCGGCTGCCGGGTACGCCTTTCGTGGCGTAGGAAGCAGCCGACGCGGCCGTTCGACCCAATTCTTGGCGGGGCTGACAACTTTACGCAGCGGATCCGGGATCAGGCGAACACTCCACCGACAGTCCCGGAGTCCGCATGCCCTTCCTCGACTTCCTGTTTCGTCGGAGCTCGGCCGCGCAGCGCGCCGAAGCGGATCGTGTGCAGACCACTGTCAGCAACACCACGCGCCGGGACCTGCTGCGGCTGGTGGTGCGCGATGCGCTCTTCCGCAACGGCATCCCGCCGACCTGGGTGGTGCCGGAGGTGGTGCGTGCCGTCCACCGCGACCATGAGCGAGGCCTGCACCTGCGGATGGTGCTGAAGCATTGGGATCCGCGCCTGCTGCTGCACGCGGTCGCGCTGGAGCAGGACATGTTCGGCCGGCTGCAACTGCTGGACCCGACTGCCGGCATCTGGTTCGCTGGCATCTCCTGGCAATTCGGCCTGCCGGACGCCTCGCGCTGCCCGCCGTTGCCGCATCCGGGCTCGTGGACCGCGGCGCCTCCCGATCCCGCGCCGCCTACGCAACAACCGGAAGCCCGGCAGGGCGCGGACGTCATCGCCGGCCCGGTGGTCATCCAGGCGCAGGCCGCCGATGCCCGCGCGGATCTGGAGCGGCTGCTGGCCACGCGCGATGAAGACATGCGCCGGCAGGCGCGCGACGGCGACGCCTTCGCCCGCACGCAGCCGGTGCAGCTGTAGTTATTTCTTCTCCAGGATCTTCACCATGTCGGCGTAGCCGCGCGCCTGCGCCAGTTGCAGCGGCGTGCGGCCGTCGTGGTCGGCCAGCTGCAGGTTCGCGCCGGCGTCGACCAGCGCCTGCAAGGTCGCCTGGTGCCGCGGGCCGCCATCGCCCAGCACGATGGATTCGATGCTTGCCGTCCAGTGCAGGTTGTTCACGTGGTCCAGCGGCGCACCGGCGGCGACCAGCTGCCGCACCACGCCGGAGTGCCCCAGGTGGGCGGCGGCGATCAGCGCTGTGCCGTCGTAGCGGCTGGTGACCTGCTTCGCGCTCGCGCCCAGCGCGAGCAGCAGGCGCAGCGTCTCTTCGTCGTTGGCGACGGCGGCGATGGTCACGGCGTCGTAGCGGTCGTGCTCCAGCGCGTTCAGGTTTGCACCGGCGCGGGCCAGCGCCTGGATCGCGCCGCGCTGGCGCGCGAAGGTGGCCACGTGCAGCGGCGTGCGGCCGCGGTCGTCGCGCACCTCGAGGTCGGCGCCCTGCGCCGCCAACGTCGCGATGCGCGCGGCGTCGCCGGCTTGCGCCGCCGCATGCAGGCCCTGGTAGCGGGCCGCCTCCGCGGTGGAAGGCGCCACCTGCGCCTGCACCGCGCAAACACCGGCCAGCGCTGCGCAAAGAGCGATGCCGCGCAGCAGCTTCATTGCAGCTGACCCTTGACCTTGTCCAGCGCCGCCATGGCGCACTGCTCGTCCAGGTTGCCACCGGGCGCGCCGCCGACGCCCACGGCGCCGATGGTCTCGGTGCCCACCTTCACCGGCACGCCCCCGCCCAGCAGCAGGAAGCCGGGCAGGTACACCAGGTTGGCGGCGCCGGGGTTCTTCTGCGCGCCTTCCATCATGGCCTGCGTGTTGTTCTTCGCCGAGGCCGAGGTCCAGGCCTTGCGCTCGCTGGAGGCCAGCGTGTGCGGGCCGGCATTGTCGGCGCGCAGTTGGGCGCGCACGGTGCCGGCGCGGTCGACCACCGTGGCGGCGACGGCGTAGCCGTTGGCGGCGCAGGCGTTCACCGCCTCGGTCGCGAGCTGGCTGCCCAGCGCCAGCGAGATATTGCGTTCGGTGCGCACAGCCTGGGCATGGGCGGCGCCGGCGGCGGTGAGGGACAGGGCGAGGACGGAAACGATGAAGCGCATGGGTTCTCCTGTTGGGGGTGGGAGAACTGTAGGAATTGCGGCGCTGCGCGTGAATGCGGACGGCTACGCGCGCCGCTCCGTAGAACTACGGAGCCTGGTCTTCGTCGATCACGGTCCCGTAGCGCCGGATCAGCTGAGCCAGCGACTCCGCCTGCAGCTTGGCGAACAGGTTGGCGCGGTGCGTCTCCACGGTCCGCGGCGACAGCGCCAGCGCGCGGCCGGCCTCCTTGTTGGTGAGGCCTTCGACGATCAGCCCGGCGACCTCCTTCTCGCGCTCCGACAGCTGCGCGTAGCGCTCGCGCGCGGCGCGGTCGGCGGCCAGGCGCTCGCGCGACTTCACGTGCTGCCGCACCGCCTGCTGCAGCGCCTCCAGCAGCACCTCGTCGTCGACCGGCTTTTCCAGGAATTCCGCCGCGCCGGCCTTGAAGGCGCGCCGGCACATGTCCACCGTGCCGTGGCCGGTGAGCATGATCACCGGCTGGTCCACGCCTTCGCGCAACAAGGTATCGAGCACGGTGAGTCCGCTGACGCCCGGCATCCGCACGTCCAGCACGATGGCGCCGATGTCGCCGCGCGGGAACTCGCGCAGGAAGCGCTGAGGGTCGGCCCAGTCCTGCACGCGCAGGCCCACGGTGGAGATCAGCAAGGCCAGGCTGCTGCGCACGCCCTCGTCGTCATCGACCAGGTGGATCAGCGGAGACAAGGTTGCGTTCATGCGGCAAGCGGAAGGCGCAGGGTGAAGGCCGCACCGCGCGGCGAGCGCGCCTGCACGCCGATGTGCCCGCCCATGTTGGCGGCCAGTGTCTCGCACAGGCTCAGGCCGAGGCCCAGGCCGTTCTCGCGCGTCGTGAAGAAGGGCTCGAAGATGCGCGGCAGCAGTTCCGGCGCGATGCCCGGCCCGCTGTCGCCCACCGTCAGCTCGCCCTGCCCCGCCTGCGACTGCAGCCGCACCGACAACTGCCTCTCGTTCGGCGGCACCTGGTCCAGCGCCTGCAGCGCGTTGGTCAGCAGGTTGTGGATGATCTGTTCCAGCGCGACCGGCTCCGCCTGCACGGCGAGCGCTTCGGCGCCCGCCTCGAACTGCGGCGCGACCGCGCGCTTGCTGAACTCCGGCTCCAGCAGGTACAGCGCATTGCGCACGGCATCCTGCAGCACCACCGGCTGCAGCGGAGCGGCAGCGGACGGCCGCTCGACGCCGCGCCGCAGGCGCGCCAGCACGCTGGCGGCGCGCCGCGCCTGTTCCTCCGCCTGGCGCATGGCGGTGCGCGCGGTGTCGACATCGGCCGGCTCTTCGTCCAGCAGCCGGCGCGCCGCCTGCGCGCTCGCCAGCACCGCCGCCAGTGGCTGGTTCAGTTCGTGCGCCATGCCGGCGGCCAGTTCACCCAGCGCATCCAGGCGCGCGACCTGGCCCAGCCGCAGCAGTTCCTCGGCGCGTGCGCGCTCCGCGCGCTGCCGCAGCAGCCAGTGCACCGCGGCGGCCAGCAACGCCACCAGCAGGCCCCACAGCACCATCCGCTGCCACGGCAACTCGGCCCAACCCACGCTGCGCTGCAGGACCACGTCGAACGGCTGGCTGTCGGTCTCGAGATGCTTGCGGAAGTCGAAGGACCAGGGCCCGCCCGCGTCGCCCCCCGGCTGCAGCGTGAAGCGCTGGCCGCCCTGCTCCAGCCGCACGGCGACCGGGCTGCGCTGCGGGTCCATCGGCCACTCGGGCCAGGGCACCAGCTTGCGCAGGTCGAACTGCGCGGCAAAGCTGGCCGGCTGCGCCGCCCTCACCAGCCGGTAGCGGCCGGCGGCGAAGTCTGCATCGGCGAGCACGGCGCGGCGCAGCGCGCGCGACTGCGCTTCGGCGGCCGCGAGCGCAGCATCCGGCCAGGCGGCGCCCGCATCGCGGCGCTGCACCGAAAGGATCTGCGGATAGAGCGCCGGCAGGCGCTGCGCCCCGGCTTCGGGGGAATCCGGCGGCTGCAGCAACGCCAGGGTCGCGAGGATCGCGTCGTGCTGGACCGCGCGCTGGCTCAGGAGCCGGTGCGCGATGCGGGCATCGGTCTCGAAAGCGTCCTGCAGGTCCGCGATCTCCAGCCGCACCAAGGCGATCCAGCCGCCGAACGCAAGGGCAAGCCAGAACGCGGGAAGCCAGCGATGGCGGCGGGGCGGGCGCACGCGCGGATTCTTGCACGGGGGCCGAAAGCTCCTCCTTCGTGACGAATTCCTCGCCCAGCTCGTAACGAAGTGTTGCAACTCCTCTTGCCATTAGGCAAACTCCCTAAGGAGTCACCTGCATATCCAACAACAAGAACGGCTGTACTTCCCATGATCTGCACCGAGGACGCCGAGCGCGTCGCCGCCGCCCCGAATTCCACGGGCATCCGCCACCCCTTCATCAACGGCTGGTCCGTCGTCGGCCACGACCGGATCGTGGGCGCGGCTCACAACCGTCCCGGCGAACCGGATGGCAAGACCATCATCACCTCGCCGGTGGTCCAGATCCGCTTCATGGGGGCGCGGAAGTCGCCCGTTGCTTTCACCGCGTCCGGCAGCGCCTACTGGCTCGGCGAGCCGGCGGCGAGTTTCGGCCCGGACCAGGCCGAAAGCTTCCTGTGGTTCAAGTCGCGCCAGCGGCCGGCGGCCGCCGGCGGCGCGGCGGTCGACCCCGCACTGCAGACCCAGGTGATGAAGCTCGCCTGAAATACATGGGTCTTCTCGCATTTTTCCGGCGCAGCGGCACGCCGGCCAGCAAGGCATCCGAGTCCCCGACGTCCGCGGGCCCGGAAAGCAGCACGAGCCGGGGTTCACGCAAGGACCTGCTGCGCCTGGTGCTGCGCGACTCGCTGTTCCGCAACGGCATCCCGGCCGCGTGGCTGACGGCGGAAGTCCTGCGCGCGGCCCGGCAGGGCCAGCAAACCGGCCTGCACATGCGCCTGGTGCTGCGGCACGCCGACCCGCGGCTGCCGCTGCACGCTGTGGCCCTCGAGCGCGACCTGCTCGCGCGGCTGAGGGCGCTCGACCCGAGCGCCGACACCTGGTTTTCCGGCTTTTCCTGGAGCTTCGCCTTCGCTGACCACGTCGGCCGCGAGCCCCTGCCGCATCCTTCGACCTGGACCGCCCCGCCGCCGGAACGCGCCCAGCCATCGAAAGCGGCACGCGAAACGCGCCCCGGCGCGGACGTCATCGAAGGCCCGGTCGTGATCCAGCGCAAGAGCGAGGACGCGCGCGCGGACCTGGAGCGGCTGCTGGCCCTGCGCGACGACGACCTGCGCCGCCAGGTCGGTGGCGACGGCGCCTTCGCGGCCACGAGCCCCGGAGGCCTGTAGCCAGTCAGGCGCGGTTCGCAGCGATGCCTCTTTTCAGCGCAAGTGCCAGCCGGCAAGCCGCCGGCGTGATCGACCGGGCCGCCATCGCGTCGCTGCTCGCGGGCCTCGGCCCCTTCGTGCCGGCCGAACAGCGGTTCGGCCACTGGAAGACGGTGCGAGTGATCGACACGCTGGTGCCACCCAGCCTGAGCTTCACTTCGGTGCGGCTGTTGCCACTGCGCGAGCAGCAGTTCCTGAGCCAGAAGAACACGAACGCCATCTCGGTGGACGACCGCTGGCTGACGAAGATCCTGCTGCTGACGCCGCCGGAATACGAGAAGGAGATGCGCGCGCAGCTGGAGGAGGCGGGCGCGGCCATCACGACTTTCACCCGCGCGCTGAACCTGAAGGAAGACCTGCGCGATGCGCTCTCGCGGCCGATCTCGCCGCATTCGGTGGCCGAGGCCAACGCAGTGCTGGCCGCCCGGGAACAACTGTGCGCGCTGCTCGGGCTGCCGCGGCCCTTCGACCTGGTGCGGCATGGCCTGGGCTTGCGCGCGGTAGCCGTTCCGGCGCCGCGCGCAGCCGCTTCCTGGTCCTACTTCTTGCGCAGCGGCTCGATCACCGGCGCGAAGCGCGACTCTTCCTGAGCCAGGGCCTTGGCCAGCTCCTCGCCGGACAGCAGGTCGATCGGCGTCTGCTGGTTCTGCATGGCGGTGACATAAGCCGGGTCGGCAGCCGCATCGCGGATCGCCGCTGCCAGCTTCTGCACGACCGGCGCGGGCAGCCCCTTGGGGCCGAGGAAGCCGAAATGGGTCACCACGTCGACGTCCGCGCCCAGTTCCGCCATCGTCGGCAGGTCCGGCGCGAAGGGGAAGCGCTTCTTCGAGGTGACGGCCAGGCCGCGCAGCTCGCCGGCCTTCACCTGCGGCAGCACGTTGCTGGGCGCGCCCAGCACGGCGTCGATGTGGCCGCCCAGCAGCGACTGCACGGCCGCCGAGATGCCGGCGAAAGGCACGTGCGTCATGCTGGTGCCCAGCTCCTTCGCCAGCGCCTCCATGCCCAGGTGCGGCGCGCTGCCGGTGCCCGGCGTGCCGTAATTGAGCTTGCCCGGGTTCTTCTTGATGAAGTCCAGGAACTCCTTGCCGGTCTTGATCGGCGAGTCCTTGCGCACCGCGACCACGTAGGGAATGGTCGTGAGGTTCATGATGGGCGTGAACTCCGCCGGCCCCGGCGCGCCGCTTTCCTGCAGGCGCGGCGCGATGGTCAGCGCGCCGGAGCCGCAGAACAGCAGCGTGTAGCCGTCGGCGGCCGCGCGCTTCACCTTGCCCGAGCCGATGGTGCCGCCGGCGCCACCCAGGCTCTCGATCACCAGGGTGATGCCGTGCTTCTTGTCCAGCGCCGGCTGCAGCGGCCGGATGTAGTTGTCGGCGCCACCGGCGGCGTAAGGCACGATCACCTGGATCGGCTTGGCGGGCCAGTCGGCTGCGCGCGCGGGCAGCCAGGCGGAAGCAGCGGGCAGCAGCGCGCCGGCGGCGAGGAAGTTACGTCTTTGCATCTTGTCTCCGGGTTTCTTCAAACGAGTCCGAGCAGGCGCGCGGGGTTGTCGCCCAGCACCTTCTGGCGGTCCGCCGCATCGGGCAGCCAGCGCTCCAGCGCCACCAGCAGGCTCGCGTGGTCCACGCGGTGCGAGGCGCGCAGGAAGGGCCAGTCCGAACCCCACACGCAGCGGTCGATGCCGAAGGCGTCGACCAGCGCGTGCACGTAGGGGTCGGCGTCGTAATAGGGGAAGGGACCGCCGAAGCGGAAGGCGCCCGAGAGCTTGACCCAGGCATTGCCTTCGCGGCCCAGTTCCAGCAGCGCGCGGAAGCCGGGCTGGTCCAGGCCTTCCGAGGCGACGGGGCGGCCGCAGTGGTCCACCACGATGGGCATGCCGCAATTGCGCAGCACCGGCAGCGCCTCGATGAACTTGGCGCCGTGGTGGTAGTGCACCTGGGCGAACCAGCCGCGCTCGCGCGCCAGTTGCAAGGTGCGCTGCGCGCCTTCGGCAAAAGGCGTGGGGCTGGCATCGAAGCTGAGGTTGAAGCGCAGGCCGATGACGCCGGCTTGCGCCATGCGGTCGAACTCCGCCTCCGGCGTGCCGTGCGCCACCACGGCCACGCCCTTGAAGCGGCCCTGGAAGCGCGCCAGCACGTCCAGCAGGCAGCTGTTGTCGGTGCCGTAGCCACCCAGTGGGTTGATCAGCAAGCCGTGGGTGAAACCTTGCGCATCCAGCACCGCGGCAAACTGTTCCGCCGTGCCGACTTCGTTGTCCTGCAGGTGGAAGCCGCTGGTCTCGCTGAACGGGTACTTCTGCAGGTCGTAGACGTGCGCGTGCGCGTCGACGCGGATGGTCATGCCGCCACCTTCTCGTAGTCGCCGGCGTTGAACACCCAGCCATTGGCGATGAAATCGAAGCGCGGCGGCGAGAACACATCCAGCAGCAGGTGGCGGCCTTCGCCCCTGCCTTCGGTCGTGTGGATCACTTCCACCGGCACGACCACCATCGAAGGCGACGGCGCCTGCACGTGCTCGTCCTCGCGCCACTGGTCGGCGTTGCTGCCCCAGGGCGTGCGCAGGTGGTGCACGAAGTTGCCGTGCACGGCGAACGATGCCTGCTCGAAGTCCTTGTGGCTGTGCGGGCTGAGCGCCGTGCGGTCGCGCGGGCCGCTGTAGTCGACGATGTTGATGCTGAGCGTCTCGGTCTGCAGCATCTTCAGGCGCGGCTTGTCCGGCGAGGCCATCACTTCGGAAATGGGCAGCACCTGCGGCTTGGCCAGCGCCTGCTTGCGCTTGAAGGGCCGGCCGGTGGGCGAGATACGCGCGTCAGGCTGCGCGTAGCTGTCCGCGTTGAGGATGCGACGGCCAGCGGTGTCGGCGCGCTGCGACGCGATCAGCAGGCCGATGGCGCCCGCATCGCCTTGCACGACGTGGCGGCCGGCGGGCACGATGGCGAAGGCATCGGCGGGCACGGTGGTGCCTGCCATGCGCAGGGCACCGCTGGCTGCGAGCAGCAGCGTTTCGAATTCACTCTCGAAGGCGAAGCCCGCGTCGCCGGCAGCGCACTCGAACCATTCGCAAGTGAAGTTCTGCGCGCGCATCAGCCAGCGGCGCTGCTGGCCCTGCGTTTCGGCCGGCAGCGAGGAGAAGTCGGCGAAGCCGCGCTCGCGCAGGGGTTCGGGAGATTGAGCCATGGGGATCCTCTTGGAACGTTGGGGCCGGGCCCGCTCAGGTGCGGCGGGCGAAGGGGGAAGCCATTTCGACCACGGGGCCGATGCCGGCGTACTGGTTGCCGCCCAGGCGCGTGGTAGGCTGCGCCTTGACGGTGTCGAAGCGGCCATCGGCGTCGATGCAGTCGTCGCGCAGGTGCAGCCCCAGCACGCGGCCGAACACCACGGTGCTGGGCGTCTCGCCCGGGAATTCCGGCGCGATCTCGATGATCTGCAGCACGCGGCATTCCAGGTTGGCAGGCGAGGCCGCCACGCGTGGCGCCTTCACCTGCAGGCACTCCGCCTTGGCCAGGCCGGCGAGCTCGAACTCGTCGACGCCGCGCGGGCTGGGCGTGGAGGTGATGTTCATCTGCTCGCGCAGGTCCCAGGAGACAAGGTTCACCACGAACTCGCCCGTCTCGCGCACGTTGACGATGGTGTCCTTCTCCTGCCGGTCCGCGGGCTGGTTGCAGGCGAACATCACCACCGGCGGCGAGGTGGAGACCAGGTTGAACTGCGAGAACGGCGCCAGGTTGGGCTTGCCGTCGGCGCCGATCGAGCTGATCCAGCCGATAGGCCGGGGCGCGACGATGGCGTTGAAGATGGTGCGCCGGAAGCCCGGCGTCTTGATGGGATCGACGTACATTCTTTTCAGCCGGTGGTCGGTGTGTCGTCGCGGAACAGCGGCTTGAGCCGGCGCGATTCGTAGAGCCAGGAGCCGTCCGCCTGCTGCCGCACCACTTCGTCGGCGATGGCGACCATGATGGGCGGGCGCGAAGGCAGCACCGGCTCGCCGTCGGCGGCGAACAGGCTCATGACATATTCGCAGCGCACGCGGTCTTCGGCCAGGTGTTCGATGCGGAAGTTGTTCACCACGTGCAGCGACACGCGCGCGCCGCGCGCCTGCCGGCGGTTGTAGAAATCGTGGATGGCCTGGCGGCCGCGGTATTCGCGGATGCTCGTCTCGAAGATGCAGTCGTCGACGTAGAAGCGCGCCGCGTCGCGGCCGCCGTGGTGGTCGACCTCGTGCCAGAAATCGATGGCCAGGTATTCCAGTTCCTGGCGCAGGGCGAGGCTTTGCTGCTTGTCCATGGTCCTCAGGTGAAGTAAAGCTTGAGAGGCGTTTCGCAACCGATGCGGCGGCGCGCCACCGGGTCCGGCACAAGGCGCTGCAGACTGGCGACGGCCTGGCCGTAGTCCATGGTCGTCTCGAAAGCGGCAAAGGGCCAGTCGCTGCCCCACAGCAGGCGCTCGGGGCCAGCATGCTGCAGCAGCGTGTTGGCCGCCTGCACGCGCAGGTCCTCCGAAGGCAGGCGAAACGATGCGGACAGCTTCACCCAGGTGCGGCCTTTTTCGACCGAGCGCAGCACGCGCTGGAAGCCCGGTTCGTCGATGCCGCGGTCGGGACGGCCGAAGTGGTCCACCACCAGGTTCACGCCGGACGCTTCCAGCGCGTCCAGGTAGTTGGGCAGGCGGAAGCTGTCGTCGTGCAGGTGCACGTGCCAGCCGAGGTCGGCGATGCGGCCCAGGAACTGGCGGTACTCGGGGCTGGTGAGGTCGGGCACGTCCTTCACGTTGCGCAGTTGCAGGCGCACGCCGACGGCGCCGTTGGCGGCCAGCTCCTTCATCTGCCGCAGCGGCGCGTCGGGCTTCAGGATGACCGTGGTGCGCAGGCGCTTGTGCCGGCGGCAGGCCTCGATCATGTAGTCGTTGTAGGTGCCGTGGATGCTGGCCGCGGCGAGCACAGCGAACGTGACGCCGTGCGCGTCCAGCGTGGCGACGTACTGCTCGATGGTGGCCTCGCCCGGTGGGCGGTGCCAGGCCGTGGCGGCCAGCGGCATGTCCTGGTTCCACACGTGCGCGTGGCAGTCGACGACCGGTGCGTCGACGTGGGTGGGCAGCAGGGGCATCGAACTCACTGCATGATGGTGGACGCGAGCGGTTCGACGATGGGCCGCCACTTGTCCATCTCGGACTGTACGAAAGCGCTCAGCGCCTCGGGCTTGCCGCCGATGGGCCCCATGCCGAAGGTCTGCAGCTGGGCGCGGCCTTCGGTGCTGGCCAGGAACTCGTTGGCGACCTTGTTGACGCTGGCGACGACCGCCGGCGGCAGGCCCTTGGGACCGACCAGGCCGTACCAGCCGACCGCGACCGCCTTGTAGCCCGATTCCTGCAAGGTGGGCACGCCCGGCAGGCTGGGGGTGCGCTGCGGGCCCAGCACGGCGATCGCACGGACCTTGCCGGCGTTGATCTGTTCCAGGTAAGTGGGCACCAGGTCGAAGCTGAGCTTCACCACGCCGGCGACCAGGTCGGTCAAGGCGCCGGCCGAGCCCTTGTAAGGCACGTGGATCATGGAGGTGCCGGTGGCGCGCTGCAGCAGCTCCGCCGACAGGTGGCCCATGGAGCCGTTGCCCCCGGTGGAATAGGACACCTGGTGCGGGTTGGCCTTCAAGTAGGCGATCAGCTCCTTCAGGTCCTTCACTGGCAGCGAAGGATGGCAGGCCACCAGCAGCGGCACGTCGGCCAGCAGCGCGATGGGCGTGAAGTCCTTCTGCGGGTCGAACGGCGTGCTCTTATAGAGCAGCTTGTTGACCGACAGCGGGCCGGTGGTGGACAGCATCAGCGTATTGCCGTCCGCGGGCGCCGAGGCCACGAAGCCGGCGCCGATGTTGCCGTTGGCACCCGGCTTGTTGTCGACGACGAAGGGCTGGCCCAGCGAATCGGACAGCTTGCGCGCCAGCAGGCGGGCAAAGGCATCGGTGGAGCCGCCGGCGGGAAAAGGCACGACCAGCTTCACCGGACCGCGCGGCCAGCTGGCCTGCGCGCGGGCCAACGGAAGGACGGCCAGGGCAGCGGCCCCGGCCAGGGCCCGCACGGCCTGGCGGCGATTCTTGTGGACCATGGGTCTTGTCTCCACTTGTGCGTTCAGTGGGGCGAATGGTAGGAGCGCCCCCGCCAGGGCGCCATCGATGATTTGCAGCTTTCCAGCCTGCGGAATTTCGCGGCGGGCTGGCTATGATCCGGCGCGTGACGACCTCTCCCCCCGTGCGATCGGTGGCCCGCGCCATCCAGCTGCTGCAGGCCTTGAACCGGCAGCCCGTGTCCACGGTGGACGTGCTGCATGCGCATACGCGCTTTCCGAAGTCCACCATCGTGCGCATGCTGCGGACCTTCGAGTCGCTGGGCATCGTGCGGCACGCGCCGCAGCACGGCGCCTACTTCCTCACCTCGGGCGTGCGCACGCTCAGCTCGGGCTACCACAGCGAGCCTATGGTGGTGGAGGCGGCCGCGCCGCTGATGGACGCGCTGACCGTGCGAGTGGGCTGGCCGACGGCGCTGGCAGTGCTCGAAGGCAGCGTGATGGTGGTGCGCTACAGCACGATCCCGTTGTCGCCGCTGGCGCTGCGCCACTCCACGATCAACATGAAGCTGAGCCTGGCCAGTCGCGCGATGGGACGGGCCTTCCTGGCCTTCTGCGCGCCGGAGCAGCAGGACGCGCTGCTGGAAATGCTGGCGGCTTCGGCGGAACCCGAGGACCAGCCGGCGCGTGCTGCGGCCAGCCTGCGGGCGCTCCTCTCGGAAGTGCGCCAGGCCGGCTACGCGACCCGCGACCCGCAGGCGGGCCCGGCCTCCAACACGCTGGCCGTGCCGGTGTTCGACCGCCATGGCGTCGCGGCTTCGCTGGGCCTCACCTTCTTCGCGTCGACGATGAAGCCGGAGCAGGCCGTGGAAAAATTCCTGCCGGATTTGCAGGAGGTCGCGCAGCAGGTGAGCGCGCGCCTCCAGGACTTGCAGGCTCAGGCCTGACGCGGACGCGCGATCGCCTGCGCGCCTTGGCGCAGCAGCGACTGGTCGGAGCCCTGCACGAACCAGCTCACGCCCAGCGCGCGGTACTTTTCACGCTCCGCCGTGCTGCCGACGAACATGCCGACCACCTTGCCCGCGGCCAGCGAGACGCGGATCACGCGTTCGGTCGCGGCGCCCACGCGCTCGTCCTGCGCGTTGTCCAGGCCCATGGAGAGCGCCAGGTCGGCCCGGCCGATGAAGAGGCCCGCCACGCCGGGGACGGCCGCGATGTTGGCAGCCTCTTCCACCGCCTGCGCGCTTTCGATCTGCGCGACCACCACGTTGCGGTCGCCACGGCGAATGGCTTCCTTCATGCCCAGCGCGCCGTAACCGGCCGCGCGCGGCGAGCTGGAGTAGCCGCGGTCGCCGCCGACATAGCGGCAGTGCGCCACGACTTCGCGCGCCTGCTCCGCGGTGTCCACGTGCGGCACCAGCACGCCGGCCGCGCCCATGTCCAGCACGGACAGCAGGCCCGAGGCATTGCGCTCCAGCACGCGCACGAACAGCGGCAGCTGCGCCGCGCGGCCCGCCAGCATGGCGAGGTCGAGCGAGGTGCGGTCGAAGGGCGCGTGCTCCGCATCGATGACGGCGAAATCCAGGCCCGTGCCGCCAAGCAGTTCGACGGTCTGGGGCGAAGTGGTCTTGATGAAGACGCCGACGTGGTAGCCGTCGGCGGCGGGAAGGGCGTAGTCCATGGCGCGCATGATGGCCGCCGCGCCGGCCCGCGCAAAGCGCTATTTCCGCACTTTCCGCAGCCCGGAATTCACGGCCGGCTCGGCCGCCGCGGCCTCCTTCACCGCCTGCGCGAAGGCCAGCGCCGCCGCCTTGGCCTCGGCGCCGCGGCGCGAGACGACGAACAGGTCGATGTGCACCACCGGGTCTTCCAGCATGGCGACATCCAGCCCGTGGCGCAGGCATTCGTCGAGGGCGAACGAAGGCACGATGGCGTGTCCGATGCCGGCCCGCACCATGCCGATCAGGGTGCCGATCAGGTTCATGGTGGGCCGGTCCTCGTTGGCGCGGCCGATGCCGGCCAGGTGCGTCTCGATCACCGCCTGGATCGGGTTGTCGGGCGGCAGGCTGACCAGGGGCAGGTTCGCCAGGCTGCGCCAGGTCCGGTCCGGCCCCACGCCTCGCGGGCCCGTCCCGGGCGGGCTGACGCACATCAGCCGGAACTTGCACAGCGGCTCGCGCACCAGGCCGGCCGCCGGCTTGATGAAGAAGCCCAGGCCGATGTCGGCATCGCCTTCCAGCACCTTGCGCCGCACCGTCATCACGTCGACGTCGGCGAGGTGGACGCGCACCTGCGGGTGGCTGGCGGCGAAATCGCGCATCACCTCCGGCAGCAGGCTGGTCGACACCGTGGGGGTGGCCGCCACGTCCAGCCGCGAGCGCACGGCCGCTTCGGTGCCGCCGATCACGTCGCCCAGGCCCCGCAATTCGTCCAGGATGCGCTCGGCCACCGGCAGCAGGCGCCGGCCGGCATCGGTGAGCGTGACGGAGCGCGTATTGCGATCGAAGAGGCGGGCGCCCACTTGCTCCTCCAGCTCCTTCACCAGCATGCTCATGCCCGATGGCGACATCGGAATGCGTTCCGCCGCCTTGGCGAAGCTTTGCAACCGGCTCACCTCCAGAAAGGCGTGCAGCTGGCGGCTGGTGACATTGATCAGTTTGTTTGAGGAGTTCATCAGAAACTTCCGTTTGATCCCCGTCAAGGAAGTAGCTTGTAATTGTCCCTTCCCCTGGACTTGGACCACCATGACCCTGAACATCCAGCGCCGCAGCCTCGTGCTGGGCGGCCTCGCCACCGTCGCGGCACCTTTCGTCCGCGCCCAGGCGTCCGACTCCACCTCCGTGCGCCTGCTCGTGCCCTTCACCCCGGGCACCGGCATCGACATCATCGCCCGCACGATCGGCCCGCACCTGTCCGAGCGGATGAAGCGCTCGTTCTACGTCGAGAACAAGGCCGGCGCGTCCGGCAACATCGGCACCCAGGATGTCGTGCGCGCCACCCCGGACGGCACCACCTTGCTGGTCACCGTGAACACCATGGTGATGAACCGGGCGCTGTACCCGCACCTGCCTTTCGATCCGGTCAAGGACCTGGCGCCGGTCAGCCTCACCAGCTGGGGCCAGTTGCTGCTGGTGACCAACCCCAACAAGAACCTCAACTCGCTGCAGGACGTGATCGCGCGTGCCAAGGCGAACCCGGGGCGGCTGAACTACGGCTCGCCGGGCGCCGGCACGCCGCACCACCTGGCGATGGAACTGCTGAAGAACAAGGCACACATTTCGCTGACGCACATCAGCTACCGCGGCACGGCGCCCGCCGTCACCGACCTGATCGGCGGCCAGATCGACGTGATGTTCCTGCCGATCCACGTGGCGCTGCAACAGGTGAAGGCCGGCAAGCTGAAGGCGCTGGCCATCAGCTCGGACAAGCCGAGCCCGCTGCTGCCCGACGTGCCGCCGCTGAACACGCTGAAGCTGGGCAACCTGAACGTCGACATGTGGTACGGCGTGCTGGCTCCGGCGGCCACGCCGAAGCCTTTCATCGAGCGCGTCAACAAGGAACTGAAGGACATTCTCGCCCTGCCCGCCGTGGCGACAGCCTTCCAGGCCCAGGGCATGACGCCGGCGCACAGCACGCCGGAAGAGTTCGGCAAGCTGATCGTCGCGGACGCCAAGCGCTGGGCCGACCTGATCAAGGCACAGGGCATCACGGCGGAGTAAGTACGGAATGAGTGAACAGCAATACGACGCCGAAGTCGCGATCGTCGGCGGCGGCCCCGTGGGCATGGGCCTGGCCATCGAACTGGGGCAGCGCGGCATCCGCTGCGTGGTGGTGGAACGCTACCCGCAGCCGCAGCCGATCCCCAAGGGCCAGAACCTGACCCAGCGGACGATGGAGCACTTCCACTTCTGGGGTGCGGAGAAGCAGTTGCGCGCGGCGCGCACCATCCCGCCGTCCTATGGCATCGGCGGCCTCACCGCCTACGGCACGCTGCTGGGCCCGCACCACTACGACTGGCTGCAGCGCGACCTGGTCAAGCCCTTCTACTACACCGCCAACGAGCGCCTGCCGCAGTACGCGACCGAAGGCGTGCTGCGCGCTCGCGCCGCCGAACTGCCTTCGGTGCAGACCCTGTACGGCTGGGACTGCGAAGCCGTGGCGCAGGACGCCAACGGCGTGGCGATCACCATCGCCGAAAAGGGCGGCAGCGGCAAGCGCGTGCTGCGCGCCGCCTACGTGGTGGGTTGCGACGGCGCCCGCTCGCGCGTGCGTGAGCAGGCCGGCCTGACGCAGACCCGCACCGCGCACGACCGCATGATGGTGCTGCTGGTGTTCCGCTCGACGCAGCTGCACGAGCTGCTGGCGAAGTACCCCGGCAAGTCCTACTACAACGTGCTGCAGCCGGAGCTGAAGGGCTACTGGAAGTTCTTCGGCCGCGTCGACCTGGGCACCACCTGGTTCTTCCACGCGCCGGTGCCCGCGGGCACGACGGCCGACAACTTCGACTTCAAGGCCTACGTGCAGGAAGCCGTCGGCGCGCCTTTCGAGATGGAGTTCGAGCACATCGGCTTCTGGGACCTGCGCTTCATGCTGGCGGATTCGTACCGCAAGGGCCGCGTGTTCATCGCGGGCGACGCAGCGCACAGCCATCCGCCTTATGGCGGCTACGGCGTGAACTCCGGGCTGGAAGATGCGCGCAACCTCGGCTGGAAGCTGGCGGCCACGCTGCGCGGCTGGGGCGGCGAGCGCCTGCTGGACTCGTACGACGCAGAGCGCCGGCCGGTGTTCCAGTCGACCATCCGCGACTTCATCGCGAAGTCGATCGACGACGACAGCGCCTTCCTCGATGCGTACAACCCCGTGCGCGACCTGGCCGCGTTCGAGCAGCAATGGCAGCAGCGCGCCCAGGGTGCGGTGGGCGAGGTGCATGCCTTCGAGCCGAACTACGAAGGTTCGCCGGTGGTGGCGACGCCAGGCGGATCGCCCAGCTCGAAGGGATCGCACAAGTTCGAAGCACGCGCGGGCCACCATCTGGCGCCAGCGGCGCTGCAGTCCGGACGCAACGTGTTCGAAGAGATGGGCGCGGGCTACACGCTGCTGGCCGTGGGCGCGAAGCCGGAGGCCGTGCAGGCTTTCGTTGCCGCTGCCGACGCGGCAGGCTTGCCTCTGACGGTGGTGGAAGAGCAGGCTGCCGGCGAAGCCGCGCGCTACGCAGCGGCTCTCACGCTGGTGCGGCCGGACCAGTTCGTGGCCTGGGCGGGCGCGGATGCGTCCGCCGCGCAGGCGCGCGAGGTGCTGGCGTTGGCGCGGGGCTGACGAAGGCTCAGGCGTTTACACTCGCTCGAAAATCGCGGCGATGCCTTGCCCGCCGCCGATGCACATCGTCACCAGCGCATAGCGGCCGCCCACGCGTTGCAGCTCATAGATGGCCTTGGTTGCGATGATCGCGCCGGTGGCGCCCACCGGGTGGCCCAGCGAGATGCCGGAGCCGTTGGGATTCACCTTGGCCGGGTCCAGGTCCAGCTTGCGCGTCACCGCGCAGGCTTGCGCGGCGAAGGCTTCGTTGGACTCGATCACGTCCAGGTCCGACACCTTCAGGCCGGCGCGCTTCAGGGCCAGCTGCGTGGCCGGCACCGGGCCCAGGCCCATGAGGGACGGCTCGACGCCGGCGTGCGCGTAGCTCACCAGGCGCGCCATCGGCTTCAGGCCGCGGGCCTTCACCGCATCGCCACTCGCCAGCACCAGGGCCGCCGCGCCGTCATTGAGGCCTGAAGCATTGCCTGCCGTCACCGTGCCGTCCTTCTTGAACGCGGGCTTCATCTTGGCGAGCTGGTCCAGCGAAGTGTCGGCGCGCACGTGCTCGTCCACCTCGAACAGCGTCGTGCCCTTGCGGGTGACGAGCTCCACCGGGACGATCTGCGACTTGAAACGGCCTTCGGCGATGGCGGCCGCGGCGCGGCGATGGCTTTCCACCGCCACCTGGTCCTGCACTTCGCGCGTGATGCCTTCCTGCGCCGCGACGTTCTCCGCCGTGATGCCCATGTGGATCTTGCCGAAGGGGTCGTGCAGGATGCCCAGCATGTAGTCGGTGGCCACCGCGTCGCCCATGCGCGCGCCCCAGCGGGCGCCGTTCATGAAGTAGGGCCCGCGGCTCATGGCTTCGGCGCCGGCGCCGATGGCGAACTCGGCCTCGCCCAGCAGCAGCGTCTGCGCCGCCGACACCACGGCCTGCAGGCCGGAGCCGCACAGGCGGTTGACGTTGAAGGCGGGCGTCTCCTTGGGGATGCCGGCCTCGATGGCGGCCACGCGGGACAGGTAGGCGTCGCGCGTGTCGGTGGGGATGACGTTGCCCATCACGACGTGGCCGATGTCGGCCGCCGCGACGCCGCTGCGCACCAGCGCTTCCTTGACGGCGGTGGTGGCCAGCTGCGTCAGGGGCACGTCCTTCAGCGCGCCGCCGAAGGTGCCGATGGCCGTGCGGGCGGCGGAGAGGACGAAGACTTCACGGGTGCTCATGCGGGATGCTCCAGGATCAGTATTGGTAGAAGCCGCGGCCGCTCTTGCGGCCCAGGCGGCCCGCGTCCACCATCTCGCGCAACAGCGGCGCGGGGCGGTACTTCGAATCGCCGAAGTCGCGGTAGAAGACGTTCATCACGGCCAGCATGGTGTCCAGGCCCACGAGGTCGGCCAGGCCCAGCGGGCCGATCGGGTGGTTGCAACCCAGGCGCATGCCGGCGTCGATGTCCTCGGCACTGGCCAGCCCCTCCTGCAGCACGAAGATCGCTTCGTTGATCATCGGGCACAGGATGCGGTTGACGACGAAGCCGGGGCTGTTCTTGACGGTGATCGGCGTCTTGCCGATCGCCTGCACCAGCGCCACGGCGGCGGCGTGCGTCTCGTCCGAGGTCTGCAGGCCGCGGATCAGCTCCACCAGCTCCATCACCGGCACCGGGTTGAAGAAGTGCACGCCGATGCAGCGCGCCGGGTTCTGCAGCACGGCGGCGATCTGGCTGATGGAGATCGACGAGGTGTTGGTGGCGATCACCGCATCGGCGCGCATCAGGCCATCGAGCTCGCGCAGGATGCGCAACTTGAGTTCGAGGTTTTCGGTGGCGGCTTCGACGACGAAGTCGCAGTCCTTCAGCGCCTGGTTGCCGACGGCAGTGGCAACGCGCTTCAGCGCCGAAGCCTTGTCGGCCTCCGACATCTTTTCCTTCTGCACCAGGCGGTCGAGGCTCTTGCCTATGGTCGCCACGCCGCGCTGCAGGGCGGCTTCGTTGATGTCGACCATGGTGACCTGCAGGCCCGCGACGGCGCACACCTGCGCGATGCCGTTGCCCATGGTGCCGGCGCCGATCACGCCGATGTGTCGAATGTTCATACGGAAGTCCTTCTAGTATTCGAATGGTACGCCGGGCGAGTCCCCCTCTTGGCGGGGGGTTCGCCCGGCCAGCCGGGGCGCGTGCCGGATTACATGTTCCGGCGGTACTGGCCACCGACTTCGAACAGCGCGCTGGTGATCTGCCCCAGCGAGCAGACGCGCACGGCGTCCATCAGCACGTCGAAGACGTTGCGGTTCTCGATCACCGCCTGCTGCAGGCGCTGCAGCATCGCCGGCGCTTCCGCCGCATTGCGCGTGTGGAAGTCCGCCAGGCGCTTCAGCTGGCTCTGCTTTTCGTCGTCGGTGGAACGCGCCAGTTCCAGCTTCTCCATGACGGTGTCGCCGTGGGGGTTGCGGAACGTATTGACCCCGATGATCGGCAGCTCGCCGGTGTGCTTGAGCATCTCGTAATGCATGCTCTCGTCCTGGATGCGGCCACGCTGGTAGCCGGTCTCCATCGCGCCGAGTACGCCGCCGCGTTCGGCGATGCGCTCGAATTCGGCCAGCACCGCCTCTTCCACCAGCTCGGTGAGTTCGTCGATGATGAACGCGCCCTGGTTCGGGTTCTCGTTCTTCGCCAGGCCCCACTCGCGGTTGATGATCAGCTGGATCGCCATCGCGCGCCGCACCGAATCCTCGGTGGGCGTCGTGATCGCCTCGTCGAAGGCGTTGGTGTGCAGCGAGTTGCAGTTGTCGTAGATGGCGATCAGCGCCTGCAGCGAGGTGCGGATGTCGTTGAACTGGATCTCCTGCGCGTGCAGGGAGCGGCCGGAAGTCTGCACGTGGTACTTCAGCTTCTGGCTGCGTTCGTTGGCGCCGTACTTCTCCTTCATCGCCACCGCCCAGATGCGGCGCGCTACCCGGCCCAGCACCGTGTACTCCGGGTCCATGCCGTTGGAGAAGAAGAAGGACAGGTTTGGCGCGAAGTCGTCGATGTGCATCCCGCGCGCGAGATAGGCCTCGACGAAGGTGAAGCCGTTCGACAGCGTGAAGGCCAGCTGCGAGATCGGGTTCGCGCCCGCCTCGGCGATGTGGTAACCCGAGATCGACACCGAGTAGAAATTGCGCACGTCGTGGTGCACGAAGTACTCGGCGATGTCGCCCATCACCTTCAGCGAGAACTCGGTGGAGAAGATGCAGGTGTTCTGGCCCTGGTCTTCCTTCAGGATGTCGGCCTGCACCGTGCCGCGCACGTTGGCCTGCGCCCATTCCTTGATCTTGGCGGTTTCGGTGTCGGTGGGCTCGCGGCCGTTCTCGGCCTTGAATTTCTCCACCTGCTGGTCGACGGCGGTGTTCATGAACATCGCGAGGATGCTCGGCGCCGGGCCGTTGATGGTCATCGACACCGAGGTGCTGGGGTTGCACAGGTCGAAGCCCGAGTACAGCACCTTCATGTCGTCCAGCGTCGCGATGGACACGCCGGAGTTGCCGACCTTGCCGTAGATGTCCGGGCGCGGGTCGGGATCGTTGCCGTACAGCGTGACCGAGTCGAAGGCGGTGGACAGGCGCTTGGCAGGCATGCCTTCGGACACCAGCTTGAAGCGCCGGTTGGTGCGGAAGGCATCGCCCTCGCCGGCGAACATGCGCGTGGGGTCCTCGCCCTCGCGCTTGAACGCGAACACGCCGGCCGTGTAGGGGAAGCTGCCCGGCACGTTCTCCAGCATCAGCCACTTGAGGATCTCGCCGTTGTCCTCGTAAGTGGGCAGGCTCACCTTGCGGATCGTGGTGCCCGAGAGCGACTTGGTCGTAATCTTGGTACGGAGCTCCTTGTCGCGGATCTTCACCACGTACTCGTCGCCGGCGTAGGCCTTCTGCATGTCCGGCCACTGCTGCAGCAGGTGCAGCGCGTCGCGGTCCATGCGCGACTTGCGCTTGCCGGCCAGGTCCAGCGCCGCTTCGGCGGCGGGCGCGCGGTCCGGCTTGTCCACCTCCAGCATGCGCGCGGCGGCCTGCAGCTGCTGGATTTCGCGGGCCAGCCTGGCCTGCTCGCGGGCGCGCTTCTTGTAGCCGCGCACGGTGTCGGAGATTTCGGCGAGATAGCGGGTGCGCGCGGCCGGCACCACCGGCGTCTGGTTGCTGCTGTGGCGCACGCTCACCAGCGGGAGGCGGCCGTCCTTCAGCGGCAGGCCCAGCTCCTGCAGGCGCGGCTTGAGCGCCTGGTACAGCGCGGTGACGCCGTCGTCGTTGAAGCGCGCGGCCATGGTGCCGAACACCGGCATTTCGTCGGGCCGCTTGCCGAAGGCTTCGCGATTGCGCTGCACCTGCTTGGCGACGTCGCGCAGCGCGTCGGCCGCGCCTTTGCGGTCGAACTTGTTGATCGCCACGAACTCGGCGAAGTCCAGCATGTCGATCTTTTCCAGCTGGCTGGCGGCGCCGAACTCCGGCGTCATCACGTACAGGGGGATGTCCACGTGCGGGACGATGGCGGCATCGCCCTGGCCGATGCCGCTGGTCTCGACGATCACCAGGTCGAAGCCGGAGGCCTTGCAGGCGGCAACCACATCGGGAAGCGCCGCCGATATCTCGCTGCCGAAGTCACGGGTGGCGAGCGAGCGCATGTAGACACGTGCACCTTGCTGCCACGGCCCGATCGCGTTCATGCGGATGCGGTCGCCCAGCAGCGCGCCGCCGCTCTTGCGCCGCGACGGATCGATGGAGATGACGGCGACGCGCAGGCTGTCGTCCTGGTCCAGCCGCAGGCGGCGCACCAGTTCGTCGGTCAGCGAGGACTTGCCGGCGCCGCCGGTGCCGGTGATGCCCAGCACCGGCGTCTTGCGGGTGTCGCTTTCCATGCGGATCGCCTGCACCAGTCCCGCGTCGGCGTTGCCGTTCTCGAGCGCGGTGACCAGCTGCGCCAGGGCGCGCCAGTTCTTCTCCTCGTGGCCCTGGATCGCCTTCAGCTCGCGCGGCGCGTAGGTGCTGATGTCCTGGTCGCAGCGCATGACCATCTCGCCGATCATGCCCTGCAGGCCCATGCGCTGGCCGTCCTCGGGGCTGTAGATGCGGGCGACGCCGTAGTCCTGCAGCTCGCGGATTTCGGCCGGCACGATCACGCCGCCGCCGCCGCCGAACACCTTCACGTGTTCGCCGCCACGCTGCTTCAGCAGGTCCACCATGTACTTGAAGTACTCGACGTGGCCGCCCTGGTACGAGCTGATGGCGATGCCCTGCGCGTCTTCCTGCAGGGCCGCGGTGACGACTTCGTCGACGCTGCGGTTGTGGCCCAGGTGGATCACCTCCGCGCCCATGCCCTGCAGGATGCGGCGCATGATGTTGATGGCGGCGTCGTGCCCGTCGAACAGGCTGGCGGCGGTGACGAAACGGACCTTGTTGGTCGGGCGGTAGTTGGCGAGGGCCTTGTATTCGGCGGACAGGTCGGTCATGGCGGAATTCTCCTGTCCGGAATCTAGGCGATTTGGGCCTGCCGGGCCATGGCGGTCGCCGCCAGGGCCCTGGCGGTTTTTGCCAGTCGAGCCGGGATAATCGGGGGCATCGTGCGAAGAGAACCCCTGGGCGATACGGCCGAAAAGCACACCGTGGCCATGCCTTTCGTGCAAGCCGCCGTGGCCAGGCTGGGCGGCGCGGCGCGGGAGCGCGTGCTGGTCGAGGCCGGCATCCCGCCCGGCCTGCTGGCCGCGCCGGACGCCCGGGTGCCGCCGGGTGCCTATTCCGCCCTGTGGCTGGCGGTGGCGCGCGAGCTGGACGACGAGTTCTTCGGGCTGGACCGCCGGCGCATGAAGGTCGGCTCCTTTGCCCTGCTGTGCCAGGCGGTGCTGTCCTGCGAAAACCTGGAGCGGGGCGTCAAGCGCATGCTGCGCGGCTTCGCCGTGTTCCTGGACGACGTCTCGGGCCGGCTCACGGTGGAAGGCGCCGAGGCCGTCGTCCGGCTGGACAACCGGATCCAGGCCGAGGCAGACCGCCGCTTCGCCGACGAAACCCTGCTGGTGCTGCTGCACGGGCTCATGTGCTGGCTGGTGGGGCGGCGCATCCCGCTGGGGCGGGTCGATTTCGGCTACCCGCGGCCACCCCACGCCCGCGAGTACACGCTGATGTTTTCCGAGCACGTCACTTTCGACGCGCCGCAGACCGCGCTGCGCTTCGACGCGGCGCTGCTGGCCCTGCCGGTGGTGCAGACGCCGGCCACCTTGCAGGGCTTCCTGCGCACGGCCCCGCAATCGGTGTTCCTGAAGTACCGCAACGACGACAGCTGGACGGCCCGGCTGCGCCGGCGGCTGCGCGGCAGCGTCGCCGGCGCCGAGCCCTGGCCGGTGTTCGAGGAGGTGGCGCGCGAGCTGGAGACCACGCCCACCACCCTGCGACGGCGGCTGGAGGCCGAGGGCACCAGCTACCAGGGCATCAAGGACCAGCTGCGCAGCGACCTGGCCATCGACGCCCTGTGCAACAGCAGCGTCAGCATCGACGACATCGCCGCTCAACTGGGCTTCCTGGACAGCAGCGCCTTCCACCGCGCCTTCAAGCGCTGGAACGGCCTGCAGCCGGGCGAATACAGGCGCCGGCAGGCGCGGAGCTGAAACGCATGCAGACCCTGGTCGACGCCCCCTCCTCTCCCCGTGCCGCCTACGTGTTGGCCCATGGCGCCGGCGCGGGCATGGCGCACGCCTTCATGGCGGATGTGGCGCGCGAGCTGGCGCAGCGCGGCATCGCGGTGCTGCGCTACAACTTTCCCTTCATGGAGCAGGGCTCGAAGCGGCCTGATTCACCCGCGGTCGCCCAGGCTGCCGTGCGCGAAGCCGTCGCGGAAGCTGCGAAGCGCTGGCCGGGCCTGCCGCTCTATGCGGGCGGCAAGTCCTTCGGCGGCCGCATGACCTCGCAGGCGCAGGCGAAGGCGGCCTTGCCGGGCGTGCGCGGGCTGGTGTTCCTCGGCTTCCCGCTGCATGCGGCCAAGCAGCCGTCGACGGAACGGGCGAAGCACCTGGAGCAGGTGAAGGTGCCGATGCTGTTCCTGCAAGGGACGCGCGATGCGCTGGCGGAGCTGGACCTGATTCGCCAGGTGGTCACGCCCATCGAGCAGGCGACGCTGCATGTGGTCGAAGCCGCGGACCATGGCTTCGAGGTGTTGAAGCGGTCGGGGCGCAGCGACGAGGAAGTGCTGAAGGAGCTGGCGGACACCGCCGCCGAATGGATGCAATGACGATGGTCAGGTCGTCCGCACCTTCACATACCGCCCCGGCGCAGCCTCGATCGGCGGGTGCTTCGCATTCCCGAGCTTCTTGCGCGCGGCCACCTGCTTGCCGGACAAGGGCTGGATCCACTCCGCCCAGTGCGTCCACCAGCTGCCGGCGCGCGATTCCGCGGTGGCAAGCCATTGCTCCGCGTCCTCGCCCGCCTGCCCGCCCGTCCAGAAGCTGCGCTTGTTCTTCGAAGCCGGATTGATCACGCCCGCGATGTGCCCGCTGGCACCCAGCACGAACTCGCAGTTGCCGCCGACGAGGCCCGTGGTCCGGTAGGCCGAACGCCAGGGCACGATGTGGTCTTCCTGCGTCGCCAGCACGTAGCTGGGCATGTCCAGCTGGCCCAGGTCCACCGGCAGGCCGCACATCTCCAGCTCGCAGGGCACGCGCAGCCTGTTCTCCAGGTACATGTTGCGCAGGTACCAGGCGTACATGGGGCCGGGCAGGTTGGTGGCGTCGGCATTCCAGTACAGCAGGTCGAACGGCGCCGGCGTCTTGCCCTTGAGGTAGTTGTTCACCACGTAAGGCCAGATCAGGTCGTTGGCGCGCAGCGTCTGGAACACGAAGCCCAGCTCGGAGCCCGGGTAGATGCCGCCCTGGCCGATGCTCATCTCCCGCTGCAGCACGCCGGCCTCGTCGAGCAGCGCGCCCAGGTCGCCGGGCTCGGTGAAGTCCAGCATGGTCGTGAGCAGGGTCACGCTCGCCACGCGCTCGTCACCGCGCGCGCGCAGCACCGCCACGGCGGAGGACAGCAAGGTGCCGCCCACGCACCAGCCCAGCGCATTGAGCTGGTCGGCGCGGCTGATTTCGTGCGTGACGTCGATCGCTTTCAGCACGCCTTCGGCGAGGTAGTCGTCCCAGGTGAGGTGGCCCTGGTCCGCGCCCGGGTTGCGCCAGGACACGAGGAACACCGTCAGGCCCTGCTCGCAGGCGAAGCGCACGAAGGAATTCTCCGGCTGCAGGTCCAGGATGTAGAACTTGTTGATGCAGGGCGGCACGATCAGCAGCGGCCGCGATGCGACCTTGGCCGTCAGCGGCGCGTACTGGATCAACTGCATCACCTCGTTCTCGTACACCACCGAGCCCTGCGAGGTCGCCACATTGGTGCCGACTTCGAAGGCAGATTCGTCGGTGATGGAGATGCGGCCGCGGGAGGCGTCTTCCATGAAGTTGGCCAGGCCCGCCTGCACGGTTTCGCCGCGCGAATCCACCATCGCCTGCAAGGCGTCGGGGTTGGTCGCGGCGAAGTTCGCCGGGCTCATCGCGTCGACGACCTGGCGCGAGAAGAAGCGCAGCTTGTGCTTCTGCGCGGGCTCCATCGCGGCGGAGTCGACCACGCCGTCCACGAACTGCGAATTCAGCAGGTAGTTCTGGCGCAGCAGGTTGAAGGGGTAGCGGTCCCACTGCTCGCCGGGAAAGCGGCGGTCGGCAGCGCCTTCGGGCTGCTGGCCGGACAGCGTGCGGGCCCAGAAGTCGGACTGCTTTTCCCAGTAACGGGCGAAGGAACGGTCGATGGTGGAGATGTCGAACAAGGTCATCCCTCCTTCACGCCACCAGCATGTAGAGGGCGTCCGCCACCATCACCGGCCGCTCGAGGGCATCGGCCACGTACGCAGTGTTGCGGCAGCGGACGAGGGTGCGGCCGGAGCCCTTGCGCTCGACGCCGGTGAGCTCCACGCGGATCGCCACGCTGGCACCCGACGGCACCGGCGACAGGAAGCGCACCTTATCGAGGCCGTAGTTCAGCACCTGGCTCGCGTCTTCCGGGAACACACCCAGCTCGTACTGCGCCGCGGTGGTCAGCGACAGCGTCAGCAGGCCGTGCGCGATGGTCGTGCCCATGGCGGACGCGCGGGCCCGGTCCACGTCCACGTGGATCCACTGCGCATCGCGGCTGCACTGGGCGAACTGGTCGATGAGCGCCTGGCTCACCTTCACGGGCTCGGTCAGGCCGAAATCGCGGCCGACGTGGTCGTCGAGGTTCTCGATGCGGTAGTCGAGGACGATGGGCATGCAGTCTCCTGGTCTGGATTGCCGCCCGGGCCGGCGGCTGGCTGCGTGCGATTGTCCCGGGGTAAACCCGGAGCCCGCCCCCTCCAGGCAGGGGGGCCGGGGGGTTAGCGCGGGCCTGGTCCGGGCCCGGGCATCACCGTCGGCGAATACGGCGTCACCTCGGGGTTGCCGTAGTCATTGGGGCCGCCGCTGGCTTGCAGGAACCAGTACAGCAGCACGAAGAAGCCGATGACGGGGATCAGGTAGAGCAGCTGGAACCAGCCGCTCTTGCCGATGTCGTGCAGGCGGCGCGTGCCCACTGCGATGGCGGGCACGAACAGCGCCGCCACCGCCAGGCAGTACGCGAACTTGCCCAGCATGCCGGCCACCACCAGCACGATCATCTGGAACAGCACGAACCACCAGAACTCCGGCCGCGTGGCGCGTCCCGAGAAGGTGGCGTACTTGTTGAAGCAGGCCTTGACGGCGTCGGTGAAGTTCATGCTGCGCTCTCCTCCGGGCCGGATGATAGGCGCAGGCAGCCGGCCTGTGGAGGCCGGCATGGCGATGGTGCCTCAGGCGCCCCGCAGCCGCTGCAGCAGGCCGGCGGTGGACGGGTCGAGCCCCTGCGTCTCGCCGTTGGCCAGCCGCGGCGCGATGTCCTGCGCCAGCACCTTGCCCAGCTCCACGCCCCACTGGTCGAAGCTGTCGATTCCCCAGAGGCTGCCGCTGGTGAACACGCGGTGCTCGTACAGCGCCAGCAGCGCGCCCAGGCTGGCGGGCGTCAGCGCTTCCAGCAGGAAGAAGGTGCTGGGCCGGTTGCCGCTGAAGTTGCGGTGGCCGCCCGGGTCGGCCTTGCCTTGCAGCAGCGCCTGGGCCTGCGCCAACGCGTTCGCCAACAGCAGTTCGTGGTGCTGCGGCAGTCCGTGCGCGGCGCTGCGCACGGCGATGAACTCCACCGGCACGCGGTCCGTGCCCTGGTGCAGCATCTGGAAGTAGGCGTGCTGGCCGTTGGTGCCCGGCTCGCCCCACAGCACCGGCGAGGTGCCGTAGTCCAGCGCGCGGCCCTGCGCGTCGACGCTCTTGCCGTTGCTTTCCATCTCCAGCTGCTGCAGGTAGGCCGGCAGGCGGCGCAGCGCCGAGTGGTAAGGCGCGATGCTGCGGCTGCCGAAGCCGTGGAAGTTGCGGTACCAGACGTCGAGCAGGCCCAGCCGCGCCGGCAGGTTGCGCTCCAGCGGCGCCGCGCGGAAGTGCTGGTCCATCGCATGGGCGCCGGCCAGCAGCTGGCGGAAGCCGGTGGCGCCGATGGCGATGGCGATCGGCAGGCCGATGGCCGACCACAGCGAATAGCGGCCGCCCACCCAGTCCCAGAACGGGAAGGTGGTGTTGATGCCGAAAGCGCGCGCGGCTTCCACGTTGGTGGTGAGCGCCGCGAAGTGCCGCGCGATGTCGCGGCCGCCCTGCTGTTCGAACCAGGCCTTCGCCGACCGGGCGTTGGTCATCGTCTCCAGCGTCGTGAAGGTCTTGGAGGCGATGAGGAACAGCGTGCTTTCGGGACGCAACTCGCGCAGCACGCCGGCCAGCTCGTGGCCGTCGATGTTGGAGACGAAGTGGAAGCGCTTGCCTTCGATGCGGAAGCCGTCCAGCGCCGCCACGGCCATCTGCGGCCCGAGGTCGGAGCCGCCGATGCCGATGTTGACGACGTCGGTGATCGCCGCGTCGGCCCGCACTTGCTCGGCGTATGCCAGCATCGCATCGAGCGTCTCGTGCACCGCGGTCGAATCGGCGTCGCCTGCGATGCGCGGCGCGCGCAGCAGCCAGTGCTTGACCGCGCGGTTCTCGGTGTTGTTGATGCGCTCGCCGGCGAACATGGCGTCGCGATGCGCTTCCAGCCCGCACTCACGTGCGAGCTGCAGTAGCAATTGCTCCGTGCGTTCGTCGACCAGGTTCTTGGAGAGATCGGCAAACAGCTCCGGCGCTTCCTGGCTGAGAGTGCCGAAGCGGTCCGGCTCCTGCACGAAGGCGGCGCGCGCATCGAAGAGGCGGCCGGCCTGTTGGTACTGGTCCTGCAGCAGTTGCCAGGCCGCGGCCTGGTCGCAGCGCATACGCGTAGGGGCCATGGACTCAGATCGCCTTCAGCAGGTTTTCGAGCTTCACCGCGTCGACGGCGAAGGCGCGGATGCCCTCGGACAGCTTCTCGGTGCCCATCGCGTCTTCGTTCAGCGCCCAGCGGAACTGCGCTTCGTCGTAGTTCACCGGGGCGATCTTCATCGCCTTGGCCTGGGCGGGATCGAGAGCGCGCTGCACCGGCGCCTCGCTCGCGGCCAGTTGCGCCAGCAGCTCGGGGCTGATGGTCAGCAGGTCGCAGCCGGCCAGGGCCAGGATCTGGCCCGTGTTGCGGAAGCTCGCGCCCATCACCTCGGTGCGGATGTCGAAGTGCTTGTAATACTCGAAGATCTGCCGCACCGACTTGACGCCTGGGTCGTTGGCACCGGAGCTCGCGGCCTCGTCCCAGTTGCTGCCCGCGCTCTTCTTGTACCAGTCGTAGATGCGGCCGACAAAGGGCGAGATGAGCTGCACGCGCGCCTGGCCGCAGGCCACGGCCTGGCAGAAGGAGAACAGCAGCGTCAGGTTGCAATTGATGCCGCGCTGCTGAAGCCGCGCCGCTGCCTGGATGCCTTCCCAGGTGGAGGCCACCTTGATCAGCACGCGGTCGATGGGCACGCCGGCCGCCTGGTACAGCTCGATCAGGCGCTCGCCGCGAGCGATGGTGGCATCGGTGTCGAAACTCAGGCGAGCGTCCACTTCGGTGGAGACGCGGCCCGGGATGTGCTGCAGGATCTCGGTGCCGAAGCGCACGATCAGCCGGTCCATCTGCTCGTCGAGCGGCTCGTTGTGGTGGCGCTGCAGCGTCTCCTCGGCCAGGTGCTTGTACTCGGGCTTCTGCACCGCCTTCAGGATCAGCGACGGGTTGGTGGTGGCGTCCTGCGGCCGGAATTGTGCGAGCTGGCGGAAGTCACCGGTGTCGGCCACGACCGTCGTGTACTGCTTCAAGGCGTCCAGTTGGTTCATGCCGGCAATTATGGTGCGGCCCTCGCTCGGCCGTGGTTCGACCTCGGCACGTAAGTAACGGAATTACACCCTCGCTCAGCCGCCCATCGGCTGCTGTCGCTCTGCTTGCCCACGGCCATGAAACTAAGTTACATTGAAGGCCATGAGCTTCGACCTAGTCCTGTTTGGCGGCACCGGCGACCTCGCCTGGCGCAAGCTGATGCCCGCCCTGTTCCAGGCCTTCCGCCACGGCAGCTTGCCGGAAGGTGGCCGCATCATCGGCATCGCCCGCGATGACCTCAGCGACGCGCAGTACCGCGAACTCATTCGCTCCCGCTTCGACGCCGTGGACCTGGCCAAGCGGCCGACGCCGGAAGAGTTCGAGCGCTTCGCCGGCCTGCTGCACTTTGTCCGCCTGGACCTGTCGCAACCCAAGGACTACCAGAACCTCGCCAGCATGCTGCGCGAACGCCGCGCCGACACGGTGGTAATGTACCTGGCCACCGCGCCCAACCTGTTCGCCACCTGCGTGCAGCAGCTGGCCGCCGCCGGCCTGAACCGGCCCAACACGCGCCTGGTGCTGGAAAAGCCGCTGGGCCACGACCTCGAATCCAACCGCGCCATCAACGAGGCGGTGCGCAAGGTCTTCCCCGAAAAGCAGATTTTCCGCATCGACCACTACCTGGGCAAGCCGGCGGTGCAGAACCTGTTCGCCATGCGCTTCGGCAACGCGGTGTTCGAGCCGGTCTGGCGCCGCGAACACATCTCCAACATCCAGATCACCATCGCCGAGGAACTGGGCGTGGAGAAGCGCGGCGCTTTCTACGACCAGACCGGCGCGCTGCGCGACATGGTGCAGAACCACGCGCTGCAGCTGCTGTGCGCCATCGCGATGGAGCCGCCGATCAACGCGCATGCCGACGCGATCCGCGACGAGAAGCTGAAGGTGCTGCGCTCGCTGAAGCCCTGGACGCCCGAAATGCTGGACCAGCACGTGGTGCGCGGCCAGTACGCCGGCGGCGTCATCAACGGCCAGCCGGCGCCGGCCTACCGCGAGGAGCCGGGCGTGGACCCGGAGAGCAACACCGAGACCTTCGTCGCGCTGCGCGCCGACATCTCCAGCTGGCGCTGGGCCGGCGTGCCCTTCTACATCCGCACCGGCAAGCGGCTGGCCGAGCGCGAGGCGCACATCGTGGTCAACTTCCGCGAAGCGCCGCACGCAATCTTCAATGCGCCGCCCGGCGCCACCAACCGGCTCGTCATCCACCTGCAGCCGCGCGACGGCCTGGAGATGCACATGCTGGCGCAAGGCCAGGACAACCGCCGCAGCAATGGCCACACGCTGACGCCGGTGCACCTGGACCTGGACTTCGACAAGCGTTTCGGTTCCGAGCGCGTGGGCGCCTACGAGCGCCTGCTGCTGGACGTGATCGCCGGGCGCCTGAACCTGTTCGTGCGCAGCGACGAACAGGAAGAAGCCTGGCGCTGGGTCGAGCCGATCATGGAGCACTGGGGCAACGACACGCGCGGTCCGCGGCCTTATGCGGCCGGCACCTGGGGGCCGTCGGCGTCGTCGGCCATGATCGCGCGCGATGGCTTCTGCTGGGCTGAAGAATGCTAGATCGGATCAAGGCCTCCATGCCCTCGCTGGCGCCCGCGGAGCAGCGCGTGGCGAAGCTGGTGCTCGGAGACCCGCGCGCCTTCGCCAACCTGCCGGTCAGCGAGCTCGCCGACCGCGCGCACGTCAGCAAGCCGACGGTCGTGCGCTTCTGCCGCAGCATGGGCTACGACGGCCTGTCGGACTTCAAGCTGAAGCTGGCGGGCAGCGTGAGCGAGGGCGTGCCCTTCATCCACCGCAGCGTGGACCCGGACGACAAGACCAGCGACGTGATGGTGAAGGTGATCGACAACGCCGTCGCCGCCTTCCTGAAGTACCGCAACGACGCCAGCACCTTCGCGATCGAGAAGGCGGTGGAGGTGCTGGCTGCCACCTACAAGACGGGGCGGCGCATCGAGTTCTACGGCGCCGGCAACTCCGGCATCGTGGCGCAGGACGCGCAGCACAAGTTCTTCCGGCTGGGCGTGAACACCATCGCCTACAGCGACGGCCACATGCAGGTGATGGGCGCCACCTTGCTGGGGCCGGGTGACTGCGTCGTCGTCGTCTCCAACTCGGGCCGCACGCGCGACCTGATGGATGCCTGCGACATTGCGCGGCGCAACGGCGCCACCACCATCGTCATCACCGCCACCGGCTCGCCGCTGGCCACCGCCGGCCACATCCACCTGGCGGCGGACCACCCCGAAGGCTACGACCGCTACAGCCCGATGGTGTCGCGGCTGCTGCACCTGCTGATCATCGACATCCTGGCCACCACAGTGGCGTTGCGCATCGGCGGCGGCAGGCTGCAGCCGCTGTTGCGGGAGATGAAGAACAACCTGCGGACGAAGCGTTACGCGTAAGCGTCACGCAGCTGTCGCGATCGCGCCTTAGCGTGGACGATTTGCGTCCACGAGGAGGAAACAATGATCGATCGCCGACATTTCCTGAAGTCCACCGCCGCCGGCCTCGCCGCACCTGGCATCGTCGCCGCGCAGTCCGCGCGTCCCGCCGCCGCCCAGGGCCTGCAGCTCGGCGACCCGCTGGGCGACCGCCTGATGGTGTGGAGCCGCAGCGACATGCCGGCCCGCATGGTCGTCGAGTGGTCCACCGACGCGCGCTTCGCCAACGCCACCCGCATCGTCGGACCTTACGCACTTGAAAGCAGCGACTTCACCGCGCGCCAGGACCTGAGCGGCCTGCCGCAGGGCCGCGAGGTGTTCGTCCGCGTCAGCTTCCAGGGCCTGGACAACGAACGTGCCATCGGCGAGCCGGTGATTGGCCGCACGCGCATTCCCGCCGGCAAGCCCGGGTCCATCCGCTTCCTGTGGGGCGGCGACACCGCCGGCCAGGGCTGGGGCATCAACCCGGACTTCGGCGGCATGCGCATCTACGAATCCATGCGCAGGCGCGAGCCGGCCTTCTTCATCCACAGCGGCGACACGATCTACGCCGACGGCCCGATCAAGGAGACCGCCACCGCCGAAGGCGACCAGGTGTGGAAGAACATCGTCACGCCCGAAGTCGCCAAGGTGGCCGAGACCCTGGACGAATTCCGCGGCCGCTACCGCTACAACCTGCTGGACGCCAACATGCGCCGCTTCAACGCCGAAGTGCCGCAGATCTGGCAGTGGGACGACCACGAGGTGATGAACAACTGGTCGGACTCCAAGTCTGTCATGGGCGACGCGCGCTACACCGAGAAGAACGTGCCGCTGATGACGGCGCGCGGCGCCCGCGCCTTCTTGGACTACGCGCCGATGCGGCCCTTCCAGGCCAGCGAGTCGCAGCGCGTGTATCGCCGCTTCTCGTACGGGCCGCTGCTGGAAGTGTTCGTGCTGGACATGCGCAGCTACCGCGGCCCGAACGGCTACAACCGGCAGGAGCAGCCGGGCCCCGACACCGCCTTCCTGGGCGCCGAGCAACTGGCCTGGCTGCAGCGCGGGCTGGCCAGCTCCAAGGCGACGTGGAAGGTGGTCGCGGCCGACATGCCCATCGGCCTCGGCGTGCCGGATGGCAAGGACGCGCAAGGCCGCGACAGGTGGGAGGCCGTCGCCAACGGCAACGGCCCGGTGCTGGGGCGCGAGTTCGAGTTCGCGCAGCTGTTCTCGTTCCTGAAGCGGCACAAGGTGCGCAACGTGGTGTGGCTGACGGCGGACGTGCACTACGCCGCGGCGCACTACTACGACCCGAAGCAGGCGGTGTTCCGCGACTTCGACCCGTTCTGGGAGTTCGTCGGTGGGCCGCTGCACGCGGGCACCTTTGGCCCCAATCCGCTGGACAACACCTTCGGGCCGCAGGTGGTGTTCCAGAAGGCACCGGCTGCAGGCCAGGCGAATCTCTCGCCGCTGGCGGGGATGCAGTTCTTCGGCGAGGTGAACGTCGATGCGCGCGGGCTGGCGGTGGACCTGCGGGACATCGAGGGGAAGTCGCTGTTCCGAAAGGAGATTGCGCCGCAGCGCGCCTAGATCCGGCCCTCTTCCACCGCGTGGCAAGCCACGCGCACGCCAGCAATCTCGAGCAGTGCGGGCCGCTCGACGCGGCACCGCTCGTTCGCATGCGGACACCGCGGATTGAAAGCGCAGCCGCTCGGCGGATTCAACGGGTTCGGCACCTCGCCCTGCACCGGCGTGCGGGCGCGGCCGGTGTCGTGCATCTTCGGGATCGCGTCCAGCAGCATGCGCGTGTACGGATGCCGCGGCTGCCCGAACAGCTGGTGCTTGCCAGCCAGTTCGACCAGGCGACCGAGGTACATCACGCCAACCTGGTCGCTCACGTGCCGCACCACCGCGAGGTTGTGCGAGATGAACAGGTAGGTCAGGCCGCGCTCGCGCTGCAGGTCCTTCATGATGTTG
Organism: Ramlibacter agri; assembly: GCF_012927085.1. Taxonomy (NCBI): domain Bacteria; kingdom Pseudomonadati; phylum Pseudomonadota; class Betaproteobacteria; order Burkholderiales; family Comamonadaceae; genus Ramlibacter; species Ramlibacter agri. Next base: position 50,310 of record NZ_JABBFX010000005.1, on the reverse strand, counting down.
AGGACCTGCGCTTGCACGCTCACGTCCAGCGCGGACGTGGGTTCATCGCACACCAGGAACTCGGGCTGCGTCGCGAGAGCGCGCGCGATCGAGATGCGCTGCCGCTGGCCGCCGGAAAACTGGTGCGGGTACTTCACCATGTCCTGCGGGCTCAGGCCGACGGACGCCAGCAGTTCGCCCACGCGCGCCTTCAGCTGCGCGGGGTCGGTGACGAGCCCGTGCTCCTGCAGTGGCTCGCCGACGATGGCTTCCACCTTCCAGCGCGGATTCAGGCTCGCATACGGATCCTGGAAGATCATCTGGATGCGGCGGCGCAGCTTGCGTCCTTCGCCCGACTTGTACGCTGCATGCGCGTCCTGGCCGTCGAACGTGAGGCCGCCGCGCGAGGGCTCGTACAGGCCCACCAGCAGGCGTGCCACCGTGCTCTTGCCGCAACCCGACTCGCCCACCAGCGCCAGCGTCTCGCCCGCGCGGATGTCGAAGCTGACGCCATCGACGGCATGCAGCAGCACGCGCGGCTTGCGTTCGAGGACGCGGTTGAGCCAGGGCGGGGAGACGTCGAAGGCCTTGGCGAGGTCGCGGGCCTGGACGAGGGGTGCATTGGTGGTGGGTGCCGCGGCTGCGCGCGCCGGCAGTCCTGCGTCCATCACGGTGGTCATGCCGCCTCCGCGTCGTGCAGCCAGCACGCGGCGCGCGTGGCGCCGGCGTTCAGCAGGTCGGGCCGCTGCTGCGCGCAGCGCTCGAAGGCGCGCGGGCAGCGCGGGTTGTAGGCGCAGCCGCGCGGGATGGCGTTCAGGCGCGGCATCGCGCCGTCGATCTGGTTCAGGCGCTCGCGGTCCGTTTCCATGTCGGGGATGCTGGCCATCAAGCCCAGCGTGTAGGGATGCGCCGGCTGGTTGATCACCTCGTGCACCGGGCCGATCTCCGCGATGCGGCCCGCGTACATCACGGCCACGCGGTCGCAGGTCTCGGCGATCACGCCCATGTCGTGCGTGATCAGCATGACCGCCGCGCCGCGGTCGCGGCAGATGCGCTTCAGCAGCTGGATGATCTGCGCCTGGATCGACACGTCCAGCGCGGTGGTCGGCTCGTCGGCGACGATCAGCTTCGGCTCTGCCGCCAGCGCCAGCGCGATCACCACGCGCTGCCGCATGCCGCCGGAGAACTGGTGCGGATAGTGGTCGATGCGCTGCGCCGCCGCCGGGATGCCGGTGTCTTCCAGCAGGCTGATGGCGCGCCGGCGCGCCTCCGCCGCATTCACCGGCAGGTGCGCCTGGATGGTCTCCACCAGCTGGCGGCCGATGGTGTACAGCGGATTCAGCGAAGTCAGCGGGTCCTGGAAGATCGCCCCGATCTTGCGGCCGCGGATATGCCGCATCTTGTCGTGCGGCAGGTGGTCGATGCGCTGGCCTTCCAGCAGGATCTGCCCCGAGGCCACGCGCCCGGGCGGCTCCAGCAGGCCGATGATGGAAGCGCCCGTGAGCGACTTGCCCGCGCCCGACTCACCGACCACGCCCAGCACTTCGCCGGGCGCGATCTCGAAGCTGATGTCGTCCAGCGCGCGCAGCGTGCCGCGGCGCGTCGGGAATTCGACGACGAGGTTCTGGACTTGCAGAAGACTCATCGCAGCCTCGGGTTCAGTGCGTCGCGCAGCCAGTCCCCGAGCAGGTTCACCGACAGCGCGATCAGGATCAGCATGAGCCCGGGGAAGACAGCGATCCACCACTGCCCCGACATCAGGAAGTCGTTGCCGTTGCGGATCAGGGTGCCCAGCGAAGGCTGCGTGGGCGGCACGCCCACGCCCAGGTAGGACAGCGTGGCTTCGGTGATGATGGCCGTGGCCACCTGGATGGTGGCGAGCACCAGCACCGGCCCCAGCACGTTGGGCAGCACGTGCCGCCGCATGATGCGCATCGGCGGCACGCCGGTGACGCGCGCGGCCTGCACGTATTCCTTGTTGCGCTCCACCAAGGTGGAGCCGCGCACGGTACGCGCGTATTGCACCCAGCCGGTCAGCGTGATCGCCAGGATCAGCACGCCGAAGGCCACCGTGTTCGCGGCGTTCGGAAACAGCGCGCGGCCGACGCCGGCGATCAGCAGCGCGATCAGGATCGCCGGGAAGCTGAGCATGACGTCGCACAGGCGCATGAGGAAGCCGTCGACCCAGCCACCGAAGTAGCCGGCCGCGAGGCCCAGCGCGACGCCGATCAGCGTGGACAGCAGCACCGAGACCACGCCGACTACCAGCGATACGCGGGCGCCGTACATCAGCACCGACAGGATGTCGCGGCCCTGGTCGTCGGTGCCCAGCAAGTAGTGGCGCGCGCCGTCCCCGGGCCGCGGCATCGCGTGCGCCTCGAGCGCCGGCGGCAATTGCGCGTGGCTCAACTCCAGCGTGGAAATGTCGAAGGGGTTGTGCGGTGCCACCCACGGCGCGAACACCGCGCAGAACACGCACACGAAGGCGATCACCGCCGCCGCCATCGCCACCGGCGAAGTGCGGAAGCTGTAGCCGACGTCGCTGTCGAACCAGCGCTGCAGGGCTGCTTTCATCGATGCCAATCAAAAAGGCGCCGCGGGCTCGTGACCTGCGGCGCCGAACACCATCAGGAAGGATTCTTCTTGAGGCTGATCCACTTGAAGGGCATGTAGTTGTCCGCCCGCTGCGTGATCTCGACCTTCTTGCTGATGCCCCAGGCCAGGGCCTGCTGGTGCAGCGGCAGGTGGCCGATGTCGTCCGAGTGGATCTTCATCGCCTCGGCGATCATGGCGTCGCGCTTCTTCTGGTCGGTCTCGGACTGGATCTGCTTGATCAGCTTGGTCTGCGCCGGGTTACAGTACGCACCCAGGTTGAACTGGCCGGCGCCGGTCTCGTCCGGGCACGCCATCAGCGAGTTCAGCGCGTCGTGCGCGTCATAGGTCGATGGCGTCCAGCCCAGCATGTAGAAGCTGGTGTCGCGGCGCAGCACCTTGGGGAAGTAGGTGACCTTGGATTCGGCAACCAGGTTGATCTTCACGCCCACGCGCGCCAGGTTGGCGGCCACGGCCTGGCAGATGCGCCCATCGTTGACGTAGCGGTCCGTGGGGCAGTTCAGCGACACCTCGAAGCCGCTCGGGTAGCCGGCCTCGGCCAGCAGCTTCTTGGAAGCTTCCGGGTCATAGGGCAGGCGCTTGTTCATCGCCGGGTCGAAGCCGTGCACGCCGGGGCCGATCATCAGCGCCGTCGGCTTGGAAGCGCCGCGCATCACGGTCTTCTGGATCGCGTCGATGTCGATGGCCTGGTAGAAGGCCTGGCGTACGCGCTTGTCCTTGAAGGGGTTCTTGCCCTTCACGTTGGAATAGAGCAGCTCGTCGCGCTTCTGGTCCATGCCCAGGAAGATGGTGCGCAGCTCGGGGCCCACCATCACCTTGGCGTTGGCGGAGGCGTTGATGCGCTCGATGTCCTGCACCGGCACCGGCTCCATCACGTCGATCTCGCCGGACAGCAGCGCAGCCACGCGGGTGGCGTCGTTGCCGATGGGGGTGAAGATCACCTCCTGCGCATTGCCTTCGATCTGGCCCCAGTAGTTGCCGTTGCGCACGAAGGTCGTGCGCACGTTGGGCTGGCGCTCGCGCAGGCGGAACGGGCCCGTGCCGTTGGCGCGGAACGAGGCGGCGTTTTCAATGCCCTTGCGGCGGTCCACCGGCTTGGTGGCCTGGTTCTCCTCGCACCACTTCTTGCTCAGGATGTAGGTGGTGGTGAGCTGGCTGGGCAGGATGGGGAAGGGCGACTTGGTCTCGATCTCGATGGCGTAGTCGCCGACCTTGCGCACTTCCTTGATGTCGTTGACGTTGGCCTTCATGTCCGAGCCTTCGCCGGCGGCGCGCGCGAAGGAGAACACCACGTCGTCGGCGTTGAAGGGCTTGCCGTCGTGGAACTGCACGCCCTTGCGCAGCTCGAAGCGCCAGACGGTGGGCGAAGTCTGCTTCCAGGAGGTGGCCAGCGCCGGGGCCAGGCTCAGGTCCTTGTTGCGGCCCACCAGCGGCTCGTAGACGTTGCCGGTGACGGACAACTGCAGCGACTCGTTGAGCGAGTGCGGGTCCATCGACATCGAGTCGCCCTGGTTGGCGATACGGACCGTCTGCGCCTGCGCGACGGCGCCCGCGGCGACCAGCACGGCCGCCGCGATGAAGTGAGTCTTGAACAGCATGGTCTTGGCTCCTTTTTTGGAAGTGATGCCTGGGGGAGAGAATCGTTTCAGGCCGGGTGGGCCAGCGGCATGCCCTGCTCGACCAGGCCGGCGTGCAGCGCCGAGCCGAGGGGCAGGATCTCGTCGTTGAAGTCGTAGCGCGTCATGTGCAGCATGCAGTTGCCTTCGCCGCCCTGCCCGATGCGCAGGTAGGCGCCGGGCTTCACCTGCAGCATGAAGGAGAAGTCCTCGGCGCCCATGCTGGGCTCCATGTCGCGCGTGACGCGTTCGGCGCCCACCAGCGACTCGGCGACGCTGGCCGCGAACTCGGTCTCGCGCGGCGTGTTGATGGTGGCCGGATAGATGCGCTCGTAGTGCACCGAGGCGGTGGCGCCGAAACCCAGGGCGACCGCGCTGCACAGCTCGTTCAGGCGGCGCTCCACCATTTCCTGCACTTCGGGGCGGAAGGTGCGCACCGTGCCCACCAGCGTGGCCTTGCCGGGGATCACGCTCATGGCATGCAGGTCGCCGGCGCTCATCGCGCACAGGCTGATCACCGCGCCGTCGACCGGCTTCACGTTGCGCGAGACGATGCTCTGCACCGCCGTGATGATGTGGGCCGCCACCACCACCGGGTCGACGGCGAGGTACGCATGCGCGCCGTGGCCGCCCTTGCCGGTGATCTCGATGGTGATGCGGTCGGCCGCGGCCATCATGGCTTCGTGCCGGATGCCGAAGCAGCCTGGCTTGAGGCCCGGCCAGTTGTGCATGGCATAGACCGACTCCACCGGGAAGCGCTGGAACAGGCCGTCTTCGATCATGGCCTTGGCGCCGGCGAAGCCCTCCTCGCCCGGCTGGAAGATCAACACCGCGGTGCCGTCGAAGTTGCGCGTCTCGGCCAGGTAGCGCGCCGCGCCCACCAGCATGGCGACGTGGCCGTCGTGGCCGCAGCCGTGCATCATCCCGCTCTTGGTGGACTTCCACGGGAAGTCGTTGCCCTCGGTCATGGTCAGCGCGTCCATGTCGGCGCGCAGGCCCATCATCTTGCCGCTCTTGTTGCTGCGGCCCTTGATGATGCCGACGACGCCGGTCCGGCCGATGCCGGCATGCACTTCGTCGACGCCGCACAGGCGCAGGGCTTCCTGCACGCGCGCCGAGGTGTAGACCTCTTCGAAGCCCAGTTCGGGGTGGGCGTGCAGGTCGCGCCGCAGCGCGGTGAGTTCGGGATGGAACTGCGCGATATGCGCGAACGGGCGCCCATGGGCAAGGGGCGCGCGCGTGGGCGCGACGGGAGCGAGCATCAATGGCCTCCGGCCGTCCCCACGCGCAGGCGCGGGTCCACGGCGAAATACAGAAGGTCCACCACCAGGTTGATGAGGACGAAGATCAAGGCGATCAGGCACAGGTAGGCGGCCATGATCGGGATGTCGGCGAAGGTCACGGCCTGGATGAACAGCAGGCCCATGCCGGGCCACTGGAACACCTGCTCGGTGATGATCGCGAAGGCGATGAGGCCACCGAGCTGCAGGCCGGTGATCGTCATCACCGGCACCAGCGTGTTCTTCAGCGCATGGCCGAAATGGATGGCACGGTCGGACAGGCCGCGCGCGCGGGCGAACTTGATGTAGTCGGTGCGCAGCACCTCCAGCATCTCCGCGCGCACCAGCCGCATGATCAGCGTGAGCTGGAAGATGGCCAGGGTGAGTGCGGGCAGCACGACGTGCATCCAGCCGTCCCGGGTGGCCAGGCCCGTGCTCCACCAGCCCAGGTCCACGGTAGCGCCGCGGCCGAAGCTGGGGAACCAGCCGAGCGTCACCGCGAACACCAGGATCAGGAGGATGCCGATCAGGAAGGTGGGCAGCGACACGCCCAGCAGCGACACCGTCATGAAGACCTGGCTGAGGAAGTTGCCGCGCCTGAGCGCCGCATACACCCCCATCGGAATGCCGAGAGCGAGCGCCAGCACCGCGGCCACCAGCGCAAGCTCGAAAGTCGCGGGGAAGCGCTCGGCGATCAGGCGCGAAACCTTGGCGCCCTGCCGCAGGCTGAGGCCGAACTCACCTTGCACCGCATTGGCGAGGAAGTGCCAGAACTGCACGAAGAAGGGCTGGTCGAGCCCGAGGTCCGTGCGCAGCTGGCGGATCTGGTCCGGCTTGGCGTCCTGCCCGAGGAGGAACACCACCGGGTCGCCAACGTACTGGAACAGCAGGAAGGCGATGAACGCCACGACGACCATCACGACGATGGCCTGGATCACGCGGCGCAGGATGAAGGCGATCATTGTCGGGAGGCTAGGCGGCGGCCCATGCTAGCAGAGCAATCCGCGTGCCGGACCCGGGGTTTCCTTGACACCTAAACGATCAACAAGCGCGCTCAACGCACCAGTTTCACGGGCCCGTACCAGGCTTGCGCCTCCGAGCGCGTGTTGTCGCTGTCGGTCATGATGCCCACGCCGACCAGGGCTCCAGGCGCCTCGCCGAAGACGCGTTCGTAGTCGGCGCGGATGTCGCGCTCGTATTCGAGCCAGTGGTTCAGGCGTCGCGGCCCGCTCTCCACCACCAGCTTGCGGATGCGGTCGGTGCGCGGGCTGCGGATGACGCTGCCGGGTTCGCGCTGGTTGCACCACACGTACATGAGCGTCGCGTAAGGCAACTCCTCGCCGGTGAGCACGCGCGCCAGTTCGGACAGGGCCGCGTCCTTGGCGGACAGCTTCGAGCGGTCGCCTTCGAAGACGAGCACCACGCGCACGGGCGCATCGTCCTTGTCGCGCAGCGCCATGTCGGCGTCTGCGATCAGGCCCGGCACTTTCCAGGAGAAGCGCACGCGGCCCAGGTCATGGGGTTCGATGCGCACGTCATGCCGCAGCATGCTGGCCGAGGACTGCGCCTTCACCGCGATGGCGTCGCGGCCGTCGATGCGTGCGTAGCGGAATTCGGTGGGGGTCTTGCCGGGAAACGCCTGGTGCGTCCACGGATGCACGCTCGAACCTTGCGAAGCTCGAGCCCAGGGAGAGCCGGTGACGGTGTCGGGCGCCGTGGCCGGCGGTTGCGTGGCACATGCGGCCAGCAGCAGGAGCAGCGCGGCGGCGGCCGCGCGCGACAGGTACTTCATCGTGTGGCCCATAAAAAAGCCGCCCGAAGGCGGCTTTCAAGTTTCTTTTTTTCTGCAGCGGCCTTGCGGCCGCTTCGAAAATTAGAAGCTGTGGCGGATACCGATGTCCAGGCCGGAGGCGGACTCATTCACGCCGGTCAGGGCGCCGTTCAGGCCCAGGGCGGAACCGTTCTTGTTGGACTGGTGAGCGTACGTCGTGTACACGGCGGTACGCTTGCTCAGGTTGTGCACGTAGCCCAGGGCCCACTTGCTGGATTCGGGGCTGGCAACGGCCGGGGAGGCGTTGAAGTCAACCTTGAAGCTCGAGTAGGCGATGCGGATTTCGCCCGGGCCCACGGGGATCAGGCCACCGATCAGCCAGCCGCGGCCGTCCGTGGCACCCACGGAGTCGGCTTCGTACTGGCCCATCAGCTTGGCAACGCCGAAGTCCCACTGGCCGGCGATGTTGTTCTGGTGGATGCCGCCCACAACGCTGTTGCGGGTGTAGCTGACGGCGCCAGCCACGTTGAACGGACCGGAGGCCCAGCCCACGCGAGCAGCGTAGCCCGTGCCGTCACGGTGGTTCGCGCCGCTGTTGGACTGGTTCTCGCCAGCGTAGTACTGGGCTTGACCGTAGAAGCCACCCAGACGGGCCGGCAGGAAGTAGCCGATGCTGTTGGAAGCGCGAACGGCGTTCTGGCCGGTCAGGCTGGTGCCGACGGCTTGCGTCAGAGCGGTACCAACGCCGTTGGTGCCGAACGGATCGAAAATCGTGCGGTTCCAGAATTGCGGCGTGTAGTCACGGCCCAGGCGCACTTCACCCCAGTTGCCAGCCAGGCTGACGGTGGAGCGACGGTTGAAGGTCAGGCCTTGCGTGCCAGCCGTGGCGGTGGAGGTGCCGGTGGTCTGGTTGTTGGTGTTGGTGTTGGAACCAGTGCCGTCATCGTTGTTGACGCCGGCTTCCAGCCAGAAGGAAGCGGACAGGCCGCCACCCAGGTCTTCCGTGCCACGGAAGCCCAGACGCGAGCTGTTGTAGCCCGAGTTGGTCAGCTGGAAACGGTGGGAAGAGCCGGCGCCGTTGCCCTTGCCCCAGGCCAGGGTGGCGTCAACGATACCGAACAGGGTGACCGACGACTGGGCGGAAGCCGCACCCGCGGCAGCCATCACGGCCAGCGCAATCAGGGACTTTTTCATGCAAGTTTCTCCAAGGTTAAACATAGGGCTCCGGTTCGCATGAGGGTCGGAATGCAGGCACGTTCTTGTCCCCACCGGATCCCCGGGCCAACCTCCTTTTGGGAAGTTGTTGCTATTGCACCAGACGGCTGGGGGTGGCGCAAAGAAATTAACCCGGCGCGCAGCGTTTCGTTGCACATGGACAACAAGGCCGGAACGGTTGAGTGGAACTCACACAACACCCCTCGGCGATGGTTTCGCATCGCAAAAACGCGAGCCCTTGCCTCATCGCAAACCCTGCGATGCGGTGCACGCACTAAACTGAATGCCATGGACCGAGTTCTGGGGGCGCTGGACAGCGCATTGCGCACACTCTTCGCCCAGCCGCGTGCATCGCGGCCCTGCCCCGTCGTGCCCGCGGACGACACGCATCTTGGCGCATCGGAGCGCAGCCATGCGGCCGCACTCATGCGCGTCAATCACGTCGGCGAGATCTGCGCGCAGGCTCTTTACACAGCGCAGGCGATGGCCACGCGCGACCCGCAACTGAAAGCGCATCTGGAGAAAGCCGCGCGCGAGGAAACGGACCACCTGGCGTGGACCAAGTCGCGGCTCGACGAACTGGGCTCGCGCCCTTCGCTGCTCAATCCGCTGTGGTACGCCGGCGCCTTCAGCCTCGGGCTCGTCGCGGGCCGCTTCGGCGACCCGGTGAGCCTGGGCTTCGTCATCGAGACGGAGCGGCAAGTGGAAGCCCATTTGCAGAGCCACCTGGAACGCCTGCCCGCGGGCGACCACGCATCCCGCGCGATCGTCGCGCAGATGAAGGACGACGAGGCAGCGCACGCCGAGGCCGCCGCGCACGCAGGCGGCGTGGAACTGCCGCGTCCCGTGAAGTCAGCGATGCGCGCGGCCGCACGCGTGATGACGACGACCGCGCACTACATCTAGTGCTACTCCTCGACCAGCTCGAAGCTGGTCGTCATCTCCGCCGTCTTCGCGAGCATCGCGCTCGCGGAGCAGTACTTCTCGTGGCTCAGCGCAATCGCACGCTCCACCGCGGGCGCCGGCAGCGCCTTGCCGCGCACGGTGAAGTGCATGTGGATCTTGGTGAATACTTTCGGATCAGTCGCCGCGCGCTCCGCGCTCAATTTGACCGAGCAGCCGCGGATGTCGTGGCGGCCGCGCTTCAGGATCAGGACCACGTCATAGGCGGTGCAGCCGCCGGTGCCGGCCAGCACGGTCTCCATCGGCCGCGGGGCCAGGTTCTGGCCGCCGTTCTCCGGCTTCGCCGCGTCGGGCGCGCCATCCATCATCAACACGTGGCCGGTGCCGGTCTCGGCAAGAAAGCCCATGCCCGAGCGCGCGCCGCTGGCGCCGGTCCATGTGACTGTGCATTCCATCCTGGTTCCCTCTCTTACGCGGCGTTTCCGCCAACAATCCCACAGATCGCGTTGTGCAACCGCCGCAAGGGGTTGTGCAACGCAACAAATGCGGGGTTATACTAGGCACCAAGCATAGCGATTCCGCTAGGCACCGCCGGCCGCAGGGCTGGCGCACCGGTTGTCTCCTCCACCTCCTCCTTTGGTGGATTTAGCCCCTGGATCGCAAGGTCCGGGGGCTTTTTTCTTTCTCCTTATCATTCCCGGCAAATGACCAAGCACCTGCAGCCGGAGGACTACCTCAAGAAGATCCTCACCGCGCGCGTCTACGACGTCGCCGTCGAATCCGCCCTCGAGCCCGCACGCAACCTCAGCCGCCGCCTGCACAACAAGGTGCTGCTAAAGCGCGAAGACCAGCAGGCGGTGTTCAGCTTCAAGCTGCGCGGCGCGTACAACAAGATGGCGCACCTCACGCCGGAGCAGCTGCAGCGTGGCGTCATCTGCGCCTCGGCCGGCAACCACGCGCAGGGCGTCGCGATGGCCGCCCACAAGCTCGGCGCGCGCGCGCTGATCGTCATGCCCATCACCACGCCGCAGCTCAAGGTGGACGCCGTGAAGGCGCTGGGCGGCGAAGTGGTCCTGTTCGGCGACAGCTACTCGGACGCCGCCACGCATGCGTACGAGCTGCGCGACCAGCAGCAGCTCACCTTCGTGCACCCCTTCGACGACCCCGACGTCATCGCCGGCCAGGGCACCATCGCGATGGAGATCCTGCGCCAGCACCAGGGCCCGATCGACGCGGTGTTCGTCGCCATCGGCGGCGGCGGCCTGGTCTCCGGCGTGGCCGCGTACATCAAGGCCGTGCGTCCCGAGATCAAGGTGATCGGCGTGCAGATGAACGATTCGGACGCGATGGCGCGCTCGGTCGAGGCCAACAAGCGCGTGACCCTGCCCGACGTCGGCCTGTTCGCCGACGGCACGGCCGTCAAGCTGGTCGGCGAGGAGACCTTCCGCCTCGCGCGCGAGCTCGTCGACGAATACATGGTGGTCGACACCGACGCCGTCTGCGCCGCCATCAAGGACGTGTTCGTGGACACGCGCAGCATCGTCGAGCCGTCCGGCGCGCTGGCCGTGGCCGCGATCAAGCAGTACGTGGCGGACCGGAAGACGCGCGGCGGCACCTATGTCGCCATCCTGTGCGGCGCCAACATGAACTTCGACCGCCTGCGCTTCGTCGCCGAGCGCGCCGAGGTGGGCGAGGAGCGCGAAGCCCTGTTCGCGGTGACCATCCCCGAAGAGCGCGGCAGCTTCCGCCGCTTCTGCGAGCTGATCGGCGCGCTGCCCGGCGGCCCGCGCAACGTCACCGAGTTCAACTACCGCATCAGCGACGAGAAGACCGCGCACGTGTTCGTGGGCGTCACGACGCACGGCAAGGGCGAGTCGGCGAAGATCGCCGCCAACTTCGAGCGCCACGGCTTCGAGACGCTGGACCTCACGCACGACGAACTGGCCAAGGAGCACATCCGGCACATGGTCGGCGGCCATTCGCCGCTGGCGCACGACGAGCGCCTGCTGCGCTTCGTGTTTCCCGAGCGGCCGGGCGCGCTGCTGAAGTTCCTGTCGGCGATGAAACCCAGCTGGAACATCTCGCTGTTCCATTACCGCAACCAGGGCGCCGACTACGGCCGCACGCTGGTGGGCCTGCAGGTTCCGCAGCAGGACAACAAGGCCTTCCAGGCCTTCCTCGACGAACTCGGCTACCCGTACGTGGAGGAAACCTCCAACCCGGTGTACCGGCTGTTCCTGCGCAGCGCGCCCTGAGGGCGGCTCAGCGGGCTTCGGGAGTCGCGGCCGGCGGCGCAGCGCCCGGGATCGGCAGGTTGGCCGGACCCTCGGGCGGTGTGCCCGGCTGCACCGCCGGCGCGGTCGGCGCCATCACGGCGAACGGCGGCCGGGTCACGCTGAGCAAGGGCGCGCCCTGCGGCAGATCCAGGGTGACGGCGACGGGGCCGTCCTTCGGACCCAGCATGGCCTGCCGGCCGTGCACCGCCTGCAGCACCATGCCTTCTTCGATGAAGGCGCCCACGCGGTAGGGCCGCGCCGGCTTGCCGTCGATGGCGATCAGCGCGGCGCCGCGGCCGGTCCGCTCCGCCACCACGCCCACCAGCGCGAAGCGCGAGGCGAGCGCGGGCGCGGCCGGCCCTGCCACGGGCGCGCCGGGCAAGCCGCCCAGCAGGCGGGCGATGGCCGACGGGTCGGCGCTGCCCGGCCCGCGCGAGGACGCGGCCACCGGCGCCGCCCGATGCGGCGCCGTGCCCATTTGCAGTGCCCAGAAAGCAGCGCTGCCCGCGGCGAGCAGCCACACGCCCAGGGTGGCGCCACGCACGCCCCAGCTCGCGTCACCGGAAGTCAACATGCGGGCATTATCATTGAACGGATGTTCTCCAACTCCGTCATCCCGCGCGGGCGCAAGCTCGCCGCCGCCGGCTTCACCCTCATCGAGCTGATGGTGGTGCTGGTGATCATCGGCGTGCTGGCCGCGCTGATCGTCCCCAACGTGCTGGATCGCGCCGACGACGCGCGCGTGACCGCCGCGCACACCGACGTCAACAACCTGATGCAGGCGCTGAAGCTTTACAAGCTGGACAACCAGCGCTACCCCACGGCCGAACAGGGCCTGCAGGCGCTGGTGCAGAAGCCGGCGGCCACGCCGGTCCCGCCCAACTGGAAGCCCTACCTGGAAAAGCTGCCCAACGATCCCTGGGGCCGGCCCTACCAATACCTGAACCCGGGCGTCAAAGGCGAGATCGACGTGATGTCGCTGGGCGCCGATGGCCAGCCCGGTGGCGAGGGCAAGAATGCCGACATCGGCTCCTGGCAGTAAGCGACACCCCGGCTTTACCCTGCTGGAACTGATGGTGGTGGTCGCGATCGTGGCCGTCGCCTCCGCCGGCGTGAGCTTTGCGCTGCGCGACGCCGCGGGCCAGCCGCTGGAACGCGACGCCCAGCGCCTGGCCGCCCTGCTGGACTCGGCCCGCGCGCAATCGCGACTCACCGGCCAGCCGGTGCGCTGGATCGCGACCGAAACGGGGTTCCGCTTCGACGGCCTGCCGGCGGAAAAACTCCCACGGACGTGGCTGACGCCCGACACGCATGTGCAAGGGCCCGTCACGCAGCTCGTGCTCGGCCCCGAACCCATCATCGGCCCGCAGGCCGTGGTGCTGACCAGCGCCGACCATCCCGAACGCAGCCTGGTCGTGGCCACCGACGGCCTGCGCCCCTTCGCCGTCGGCCCCTTGCCGCAATGAAGTGCGAGCGCGGCTTCACGCTGATCGAAGTGCTGGTGGCGCTGGGCATCGTCGCCATCGCGCTCGTGGCCGGCCTGCAGGCGACTGCGGCCCTGAGCAACAACGCGCAGCGCCAGTCCAGCGTGCTGCTGGCGCAGGTCTGCGCCGAGAACGAGCTGGTGCGCCTGCGCCTGGTCGGCCAGCTGCCCAGCGTCGGCGAATCCGACGCCGCCTGCCAGCAGGCGGGCCGCGACTTCAACGTGCACGTGCGGGTCGCGCCGACGCCGAACCCCAGCTTCCGGCGCATCGACGCGCAGGTGTTCGAAGGCGCCTCGCCGGTGCTGCGCCTGTCCACCATCCAGGGAAGATATTGAGATGAAGTCGCGCGGCTTCACCCTCATCGAGCTGCTCGTGTCGCTGTTCGTCATGGCGCTGCTGGCCGCGCTCAGCTGGCGCGGGCTGGACGGCATGATGCGTTCGCGGCAGGTCACCGAGGCCTACACCGACCAGGTGATGACCTTGCAGACCGGCCTGGCGCAGTGGAACTCCGACCTCGACGCCATCACCGAATTCCCCGGCCTCACGGCCCTGGCCTGGAACGGCCGCGTGCTGCGCCTCACGCGCACCGACGCCGGCGGCGGCGCGGCCGGCGCGCGGGTCGTGGCCTGGACGGACCGCGGCGGCCAGTGGCTGCGCTGGCAATCGCCAGCGGTCACCAGCCGCGGCGCGCTCGACGCGGCCTGGCAGCAGGCGGACCTGTGGTCGCAGAACCCGAGCGACTCCATGCGGCAGAACGAGGTGGTGGTCGCGCCGCTGGAGGACTGGCAGATCTTCTACTACCGCGACGGCGCCTGGGTGAACCCGCAGTCGTCCAGCGCCACCACCAATACCACTACCAGCACCGTGCTGGCCGCGACCGCTGCCGGCACGCGCACCAGCACCCTGCCGCAGGGCGTGCGCATGGTGCTGCAACTGCCGCCAGGCCGCGCGATCAGCGGCCAGATGGTCCGCGACTGGGTGAAGAAATGAAGCGGCGCAGCACCGGCGCCGCCCTGCTGGCGGCCATGCTCACCGTGATGCTGGTGGCGACCTTCGCCGCCGCGGCGCTGTGGCAGCAGTGGCGTGGCGTGGAGGTCGAATCGGCCGAACGCACCCGGCAGCAGGCCTCGTGGATCCTGACCGGCGCGCTGGATTGGGCTCGCCTGATCCTGCGCGAGGACGCCCGCAGCACCGGCGGCGTCGACCACCTGGGCGAGCCCTGGGCGGTGCCGCTGCAGGAGTCGCGCCTGTCCACCTTCCTTTCCGCGGATTCGTCGGATGCGAGCAACGACGCCGATGCCGTGTTCCTGTCCGGCGAGATCACGGACCTGCAGTCCTTCCTGAACGTGCAGGACCTGTTCCAGGCAAGCAGCACCAACCAGGATGCGCTGGAAAGCTTCCGCCGCCTGTTCTCGCTGCTCGGCCTGCCCACGAGCGAGCTGGGCAAGCTGGCGGAGAACTTCCGTTTCGCCTCGGACATCAGCGTCGAGAACCTGTCGTCCAGCCGCGCGCCGCTCGCCCCCACGCGCGTGGAGCAGCTCACCTGGCTGGGGCTGTCGCCCGACACCGTAGCCGCGCTCCAGCCTTACATCACGCTGCTGCCGCAAACCACCACGGTGAACGTCAACACCGCCAGCGCCCAGGTGATCTACGCCGCCGCCCGCAACATCAGCCTGGCCGACGCCGAGCGCCTGGTGGCGGTGCGCCAGGGCCGTCCCTTCCGCACGACGCAGGACGTGGTCACGGTGCTGCCCGAGGTGAAGCCCGACGACCTCAAGAACCTCGGCTTCGCCACCAGCTACTTCGAAGTGCGCGGCCGCGTGCGGCAGGACGAAGTGGTGATCGAGGAGCGCTCCGTCGTCCAGCGCAATTCCACCACAGTGACCACCTTGAGCCGCGAGCGCGGCGTGCTGGATGCCACGGCGCAGTCGCTGATCCAGCAAGCGCAACGCCGGTAGTCACGCGGCATCTCTACAATCGCTCGCACTTCATGAGCACCCTCGTCGTTTCGCTGCCCCAGGAAAGCGCCACCGGCGCCACCGAATGGGCTTACGCGCTCACCGCGGACGGCCGCACGCCAGCCGACCACGGCAAGTGCGCCGCCGCCCTGCTGCCACTGCCCCGTGGCGCGGGAGCGGAGATCGTGGCCGTCGCCCCGGTGCAGGCCCTGGCCTGGCACCGCGTCGACCTGCCCAAGGGCGTGGGCCCGGGCTCGCCGCGCCTGCGCGCCGCGCTCGAGGGCCTGCTGGAAGAGCGGCTGCTCGACGAACCGGAAGCGCTGCACCTGGCTCTGCAGCCGGGCGCGCGCGGCGGCGAGCCAGCCTGGATCGCGGTGTGCGACCGGGCCTGGCTGCGCACCGCGCTGCAGGCGCTGGAAGGTGCTGGCCGCACCGTCACCCGCATCGTTCCCGAATTCGCGCCGGAGGGCGAGCCGCTGCTGGCCGTGATCGGCGACGCGCAGCAGCCGCTGGCCGTCGCCGTGAGCCCCGATGCCGTGGTCGCCCTGCCGCTGAGCCAGGCCACCTTGCCACTGTTGCCGCAGTTGCCCGACGAGGCACCGCGCCTGGCCGAACCGGCGGTGGCCGCGGTCGCCGAGCAGCTGCTGTCGGTGCGGCCCGAACTGCAGCAGGCCCCGCAGCGCTGGTTGAACGCCGCGCGCACCCGCTGGGACCTGGGGCAGTTCGAGTTCGCCAACTCCAGCCGCGCCCGCGCCGCGAAGAAGCTGGCCGCCGGCTGGAACGGCTTCCTGCGCGCGCCCGCCTGGCGGCCCGCACGCTGGGGCATCGCCACGCTGGTCGTCCTGAACCTGATTGGGCTGAACGCATGGGCGTGGAAGGAACGCGCCAGCCTGGACGCCAAGCGCGAAACCGTGCGCCGCACGCTGACCGACACCTTTCCGCAGGTGAAGCTGGTGATCGACGCGCCGCGCCAGATGGAGCGCGAAGTCGCGACCCTGCGCCAGCTGACCGGCACCGCCTCGCCGCGCGACCTGGACGCGCTGCTGGCGGCGCTGGCCGAGGCCCTGCCCGCCGGCCGCACGCCCGGCACCCTGGAATACAGCGGCACCGAACTGCGCGCCGGCGGCCTCGGCCTGTCCGGCGACGAGCTGCGCGAAGTCGCCACACGCCTGAAGCCGCTCGGCTACGTGGCGACGACCAGCGGCAACAACCTCGTGCTGGCGGTGGAGGATGTGCGATGAAGGCCGATGCCCTGAAGCCCCTGAAGGCCCGCTTCGCCACGCTGGCGCCGCGCGAGCAGGCGATGGTGGCCGCGGCCGGCGCGGTCGTCCTGCTGGCGCTGCTGTGGTGGCTGGCGCTGGCGCCGGCGCTCGCCACGCTGCGCGCCGCCGAGGGCCAGCACCGGCTGCTGGACGCGCAGCTGCAGCAGATGCAGCGCCTGCAGGCTCAGGCCAAGGCGATGCAGGCGCAGCCGAAGCTCGACCCCGACCAAGCCATGCGCCAGCTGGAAGACGCCATCCGCCAGCAGCTGGGCGTGAGCGCGCGCTACAGCATCGCCGGCGACCGCGTCACCGTCACGCTGACCAACACGCAGGCGCCGGCGCTGGCGCAATGGCTCACGCAGGTGCGCACCAACGCCCGCGCCCTCCCCGGCGAAGCGCGCCTCACGCGCAATGCCGCCGGCGGCTGGGACGGCACGCTGGTGCTGACCCTGCCCCCCCGATAGTGGCGCGCTCCCCGCGTCCGCGCGCAGCCCGTGAGGCGGCACCCTGGCTCTGGGCGGCGGCCGGCGCCGTACTGGGCCTGCTGCTCGCGGTGACCCTGTTCGCACCGGCCCGCTGGCTCGCCGCCGCGGTGGGCAACGCCACCGGCGGCCAGCTGCTGCTGGACGACCCGCGCGGCACCGTCTGGAACGGCTCGGCGCAGCTGGTGCTGACCGGCGGCGCCGGCAGCCACGACGCCGCGGCGCTGCCCGGACGCCTGCAGTGGAGCCTGGGCCCCCGCATCGATGGCGTCGCCGCCCGCCTGCGGGCCGACTGCTGCATGGACCGCCCGCTGGAGGTGCAGGCCCACCTGCGCTGGGGCGGCATGCGGGTGGACGTGGCCGACGGCGTTTCGCAGTGGCCGGCCAGCGTCGTCGCCGGCCTGGGCACGCCCTTCAACACTTTGCAATTCGACGGCGACCTGCGGCTTTCCACGCAGGGCCTTTCAGTAGAATGGGCCGCCGGCCGTCCGCAGGTGAGAGGGCGGGCCGAGTTGCTGGCGTTGCGCCTTGCGTCGCGCCTCTCTACCCTGAGGCCCATGGGCAGCTACCGCATCACATTGCAAGGGGGCACGCCCGCCACGCTGCGGCTGGAGACCCTCGAAGGCAGCCTCCAGCTGGCCGGCAGCGGCCAGTGGGTGGGCTCCCGCCTGCATTTCCGCGGCGAAGCCAGCGCCGCCCCGGAACGCGAAGCCGCGCTCGCGAACCTCCTGAACATCATCGGCCGCCGCACCGGGCCGCGCTCCATCATCTCCATCGGTTAACGAACACATGAAGTACCGCCTTGCCGCCGCCACGCTCAGCGCCTTGCTGGTGCTCGCCGGCGTGCCGCTCGCCTCGTACGCGCAGCAGCGCGCCGCCGAACCGATCACGCTGAACTTCGTCAACGCGGAGATCGACGCCGTGGCGCGCACGATGGCCGCCATCACCGGCCGCAACATCGTCGTGGACCCGCGCGTGAAGGGCACCATCACGCTATCGACCGACCGGCCGGTGACGCCGCAGGCCGCGTTCAACCAGTTCGTGGCGACCTTGCGCCTCTCGGGCTACACGGTCGTCGAATCCGGCGGCCTGCTGAAGGTGGTGCCGGAAGCCGAGGCCAAGCTGCAGGGCGGCCCGGTGTCGGTGGAGACGCCCGCCACCGGCAACCAGATCGTCACGCAGATCTTCCGCCTGAACTACGAGAACGCGGCCAACCTGGTGCCGATCCTGCGCCCGCTGATCAGCCCCAACAACACGATCAACGTGAACCCCGGCAACAACTCGCTGGTGATCACGGACTACGCCGACAACCTGCAGCGCCTGGGCCGCATCGTCGCAGCGCTGGACATCTCCAATGCCACCGACGTCGAGGTGATCAACCTCAAGTACGCGCTGGCCTCCGACCTGCAGCCCGTGGTGCAGCGCCTGATCGACGCCTCCACGGCGACCGGCGGGGCCGTGCCCGGCCAGCCGGCGGCGGCGCAAAGCCAGTCCGAGGGCGCCTTCCGCACCACGGTGATCGCCGAGCCGCGCAGCAATTCGCTGCTGGTGCGCGCCGCCAACCCGGCGCGCCTGGGCCTGGTGCGCGCAGTGATCGCGCGCCTCGACCAGCCCACCGGCGGCGGCGAGCTGGGCAACATCCACGTGGTCTACCTGCGCAATGCCGACGCGCTGAAGATGGCCGTGGTGCTGCGCGCCTCGCTGGCCAGCCTGGCGCCAGCCGGGAACCAGCCCACCGGCGGCAACATCGCGGGCGCCGTCGCCAGCGCGGCGCAGACCCCGGTGATCACCAGCGGCCTCAGCGGCGCAGGCAGCGGCACGGGCACCAGCGCCGCCACGGCCCCGATCACGCCTTCGGCGCAGCCCTCCGTCGGCGGCGCCATCCAGGCCGACCCGGCCACCAACTCGCTGATCATCACCGCGCCCGAGCCGCAGTACCGCCAGCTGCGCGCCGTGATCGACCAGCTCGATGGCCGCCGCGCGCAGGTGCTGGTGGAAGGCCTGATCGTCGAAGTCAACTCCGACAAGGTCGCCGAGTTCGGCATCCAGTGGCAGAACGTGCTGGGCACCGCCTCCAGCAGCGTGATCGGCTTCCTGGGCAGCAACTTCAACACGCTGGGCACCACCAGCAACATCATCAACCTCGCCACCCAGACCGGCATCAGCAGCGGCAACATCACGCAGCCGAACACCGGCTTCAACGTTGGCGCGGTCCGCAACGTGGGCGGCAAGTACATCCTGAGCGCGATCGCCAACTTCTTCGAAAGCACCGGCGACGGCAACGTGCTGTCCACGCCCAACCTGCTGACGATGGACAACGAGGAAGCCAAGATCGTCATCGGCGAGAACGTCCCCTTCGTGACCGGCCAGTTCACCAACACCGGCGCCTCGAACGGCTCCGTCAACCCGTTCACGACCGTCGAACGCAAGGACGTCGGCCTGACGCTGCGCGTGAAGCCGCAGATCAACGAGAACGGCAACGTGCGCCTGACGATCTACCAGGAAAATTCGGCGGTGAAGGCCGGCACCGAGAGCAACTCGAACGGGCCGACCACCACCAAGCAGACGATCGAAACGAACGTGCTGGTGGACGATGGCCAGATCGTGGTGATCGGCGGCCTGCTGAAGGACCAGTACTCCGGGACCAACGACAAGGTACCCGGCCTGGGCGACGTCCCCGGCCTCGGCGCGCTGTTCCGCTCCGACAGCCGCTCGCGCTCCAAGAGCAACCTGATGGTGTTCCTGCGGCCGGTGGTGGTGCGCGACAACGGCGCGTCCGACGCGCTGTCCCTGGACCGCTACGAGCTGATGCGCACCAAGCAGCAGAACGTGCAGCCTGCGCCCAGCAGCCTCCTCAAGAACGTGACCGACGCCCCCGTGATGCCCGACCTGGCCAAGCCGGTCCCGCCGGGCAACACCTGGTCGCCGCTGGTGCAGCCGCCCGCCACCACCGCGCCCAGCGTGCGCTGACGCGATGCGCTACCCGCTTCCCTACGCCTTCGCGCGCAGCCAGCAACTGCTGCTGGAAGACGACGGCGAGCAGCTGGTGCTGTGGCACGCCGGCGCGCCGGCCCCGGTGTGGACCGAGGTCATGCGCAAGTACCAGGTGCGCAACCTGCAGCAGCTGGACCCGACCGCGCTGGCGCAGCGCATCAGCGCCGCCTACGCGCAGGGCGAGTCGAGCGCCGCCACCGTGGTGAGCGAGGTGCAGAACGACGCGGACCTGTCGCGGATCATGCAGGAGCTGCCGGCGGTGGAAGACCTGCTGGAGGCCAGCGACGACGCGCCGATCATCCGCATGCTCAACGCGCTGCTGACGCAGGCCGCGCGCGATGGCGCCAGCGACATCCACATCGAACCCTACGAGCGGCATTCGTCCGTGCGGTTCCGCGTCGACGGCGCGCTGCGCGAAGTGGTGCAGCCCAATCGCGCGCTGCACGCGGCGCTGATCTCGCGCCTGAAGATCATGGCGGAGCTCGACATCTCCGAGAAGCGCCTGCCGCAGGACGGCCGCATTTCGCTGCGCATCGGCACGCGCGCTGTGGACGTGCGCGTCTCGACGCTGCCTTCCGCGCACGGCGAGCGCGCCGTGCTGCGCTTGTTGGACAAGAGCGAAAGCCGCATCAGCCTGGAGTCGGTGGGCATGACCGGCGTCACGCTGGAGCGCTTCCTGTCGCTGATCGGCCAGCCGCACGGCATCATCCTCGTCACCGGCCCCACCGGCTCGGGCAAGACGACGACGCTGTACGCGGCGCTGTCGCGGCTGGACGCTTCGACCAGCAACATCATGACGGTGGAAGACCCGATCGAATACGAGCTGCCCGGCATCGGCCAGACGCAGGTCAACCCGAAGATCGACCTCGATTTCGCCAAGGCCCTGCGCGCCATCCTGCGCCAGGACCCGGACGTCATCATGATCGGCGAAATCCGCGACTACGAAACCGCGCAGATCGCCATCCAGGCCTCGCTGACCGGCCACCTGGTGCTGGCCACCCTGCACACCAACGATGCCTCGTCGGCGGTCACGCGGTTGACCGACATGGGCGTCGAGCCCTTCCTGCTGTCCTCGTCCCTGCTGGGCGTGCTGGCGCAGCGCCTGGTGCGCAAGCTGTGCGAGTACTGCAAGGTCGAAGTGGAAGGCGTGGCGCGCGGCTGCGCGCATTGCGGCTACACGGGCTACCACGGCCGCGTCGGCATCTTCGAGATGCTGATCGCGGACGAGAAGACCCGCGGCCTGATCCACAACCGCGCCGCCGAATCCGAGATCCGCGACACCGCGCTCGCGCATGGGATGCGCCTGATGCGCGAAGACGGCGAACGGCTGGTGCGCGAGGGCGTGACCTCGCGCGAGGAAGTGCTGCGCGTGACGCGCGACTGATCCAGTCGTCCCGGACCCGATCCGGGATCCAGCTCTACTCCACCCGCTCCGGCTCGTGCTGCGGCTCGGGCTCCTTGATCGGCACCTGCGGACCGCGCTCCTCCTCGATCGGCGGCACCACCGGCTGGTCCTGGGGCATGGGCGGCACGGGCTGCGGCTGCTGCGCCTGCAGCTTGGGCTGCGCCCTGGCCGGCACGGGCTGGAACTTCGCCTTGAACATCACCATGGCGAAGCCCTCAATCCGGTGTCTGCACGAAGTCGGTGTGGCCGCCGACGCCGGGTTGCTTCTTCTCCTGCGACTCCGCCTTCTCGTCGTGCGTGGGCTGGTTGGGCACGAGCTCGCGCGGGTCCTCGTCCGCCTGGGGTTTCGGCTGCGGGATGCGGCCGCGCTCGGGCTGGGGATGCGCCAGCCCGTGGTCGATGGGGGTGCGATCTTCGGGCATGGATGCCTCCTTTCAGTTTGATCCTGCGCGCGGCCGGGGTAGCCGGTTGTCGGCTTGGGACCACATCTCGCGTGCGGAATGCGGCCGGCGTCTACAACCCGAGCTGTGCCGCCAGGTCCGCGAAGTCCCGGCAATGCAGGTCGTTCCCCGGCCGTGGGGAAACGTCCTTCGGATGCGCCGCACCGAACTCCAGCGGCCGCTCGATGTAGGCGGTGCGCAGCCCGCAGGCACGGGCGCCTGCCAGGTCGTCATGGTGCGCTGCCACCAGCATCACCCGCTCCGGCGGCAGGTCGAACACCTTCGCCACGCCGAGATAGGTGGCCGGGTCCGGCTTGTAGGCACGAAACACCTCGGCCGACAGCACGCAATCCCAGGGCAGCCCGGCGCGCCTGGCCATGCGCGTCAGCAGGCCGATGTTGCCGTTGGAAAGCGGAGTGAGCAGGTAGCGCGGCTTCAGCCGCTGCAGCGCCGCCACCACCTCCGGCCAGGGAGCCAGCCGGTGCCACGCGCGATTGAGTTCGGCCCGTTGCGCTTCGTCCAGGTGCGCCAGGCCGAAGCGGGGCAGCACGTCGTCCAGGATCATGCGATGCAGGTCGTCGATGAGCGTCCAGCCCAGCTCGCCGGACATCACCCGCGCCATCGCCGGCCGGTAGCCTTCGCGCCAGGCGCGGGCGAAGGCATCGCCATCGACAGCGGGCGCCAGCTGCGCCAGCTCGCGCACGATGCTGCCGTGCCAGTCGACGACCGTGCCGAACACGTCGAAGGCCAGCACCTCGATGCGGTTCGCTTCCTGCCAGAGAGCCATGGCGTCATCCCCCAAAAAAAAGCCGCACCAGATGGTGCGGCATGCCTGCATTCCTTTTTATGACTGCTTATCCCGGAGTCCCTAGTGCCATGGCGGCCACCACCGCCCACAGCGTCCCCAGCAGCATCAGCCACAAGCCCGGACGCCCTTCCCGCGAAAACAATACGAAGCAGGTCGCGCGCCTCGAGAGCTCGGATACCCGCCCTTCGTTGCAATTTGCCCACCACTCGTTCACGCCTGTCTCCCAACGACGAATGCACTACCTTGCGAAGTGTGTCAAGCGCCGTTGCCAACTTTGTAGGCGATGGCGCGCAGGGCATGTGGGACGAAGGGACGACCGGAGCGGCCCGACGGATGGACGGCGGCAGCCGCGGGAAAAGCCCGCCCGCCCTCTAGGCAAGGGGCTTAGCGCGGCCGCCCGCCCTGCGGTTGCGCCTCCGCAGGGTGGCGCGCATACTCTGCCGCTCCAACCCGGCGGCTGGAGAGGCGAGGCCATGGCATTGACGAACCATCCGGCGAGCCTGCAGGCGGAGCTGCGAGCGCGCGACGCCCGCGCGGCGACGCTGTCGTACACCGTGCACAACCAGGGCGGCACCGAGCTGTTCCTGTTCAACCGCATGTACGCCGCGGTCGACGCGAGCGGCCGCCACGTGCTCGATCGCGACCTGTGCAACATCGAGGCGGATGACGCCGGCATCGTCATCAGCAAGAAGATCCCCGCGCTGCGCGCCAGCCAGGCAGCTGCACTGCGCAACCTGCCCTGCGTTACGGTGGTCGCGCCCGGCGCCTCGTTCATCGAGACCCTGACGCTGGCACTGCCCCTTCTCCCATGGACCCCTCACGCCGAGCCGCCGGCGCGGCAGAATCCCCAGCTGTTGCCGGTGGTGTTCGAGCTGGGCTTCACCGGCGTCGCAGGCACGCGCGCGCAGGCGCGGCCCGTGCGCACCACGCTGGGCGAAGCGCTGCGGCTGCCCGACTTCGGCATCGAGGGGCAGCTGCTGGTGCGCTCGCCGCGGCTTGGCAACCTGCCGGTGTTCCGGGGGTAGGCAGGATTCGATTTTTGACCACGAAGAAGGGAGTCTCGATGAGATACGGCGGACTGGCCGGCGCTGCAGCGCTGGCGCTGGCGGTGGCGGGCTGCAGCGGCGGCGGCGGCAATCCGGGCGAATGCTTCGGGAGTGCCGAGGTCTGTGGCGGCGTGCAGCCTGCGCCGCCGACGCCCTCGGGCAGCCCGGTGGGCCTCTACAAGGGCTTCACCAACACCAATCGTGTCGTCTATGCGCTGGTTCTGTCCACGCCCGAGATCTGGTTGCTGTCCAGCCTTTCCGGCACCAACGTGCCGACGGGAGCCGACCGCGGCACCTGGACCGCCACCGACACGACGCTCAGCTCCACCGACCTCGCCGACTTCAGCACGGACACCACCACGGTGGGCATCGGCAACCTCGACGCCACCTTCGTCTCCGGGTCCCGGCTCACGGGCAGCGTCGTCGCGCCGGGCCAATCCTTCACCTTCACCACCACCTACCAGACCGGCTTCACGACGCAAGGCACCCTGGCCGCGGTGGCCGGCAGCTACACCGGCAGCGCCGTGATGCCGGGCGCCACCGACGTGGCGACGGCGACGGTCACGAGCGACGGCGTCGTGACGGGCAGCACCGTGCGCGGCTGCAATTTCAGCGGCCAGTTGCTGACCAGCCCCGGCATCAGCACGTACACGGCGAGCCTCAGCTTCACCGGCGTGGGCTGCCCGCAGAACCCGACACCGCTCACCGCCGGCAGCGGCGTCGCCATCCTCGATGGCTCGCAGCTGAACCTGGCCGTGTTCAACGCGGCCCGGACGCAGGGCTTCGCCTTCTCCGGCGGCCGTTGATCCGCCCTCGCTTTCTCAAGGACGCCCCATGCCGTCTCGCCTGACCGCCCAGGATTTCGACCAGGAACTCCTGGTTCTCTTCGACGCCTACGTCCACGGCGGCATCGACCGCCGCGGCTTCCTGGACAAGGCGCAGCGCTTCGCCAAGGCGGGCATGACCGCGGCCGGCCTGCTGGCGGCGCTCAGCCCCGACTTCGCCGCCGGCCAGCAGGTCAAGCCCGAAGACGCGCGGTTGAAGACGCAATGGGTGACCGTCCCCTCGCCCGCGGGCAACGGCCAGGTGCGCGGCTACCTGGCGCGGCCGGCTGCCGCCGGCGCGGCGCGCCTGCCGGCCGTCCTGGTGATCCACGAGAACCGCGGCCTGAACCCGCACATCGAGGACATCGCGCGCCGGCTGGCGCTGGATGGCTTCATGGCCTTCGCGCCGGACGCGCTGACGCCGCTGGGCGGCTACCCCGGCGACGAGGACAAGGCGCGCGAGGCTTTCGCGAAACTCGATCAGGCGAAGACCCGCGAGGACTTCCTTGCCGCGGCGGCCTGGCTGCGCGCCCGCCCGGACGGCAACGGCAAGATGGGCGCCGTGGGCTTCTGCTATGGAGGCGGCATCGTGCATTGGCTGGCCACGCGCCTGCCGGACCTGAATGCGGCCGTGCCCTTCTACGGCAACGTGCCGCCGGCGGAAGACGCGGCCAAGGTGAGGGCGCCGCTGCTGGTCAACCTGGCGGGTACGGACGAGCGCATCAACGCCGCCTGGCCGGCCTACGAGGCCGCGCTGAAGGCCGCCAGCGTGCACTTCCAGGTGTTCCAGTACGCCGGCACGCAGCATGGCTTCAACAACGACACCACGCCGCGCTACGACGCCGCCGCGGCGAAGCTGGCCTGGGACCGGACCATCGCTTTCTTCAAGGCCAATCTCGGGACCGCGGCCTAGCGCAAAGGGCAACCACGTCGACCCGGGCTGGGCCACAATGGTCGAAACGACTAGGCCAGCTACAACATGGATTCGAGGCCGGTTCCTGATGGAGGACCGCAGGCCGCAGTACTGTTCGTGTCCCGGCGGAACAACCTGCGCAGCGTGCTCGCCCACGCCTGCCTGCGGCATGTCGCACCAGCGCGCTTCAGCGTGGCGTCCTGCGGCGTTCCCGGCCTGCTGGCGCCCATCCATCCCGCCGCCGCGCGCGTGCTGGCGGACGCTCGCATCGCACTCCCGCCGCCGCCGCAACACGACTGGCGGGCCTTCCTGCGCGCCGGTGCGCCTCGCGTCGACATCGTGATCCTGCTGGACCCGCTGGCGGACGTCGACGTGCCGCGCTGGCCAGGCCAGCCCGATACCGCGCTATGGAGCTATCCCGATCTCGGCGCCCGTGGCGACGCGCTCGCGCCGGCGGAAGTGTGGCAGCTGCTGCACTCGCTGCGGCGGCGTCTCGAGATCCTCGCCAACCTGCCGATGCGCGGCGTCGACCGCGCGGAACTGCGCAGCGACCTGCGCGATATCGCGCACTCCTGGTGAGGCGCTGATCAGGCGAGCGCGGCCCTTCGCCGCGCGGCCACCGCCCGCCCCAGGCAGCGCGCCGCGGCCGCGCGCGTGTCGGCATCGGCATGCAGCGCAATCTCGTGGGCCAGGTCGTTCAACATCTCGGCGGCCAGCAGCGGCTCGCCGAAGGGCGCGCGCAGCTGGCGCCGCAACAGGCGCAGCGCTGCGGCGGCCGCCCGGAACTCCCGCTGGATCAGCCGCTGCGGATGCCGCGCCAGCACGTGCGACAGGCCGGAGGCCAGCAGGTTGTAGTCGCGCCGGGCGTCGATCGCGGGCGCTTGCGAATCGGGCGACTGCGAAGCGCGGAAGCCGAACACGGCGAACGAACGGAACGGTGACAACTGGGGCAGGTGCACGGAGTCGTGGAGAGCCGGAAAGCGCTCGATGATGGACGCGCCTCGTGACGGGTGCGTGACGGACAAAGCCGCATCCGGCAGCGCTGCACGACTGTCACAAATCCTCACTAAGGTGGGCGGTCCTATGCGTCCTCCGACCCGCCACCGCAACGTCCTCGGGCGCCTGCTCGCCGCCTGCTTTTCCGCGCTCGTCGTGCTCGCGGTGCTGGGCGCGACCCTGGGCTCCACCGCGCTGCTGCGCATCGATGCCGCGACCCGCGCGGTCGTCGACCAGCGTCTCGCCTGCGAGCGGCTCGCCGCCGAGGTGTACCGGCTGGTCTCGCTTTCGGCGGAGCGCTACAAGGCGATGTCCCTGAGTTCCGAGCCGGGCGTGCAGGAGGCCTTGACCGCCGACGCGCGCGCCACGCAGAAGCAGTACCGCACCTTGCTCGCCCAGCTGGATGGCACGAGCGCCGAAGACGAGACACGCGAACGCCTGGTCGCCGTCACTGCCGCCGACGCCGCTTTCCAGCAGGCCGTGCAGGGCCTGTCCAAAGCCGTCGACACCAACATGACCGAGACCATCCGCAAGGAATACGGCGCGCGCTTCCAGCCCGCGGCGCAGGCGCTGCTGCAGGCGGTGGACGCGCTGCAGGCGACGCAGCGCCAGGCGATCGACGCCAGCGCCGCGGCCATCCACCGCAGCAGCGTGCAGGCGCGCTGGGCGCTGGTGGCGTTCGCGCTGGCCGCCATGGTGGTCAGCGCCGTGCTGGTGCGCTGGCTGTCGAAGCGCATCTCGCATCCGATCTCGTTCGCCAGCCAGACGGCGGCGCGGGTGGCGGACTTCGACCTCGCCCACGACATCCGCGGCCACTCGCGCGACGAGGCGGGCCGCCTGCTCGCCGCGCTGTCGCAGATGCAGGAGAACCTGCGCGGGCTGGTCGGCGACGTGAGCGGTTCCGCGCGCGACCTGCACCTGGCCGCGAGCGAGATGGCGCAAGGCAACGAGGACCTGTCGGAGCGCACCGAGGACACGGCGGCCAGCCTCGACCGGACGGCCGCCGCGCTGGAGCAGATCACGTGCACGCTGAACGAGTCTGCCCGCGCGCTGGCCGGCGTGCGGCAGCTGGCGGCTGGCGCCGCGACGGATGCCGTGGCTGGCGGCGAGCTGGTGGGACAGCTCGTGCAGCGCATGCACGCGATCCAGGACGAGTCCCGGCGCGTGACCGAGATCGTGGGCCTGATCGACGGCATCGCCTTCCAGACCAACCTGCTCGCGCTCAACGCCGCGGTTGAAGCAGCACGCGCCGGCGAGCACGGCCGCGGCTTCGCTGTGGTGGCGGCGGAAGTGCGGCAGCTCGCGATGCGGGCTGCCGCGGCCGCGCGCGACGTGAAGACGCGGGTGGCCGGCTCCATGCAATCGGTGCAGGACGGCACGGCGGTGGCCGGACGCGCGGGCGACACCGTGGCGGGCGTGGTGCGCTCGATCCAGTCGGTGTCGCAGACGGTGCACGAACTGGCCACTGCCACGCAGGCGCAAGGCGCCGGCATCTCGCAGGTGAACGACGCCGTCCTGCAGGTGAGCGAAGCGACGCAACGCAATGCGGCGCTCGTGGTGCAATCGTCCGCCGCGTCGCAGCGCCTGACGCAGCAGGCGCAGGCGTTGAAGGGTTTGATCAGCCGCTTCGTGCTGCCGGCCGGAGCTTGACGGTCAGCTGCCGGTCAGCAGGCATGCGCGGCAGTAGCACCTTGGTCCAATTGAGCGAGCGATCGGACGGCACGGATGATTTCCAAAATTCATAACGAAGGGAATCGCCATGAATCTGGCTGCGCGCACAGCAATGGTCCACGGCCTCGCCATCGGCACGATGGCACTGGCCTCCGCAACGGGGGCCCAGGCCCAGGAGCTGACCCCGGCCCAGGGGCTGCTCAATGAACGCTTCGTCTTCAACGCCGGCCTGTTCCTGGTCGGCACGGACATCAGCGCCAGCCTGAACGGGCAGTCCAGCACCAACCCGGCGATCGACTTCAACGACACGGTGGGCCGCTCCAACGACGCGACGCGCGGCCGCATCGACGCCATGTGGCGTTTCGCGCCGCGGCACGTCGCGCGCCTGGCGTACTTCAACTACAACAGCACGCGCTCGCGCGTGATCGACCACGACATCACCTTCGGCGACACCACCTTCAATGCCGGTGGGAACTTCAGCGTGAACACGAAGCTGTCGGTCGTCGAACTCGATTACGGCTACTCGTTCCTCAAGCAACCGAACTACGAAGTCGCCGCGGACCTCGGCATGCACTTCACCGACATGAAGCTGAACCTGTCGGGAACCGGCTCGGTCACCGGGCCGGGCGGGACCACGGCAACGACAGGCGCAGTTTCCAAGGACAGCAGCCTGCCGATGCCGCTGCCCGTCATCGGCGTGCGGGGCGGCTGGGCGGTGGCGCCGCAAATCTTCCTGGACGCGCGGGTGCAGATCTTCAAGCTGCGGGCGAACGGCTACGACGGCCACTGGTCCGATGCCCACGTCGGCACGACCTGGATGTTCACCCGCAACTGGGGCGCCGGCCTGGGCTACGACTGGTTCCAGACGCGCGTCGACGTCGGCCGGTCGGACTTCAATGGCAACGTGAAGCTCGGATATTCGGGATTGCAGGCGTTCGTGACGGGCGCGTTCTGACAAGCCTTCAGGCAGCCAGGAGCGCGGCGAGCACGCTGGCGTCCGGCGCCGTCTCCAGGGACATCATCGCGTCGCACAGCGACTCGATCCGGCTCGGCGCCAGCGCCGTGGCTGCGAGGTTCCTGAACTTCGCGATGACGTCATCCGCACTGGCGAAGTTGTGCTCGCTGCCACACGGCGCTTCGACGGTAGCTTCCATTTCGGTGCCATCCCGCAGGCGCACCACGACCCGCACCTTGTGGCGGAACTTCGCGCCCAGCGCCGTGATGGCATCGTCATGGCGCACCGACACCTTCTCCGCCAGTGCCATGCGCTGCGGGTCGGCCACCTTGTCCTCGGTGAACTGCTCGACGAAGCAGTTGCCTTCCAGCAGCAGGGTCGCCACGCAATAGGGCAGGTTCAGCTGCGCGGACGTGAGGCCTTGCGGCACGTACTTCCAGCCGACGTGGTCCATCGTCACCTGCGAGCCATGGACCACGATGGATTCGATGTCCTGCGCGCCGAAGGGGCGGCGGCCTTGCAGCACGCGGATGGCGTCCAGCGTCGTGTGGTTGCTGCCGACGCAGGAATAGAACTTGAGCGAGACCGCCAGGGTCTGCCAGACCTCGCCAAAGCCCGCGGTCAACTCGGAGAGCTTGAAGCGGTCGGTGGACCGCGAGAAGGTGGTGCAGAAGCCGCCGTACTCGCTTTCGAGCACGTTCTGGATGCCCGTGAAGCCAGACTCCGCGAACAGCGCGCCATACAGGCCGCTTTGCGAGGAACGGCCCGCGTGCATGCGCTTGACCATGGCGCCGTACTGCGCCGCCATCAGGCCGGCCGATTGCGTGCCGGCGATGCCCAGCGCATGCACCGTGCGATCGACGTCGAGGCCGAGTCCCCTCGCCGCACCGGCGGCCGCGGAGAACACGCCCAGGGTCGCGCCGGAATGCCAGCCTTGGCCGATGTGTTCCGGTCCCATGCAGAGACCCACGCGTGGGCCGATCTCGTAGCCGGCAACCGCCGCGGCGAGGAATTCGCGGCCGTCGATCTTGCGATGCTTTTCGCTCAGTGCAATGAGCGCCGGCAGCACCACGGCGCCGACGTGCAGCACGCCGGCGCGGTGCACGTCGTCCAGTTCGAAGCCCTGCACCTGCGTGCCGTTGACCAGGGCTGCATGGGGCGCGGACAGGCGCAGCTTCGTTCCCCAGATGGCGCAATCACGGGTGGCATCCACGCCCGTCAGCGTCTCCTGCAGGATCCGCGTCCAGGGCAGGTTCGCGCCGTAAAGCGCGCAGCCCAGCGAGTCGAGCATCAACAGCTTGATGCGTTCGATGACTTGGGCCGGCACATCCTCGTAGTGCAGCCCGGAAACGAATTGCGCGATGCCGTGGGTGTAGGGGTTCTCTTGGGAGGCAGCAGCCATGGCTTAGTCCAGCTTGATTTGGGCGGAGTACTGGCGCAGCCGCGCGACTTCCGATCGGATGTGCTCCGCGAACCTGGCGGGGGTGCCGCCGACCGGCAGCGCGCCATCGGTGGCGAGCGAGGCCTTCACGTCGGGGTTGGCCAGGGCCTTGTTGATTTCCTGGTTGAGGCGCTCGACCACCGGCGCCGGCATTCCCGCGGGCCCCAGGATGCCGTACCAGGAGCCCGTCTCGTAGCCGGCCAGGCCTTCTTCGGCGATGGTCGGCACGTTGGGCAGCGACGCCATGCGGTTCGCGCTGGTGACGCCAAGCACCTTGAGCTTGCCGGCCTGGACGCTGGGCATGATGGCAACCGAGCTGCTGAACATCAGCTGCACGTTGCCGGCGAGCAGGTCCACCATCGCGGGCGCGAGCCCCTTGTAGGGCACATGCACCATTTCCGTTCCGGCCATCGTGTTGAAGATGACCGCGGCCAGCTGGGACGAACTGCCGTTGCCGTTGGAGGCGAAATTGAGCTTGCCCGGGTTCTTCTTCGCGTAGGCAATGAGTTCCTTCACCGTGTTGGCGGGAACGGAGGGATGGGCCGCCAGCACCATCGGCGCATTCGCGAGCCAGATGATGGGCGTGAAGTCGCGCTCGGGGTCGTAGCCGACCTTGGGGTTGACCGCGGGGTTGAGCGCGTGGCTGCCGACGCCGCCGAGGAACAGCGTGTAGCCGTCACCCGGCGCGCGTGCCGCGAGCTGCGCACCGACCGATCCACCCGCACCAGGCTTGTTGTCGACCACCACCGGCTGCCCCAGTGGCGCTTCGATCGTGCGGCCGATCAGGCGGCCCAGCGTGTCGTTGCCACCGCCCGGCGCGAACGGGACGATCAGCGTGATCGGGCGCATGGGATAGCGATCGGCTGCACGTGCCGCGTACGGCGCCAGGAGAGCAGCACCCGCAAGCAGGTGCGTGAAGGATCTGCGGGTGACCGTCATGCGCTCGCATTCTTGGCGAGCGCCTCGTTCTGGGGATGGGTGTTTCCACGGGTGGAAAGCTGTTCTTCATCGAGCTGCATGCGAAGATGGCACTACACGCACTGCCATGACCAACGCATTCACCGAGCTTGCCGAACGCCTGCAGGAATTCGCGCGGGCGCGCGACTGGGAGCAGTTCCACGCGCCGAAGAACCTCGCGTCCGCACTGTCGGTCGAAGCCGGCGAACTGCTCGAGCACTTCATGTGGCTGACCGAGGAGCAGAGCCGCAGCCTCGCGGCCGACAAGCGTGAAGAGGTCGCCATGGAGATGGCGGACGTGCTGCTCTACCTGGTCCAGCTCGCAACGAACCTGGGCATCGACCTCCAGCATGCGGCGCGGAAGAAGATCGAGATCAACGAGTTGCGCTTTCCGGTCGAAGGCAACGGCCGCAAGCACGACGAGTCCTGACGCCAGATGCGAAAACGCCTCCGGAACCAGAGGTCGCGGAGGCGCTTGAAGAGGGTGGGCTTGGGGCTGCTACACCAAGCCAATCCGCTTGTACCAGGCGTGGATCAGTTCATCCGGCGCCTCTTCGAGGCTCATGACACCATGAGCGTGAAGGTACTCCATCATCTCTTCGACGTGTTCGAGTGTGGATTCGTCCGCTGCGGGGACGAGTTGCTTCTGCATGGAGATCGCGCTGCTGAAATGGAAGCGCCCCGACAAAGCGGGGCGCCAAATCTGGTGGCCTGGGGCGGAATCGAACCACCGACACGCGGATTTTCAATCCGCTGCTCTACCAACTGAGCTACCGGGCCGTGAGAGGTGAGATTATAGCAGGGGAAAAGAAGCTCTCTTCGCGCATGCCCTCACCCCGACCCTCTCCCAGAAGGAGAGGGTGAGAAAGACTTCAAGCCGCGGAGTTGCTGCTGCGCTTGCCGCGCGAGAGGTCCACGCCCAGTTGCTTCAGCTTGCGATAGAGGTGCGTGCGCTCGAGGCCGGTCTTCTCGGCCACGCGCGTCATCGAGCCGCCTTCCTTGGCGAGGTGGAATTCGAAGTAGCACTTCTCGAATTCGTCACGCGCGTCGCGCAGCGGCTTGTCCAGCTCGAACATCTGGCGTGCCTGCGGGCCCATCTCCACCGCGGCGGGCAGGCTCTGGCCGCCGGTCATGGCGGCTTCCACCGTCAGTTCGGCCACCGGCATCATCGGCACCACGCCAGCCATGCCAGGCTTGCGCGGAGGCGCGGTTGCCGCGCCCGGCGTGCCGCCGTTGCGCGCCAGCCCTGCTTCCACTGCCTTCAGCAGCTTCTGCATGGTGATCGGCTTTTCCAGGAACGAGTGCGCGCCGATCTTCGTGGCCTCGACGGCCGTTTCGATGGTGGCGTGGCCGCTCATCATCACCACGGGCATGTTCAGCAGCCCGGTGGCCGCCCACTCCTTCAGCAGCGTGACCCCGTCGGTGTCCGGCATCCAGATGTCCAGCAGCACCAGGTCGTAGCGCATGCGTTGCCGTGCCGCGCGGGCCTGGGCGGCGTTTTCCGCAAGCTCGACGCTGTGGCCCTCGTCGTTGAGGATTTCGGACAACAGGTCCCGGATCCCGAGTTCGTCGTCCACCACCAATATGTTTGCCATGAGTCCCCGTGCGTCCCTGTGTAATGTTGCTAACTCGCAACTCCAAATGATAACGAGACTTGGGCCCCCTGGATGACTCCGTTTTCCACCCTGTTCTTCAGTTCTATGCGGGCTCCGTGCTCATCCGCGATTTTTTTCACGACCGCGAGCCCCAGCCCGGTGCCCTTGGGCTTGGTGGTGACGTAGGGCTCGAAGGCTTTTTTCAGGATGTGCTCGGGGAAACCGGCGCCGGCGTCCTGGACCACCAGGCGGACGCGCCGCGTCGTGTCGTTGTGCTGCGTGCGCACCAGCACGGAGCCGCCCGGGCGGCCTTCGCTGGCGTCCTGCGCGTTCTGCAGCAGGTTGTGGATCACCTGCCGTACTTGCTGCGCGTCGCCGAGGATGCGAGGTGCTGCCGGATCGAGCTCCATGCGCACCGGCACCTGCGCCGCGCCTCTGGTGGCGTCCCCTTCGCGCGAGTAGAGCAGCAGCACGTCGTGGATCAACGCGTTCAGGTCCACCGGCTTCAATTCGGCCGCCGGCAGGCGCGCGTAGTCGCGGAACTCGTTCACCAGCCGCTTCATCGATTCGACCTGGTCGACGATGGTGTGCACCGACTTTTCGAGGATCGCCTTCTCGCCATCCTGCAGCTTCGAGGACAGCTTCATTTCCAGCCGTTCGGCCGACAGCTGGATCGGCGTCAGGGGGTTCTTGATCTCGTGCGCGAGGCGCCGCGCGACCTCGCCCCAGGCCTGCGCCCGTTGGGCGGAAACGATCTCCGAAATGTCGTCAAAAACCAACAAACGGGCCTGGCCCGGCATTTCGGCCCCCCGCGCGACCAGGGTGATGATGTTCGCCGCCGGTTCGCCGGCATGGGCCGTGTTCAGTTCGAAAGACTGCTGCCAGTGGTCCGGACCCTGCGGTGAGCGCTCGCTCAGGAAGTCGTCGAAGCGCTGCTGCACCGCCGCGCCGAAGGCCTCCAGGCCCTCGATGCCGGCCAGCGGCTTGGCATGCCAGGCCTCCAGGTCCAGCCGCAGGATGCGCGCCGCGCCCGGGTTCGAGGCGCGGATGCGGCCCTCCGCGTCCAGCACGATCACGCCCGCCGTCAGATTGTCCAGGATGGTCTGCAGGTTGGCCCGGGCTGCCCGCAACTGGCCCATGCTCTTGTCCACCGCGGCCCGCGCCTCCGCCAGCTGCTTGGTCATCTCGGCGAAGGCCCGCGTCAGGCCGCCGAGTTCGTCCTTGCCCTGCAGCGCCGGCTTGGGCGACAGGTCGCCCGCCGCCACCTCGCTGACGCCGGCGGCCAGCAGCAGCAGGGGCCGCGCGAGCTGGTTGCCCAGCAGGATGGCCAGCAACACCGCGCCAATCACCGCCAGGAAGAAGCTCAGGGTCAGCGTGCCGATGTACATGCGCCGCAGGCCTTCGCGCGCCAAGGCGCGCTCCTGGTACTCGCGGTAGGCCTCCTGCACGGCGATCGCATTGGCCACCAGCGTGGGCGGGATGATGCTGGTAGCCTGCAGGTAGCGCGGCTCCGCGAGCAGGCCCAGGCTGGGCTGCGGCACCACGGCGATGGCCTTGATCTTGGCGTTGTTGATGGCGCTCTGCGGGTCGTCCAGGCCCTCGATCACCGTCATCACCCGCTGGTTGCGCACGGTGCGCAGCTGCTGCGCGGTCGGCCGCTCGGGCCGCAGCTGGAAGCGCGACTGCCCGGCGCTCGCGATCATCTGGCCGCTGCCGCTCCACAGCACCACGTCGGAGGCCGAGAGCTGGTCGCGCAGTTTCTCCAGCACCAGGCCGGCGGAGGCATCGGGCGTCTCCGCCAGCTGGCTGGCCGCCGCGCGCGTCTTGTTGCCGAAGTCGTTGGACAGCGTGTCCAGCGTGGCGCGGCCCAGGTTCAGGCCGGCATCCAGGGCGCCTTCCACCTTCACGTCGAACCAGCTTTCGATGGAGCGCGACACGAACTGGTAGGACACAACGTAGATCAGCACGCCCGGCACGACGCCCACCAGGCCGAAGATCAGCGCCAGCTTGATCAGCAGGCGCGTGCCGAACTTGCCGCGCCGCAGCCGCGAGACCAGGCGCACCGAGACCCACAGGATCACCGCCAGCAGCATGCCGGCCACGACCATGTTCAGCGCGAACAGCTTGCCGTAGTTGCGCTCGTAGAAAGTCTGGTTGTTGGTGGCCTGCGCCAGCAGGAACATCAGCACGATGCCGATGGCCACCAGCACCGCCACGCCGACCACCAGCGTCCAGCGCCAGGCGCGCGTGCCCTTCACCAGGGCGCGCGCCGGGCCTTCGGGCGGGCGGGGCAGGTTCACCGGTTGTGGTCCAGCTGCAGCCGCACCGCGCGCGACGCCGAGAGGTTCCAGTCACTCTGGCCCACGGCGCCGATCTGGAAGGGGCGCGGCAGCTGCGAAACGTCGAGTCTGAACCGGAATTCGACCGTGTGGATGCTCTCGGGGTCGACCTCGGCCGCATCGGCGATGCGCCAGCGCGAAAAGCGCTGCAGCGCCGCCAGCGCCTCGTCGCGGCTGTCGAACATCTGGCCCAGCACCAGGCCGGAGTTGCCGATGGGCGTCGGCGAGACCTGCAGGCGCCAGCGGCGCGTGAGCGGCTGGAAACTCAGGCGGAAATGGCGCGCGGCGCTCGCGACGCGCTTGTCGTACCAGTACCAGCGGTCGCGATAGATCGCGGCCTCGGCCACGAAGTACATCGGAATGCCCTTGGCCAGGGCATCGTCCACCACGGCCGGCAGCTCGAAGTGGACCGTGGCGGACAGGTGGACGCCGTCCTCGCTGCGCTCCACCAGCATGTGCGTGACTTCCGTGCCGGCGTAGTCGGCGCGGGCCGGCACGGCGGCCAGGCACAGCACGAACAGCAGGACGACGGCGCAGGCGGACGCGGCGCGCTCAAGCCACAGCCGGGTGCGCAGGTGCATTGCGTGCACTTTTTTCCAGCACCGCGTAGAAGAAGCCGTCGTGGTCACCTGGCTCATTGTCCGGGACGCCCTGCCCCAACGCCCCACCGGAGGGCCTCAAATGGCCAGTCGCAGGCCGCAAACGCGCGCCGCTGTTGTGTGCAACAAACGCCTCCACCTGGGCTTCGCCCTCGGCCTTGAACACCGAGCAGGTGCAGTACACCAACCGGCCACCCGGTGCGAGCAAGGGCCACAGCGCAGTAAGCAGACGCTCCTGCTGTCGAGCAAGCTGGGCCACGTCGCCTTCCCGCCGCAGCCAGCGTACGTCCGGGTGCCGGCGCACGATGCCCGAGGCCGTGCAAGGCGCGTCGAGCAGGATCGCATCGAAGGGCCGGCCGTCCCACCATTGGGCCGTTTCCCCGGCATCGGCGGCCAGCACCTCCGCCTGCAGTCCGAGTCGCTGCAGGTTCTCGTGGATGCGTTCGCAGCGCGCCGGGTCGACGTCCAGCGCCAGCAACTCGGCGCCCGGCGCGAGCTCCGCGATGTGCGCTGTCTTGCCGCCCGGCGCAGCACAGGCATCGAGAATTCTCTTGGGCACGGCGCCGGCCGACGCCATCACCAACGGCGCAGCCAACTGCGCCGCCGCATCCTGCACAGACACCGCCCCTTCGCCGAAGCCCGGAATCTCCTGCACCGGCATGGGCCGCTCCAGGGTGAGCCCGTACTCCCCGTTCCGCGTCGCCGCAATGCCAGCCGCGGCGAATCGCTCCTGCATCGCCGCGACCGTCGCCCGGCTCGCATTCACCCGCAAGGTCATCGGCGCCGCGGCGTTGTTCGCCTCCAGGATCCGTTCCCAGTCCTGCGGCCAGTCGTGCCGCAGCTTCTGGATCCACCAGCGCGGATGGTTCCAGCGCGCCACCGGATCGGCGTCCGTCGCCTGCACCAGCGCATCGCGCTCGCGCAGGAAGCGCCGCAGGCAGGCGTTGATGAAAGCCTGCTGCGCGCGCGTTTCGGGCGAGCGTTTCGCGGCCTCCACGGCCTGGTCAACCAGCGTGAACGGCGCATAGGGCGCGCCCTCTTCGCGCCAGGCCAGGGCCAGCGCGGTGCAGAGCAGCGCGTCGGCGGCCGGCGGCGGTGCCCGCTTGGCGAGCTGCTTGCGCAAGGCCTCGGCGCGCCCCAGGTTGCGCAGTACATGGAACACCAGCGCCTGCGCGCCGGGGCGCAATTCAGCGGCGACGCGCGCCAGTGCGGGCGTCGCGGATTCGCCGCGCCGGACAGCGGCGAGCACGGATGCGGCAGCCTGCAGCTGCCGCCAGAGCGGAACGGGAGGGGACATCGGAACTCAGTGGCGCACGCGCAAGCCCCGGCCCGGCTGGAAGCCGAACAGCCAGGCAAGCAGTTGCGCCGGAAATTGCTGGATCGCTTCGTTGTAGCGAGTCACGGCTTCGTTG
Organism: Ramlibacter agri; assembly: GCF_012927085.1. NCBI lineage: Bacteria > Pseudomonadati > Pseudomonadota > Betaproteobacteria > Burkholderiales > Comamonadaceae > Ramlibacter > Ramlibacter agri. The sequence continues at coordinate 13,076 of NZ_JABBFX010000005.1, read as the reverse complement.
AAATGCTCGGCCGCGGCCTGGGCGGTGTGCACCATGTGCTGGCGCTCGCCACCGACGTTGTGGGGCAGCCGCGGGCCGGCGAGGTCGTGCGCGTCGTCGCGCTCGGCCCGTTCCCAGGCGGTGCCCAGCACCTCCTGCGCGGCACCCAGCGTGGCGATGCGCTCGGCGTCGAGCGGCCGTGCGCGCGCCGAGGACAGCGCCACCGACAGCTGCGCCGCCGCACCTTGCAGCCCGCCCCAGAAGGCACTGCCGCCGGAGAACTGCGACGCGTGCTGGTCCTCCTCGGGCGGGATGCACGAGGTCACGAGCGCCACCTGCTTGGCCAGCTCGGTTTCCAGCTGCGCAAAGGCGGCGTTGGCCTCCGAGCGCAGGCGCACCAGGCGGTTGTAGGCGCCGACCGCCCAGAACAGGGTGACGGCAGCGACGATCCACGGAACGAGCGAGGAATCCATTCCTTGCAATCACAAAGAAAAAGGGCGCCAACCCTTGCGGGGTGGCGCCCAGTTTAGGCGGAAACCGCTTACTCGGCCGAGGTCGGACCTTCGTGGGTGTCCGCTTCCGTGGCGGACTCCGTCACGCCGGCCAGGTCGGCCGCTTCGGCGTCGGCGATGGCGCGGCGCTCGGCCTCGTCCATCTGGTCCTTCGCCTTGCGGGCCACGTGGTAGGCCATGCCGGTGCCGGCAGGGATCAGGCGGCCGACGATGACGTTTTCCTTCAGGCCACGCAGCTCGTCGCGCTTGCCCATGATCGCCGCTTCGGTCAGCACCCGCGTCGTTTCCTGGAAGGAAGCGGCGGAGATGAACGAGTCGGTCGACAGCGAGGCCTTCGTGATACCGAGCAGCAGGTTGCTGTACGTCGCCGGCAGCTTGTTTTCGCCGCGCAGGCGGTCGTTGGTGTCCAGCATCTCGGAGCGCTCGACCTGCTCGCCCGCGATGTAGCCGGACTCGCCCGTGTTCTCGACGACCACGCGACGCAGCATCTGGCGAACGATCACCTCGATGTGCTTGTCGTTGATCTTCACGCCCTGGAGGCGGTACACGTCCTGCACTTCATCGACGACGTAGCGCGCCAGTTCCTCGACACCCAGCAGCCGCAGGATGTCCTGCGGATCGGCCGGGCCGTCGACCACGGATTCGCCCTTGTTCACCACCTGGCCTTCGTGCACCAGGATGTTCTTTTCCTTGGGCACCAGCTCCTCGTGCACGCCGCCTTCCGGATCGGTGATCTGCAGGCGAATCTTGCCCTTGGTCTCCTTGCCGAAGGACACGGTGCCGGTCATCTCGGCCAGCACGCCCTTGTCCTTGGGCGTGCGGGCTTCGAACAGTTCGGCCACGCGGGGCAGACCGCCCGTGATGTCGCGGGTCTTCTGGCCTTCCACCGGGATGCGGGCCAGCACTTCGCCGGGGCCCACGTCCTGGCCGTCGCGCACCTGCACCAGCGAGCCCACCTGGAAGGCGATCGTCACCGAGTGGTCGGTGCCGGGGATCTTCACCTCGTTGTTGGAGGCGTCGATCAGCTTCACCTGCGGGCGCACCACCTTGGCGGAGCCGCGGCGCTTCGGGTCGATCACGACCAGCGTCGACAGGCCGGTGACTTCGTCCACCTGCTTGGCGACCGTCAGGCCTTCTTCCACGTTCTCGAACTTCACCTTGCCGGCGAATTCCGTGATGATGGGTCGGGTCAGCGGGTCCCAGTTGGCCAGGATCGTGCCGGCCTTGATCGGCTGGTCGGCCTTCACCGTCAGGATCGCGCCGTAAGGCACCTTGTGGCGCTCGCGCTCGCGGCCGTGCTCGTCGTGGATGACGATTTCGCCCGAACGCGAGATCACCACCAGCTCGCCCTTCTGGTTGGTCACGTAGCGCATCGTGGTGTTGAAGCCCACGAGGCCGGACGACTTGGCTTCCACGCTGGAAGCCACCGCCGCGCGCGACGCCGCACCACCGATGTGGAAGGTACGCATCGTCAGCTGCGTGCCGGGTTCGCCGATCGACTGGGCGGCGATCACGCCGACCGCTTCGCCGACGTTCACCAGGCCGCCGCGGCCGAGGTCGCGGCCGTAGCACTTGGCGCACAGGCCGAAGCGGGTGGCGCAGGTCAGCGCGGTGCGGACCTTGACTTCGTCGACACCGGCTGCCTCCAGCTCGTCGATCACGTCTTCGTCCAGCATCAGGCCGGCCTTCATCAGCACCGCACGCGTTTCCGGGTGCAGCACGTCTTCGGCGGTCATGCGGCCCAGGATCCGGTCACGCAGCGACTCGATGACTTCACCGCCCTCGACGATGGCGCGCATCAGCGAGCCGTCGGTGGTTTCGCAATCGTCCTCGGTCACCACCAGGTCCTGCGTCACGTCGACGAGACGACGCGTCAGGTAGCCGGAGTTCGCGGTCTTCAGCGCCGTGTCCGCGAGACCCTTGCGGGCACCGTGGGTGGAGATGAAGTACTGCAGCACGTTCAGGCCTTCGCGGAAGTTGGCCGTGATGGGCGTCTCGATGATCGAGCCGTCCGGCTTGGCCATCAGGCCCCGCATGCCCGCCAGCTGGCGGATCTGCGCGGCGGAACCGCGGGCGCCCGAGTCGGCCATCATGTAGATGGAGTTGAACGACTCCTGCTCCACTTCCTTGCCGTTGCGGTCGATCACCTTTTCCTTGGCCAGCTGGGCCATCATGACCTTCGACACTTCGTCGCCGGCCTTGCCCCAGATGTCCACGACCTTGTTGTAGCGCTCGCCGGAAGTCACGAGACCGGACACGTACTGCTGCTCGATCTCCTTCACTTCCTTCTCGGAGCGGTCGATGATGGCGGCCTTCTCCGGCGGCACCAGCATGTCGTCCACGGCAATCGAGATGCCGGCCTTGGTGGCGAGGCGGAAGCCGTTCTGCAGCAGCTTGTCGGCGAAGACCACGGTCTCCTTCAGGCCGCACTTGCGGAAGGAGGTGTTGATCAGGCGGCTGATCTCCTTCTTCTTCAGCGGCTTGTTCAGCACGCTGAAAGGCAGGCCCTTGGGCAGGATCTCGGACAGGATGGCGCGGCCGACGGTCGTGTCGAACACCTTGGTGTTCGGCGTGAATTCGTCGGTCGTCTTCTCGCGCGTCCACTCGGTCAGGCGCACACCGACCTTGGAGGTCAGTTCCACCACGCCGTTGTCCAGCGCGCGCAGCACTTCGGCCACGTCGGTGAAGACCATGCCTTCACCCTTGCCGTTGGTGCGCTCGCGGGTCGTGTAGTACAGGCCCAGCACCACGTCCTGCGAAGGAACGATGGAGGGTTCGCCGGAGGCCGGGAACAGCACGTTGTTGGAGGCCAGCATCAGCGTGCGGGCTTCCATCTGCGCTTCCACGGACAGCGGGACGTGCACGGCCATCTGGTCGCCGTCGAAGTCGGCGTTGAAGGCCGCGCAAACGAGCGGGTGCAGCTGGATCGCCTTGCCTTCGATCAGGATCGGCTCGAAGGCCTGGATGCCCAGGCGGTGCAGCGTGGGAGCGCGGTTCAGCAGAACCGGGTGCTCCTTGATGACCTCTTCGAGGATGTCCCACACGACGGGCGTGCCGGCTTCCACTTCCTTCTTCGCCGCCTTGATGGTGGTGGCGATGCCCATGGCTTCCAGGCGCGAGAAGATGAAGGGCTTGAACAGCTCCAGCGCCATCAGCTTCGGCAGGCCGCACTGGTGCAGCTTCAGGGTCGGGCCCACGGTGATCACCGAACGGCCGGAGTAGTCGACGCGCTTGCCCAGCAGGTTCTGGCGGAAGCGGCCGCTCTTGCCCTTGATCATGTCGGCCAGCGACTTCAGGGCACGCTTGTTCGCGCCCGTCATGGCCTTGCCGCGACGGCCGTTGTCCAGCAGCGAATCCACTGCTTCCTGCAGCATCCGCTTCTCGTTGCGCGCGATGATTTCCGGAGCCTTCAGCTCCAGCAGTCGCTTCAGGCGCGAGTTGCGGTTGATGACGCGGCGGTACAGGTCGTTGAGGTCGGAGGTCGCGAAGCGGCCGCCGTCCAGCGGCACCAGCGGACGCAGGTCCGGCGGCAGCACGGGCAGGACGTCCATGACCATCCAGTTCGGCTTCATGCCGGACTTCTTGAAGGCCTCGAGGACCTTCAGGCGCTTGGCGTTCTTCTTGACCTTGACTTCGGAGCCGGTCAGGTCGCCGCGCAGCTTCTCGATCTCGATGTCGAGGTCGATGCCTTCCAGCAGGTCCTTGATGCCTTCGGCGCCCATCTTGGCGACGAACTCGTCACCGTATTCCTTGCGCTTCGCGTCGTAGTCGTCCTCGGACATGATGCCGAACTTCTTCAGCGGGGTCATGCCGGGGTCGGTGATGACGTACGCCTCGAAATACAGCACGCGCTCGATGTCGCGCAGCGTCATGTCCAGCACGAGGCCGAGACGCGAGGGCAGCGACTTCAGGAACCAGATGTGGGCGCAGGGCGCGGCCAGGTCGATGTGGCCCATGCGCTCGCGGCGCACCTTGGTCTGGGTCACTTCGACGCCGCACTTCTCGCAGATCACGCCGCGGTGCTTCAGGCGCTTGTACTTGCCGCACAGGCACTCGTAGTCCTTGATCGGGCCGAAGATCTTGGCGCAGAAGAGGCCATCGCGCTCCGGCTTGAAGGTGCGGTAGTTGATGGTTTCCGGCTTCTTGACTTCACCGAAGGACCAGGAACGGATCTTCTCGGGCGAGGCGATGCCGATGCGGATGGCATCGAAATGCTCGTCCGGCGTGAACTGCTTGAACAGGTCGAGTAGCGATTTCATTCGTTCTGTCCTTCCTTGATTAGCTGCGCTCGAGTTCGATGTCGATACCCAGCGAGCGAATTTCCTTCACCAGCACGTTGAACGACTCCGGCATGCCGGCATCGATCGCGTGCTCGCCCTTGACGATGGACTCGTACACCTTGGTGCGGCCCTGCACGTCGTCGGACTTCACGGTCAGCATTTCCTGCAGCGTGTAGGAAGCGCCGTAGGCTTCCAGCGCCCACACTTCCATTTCGCCGAAACGCTGGCCGCCGAACTGCGCCTTGCCGCCCAGGGGCTGCTGCGTGACCAGCGAGTACGGGCCGGTCGAGCGGGCGTGCATCTTGTCGTCCACCAGGTGGTGCAGCTTCAGCACGTGCATGTAGCCGACGGTCACCGGGCGCTCGAACTGGTCGCCGGTGCGGCCATCGCACAGGTAAGCCTGCGTGCGCGTAGCGGTCAGGCCCTTGACCTTGGCGATGTCTTCCGGATACGCGACCTGCAGCATGCTGCGGATCTCGCGCTCGGCGGCACCGTCGAACACCGGCGTCGCGAAGGGCACGCCCTTGGCGAGCTGGCCAGCCATTTCCTTGACTTCCTGGTCGGACAGCTCGGCGAGGTTTTCCTTCTTGCCCGAGGTGTTGTACAGGGTGTCGAGGAAGCTGCGCATTTCGGCCACGGCGGCTTCACGCTGCAGCATGTCGCCCAGGCGCTGGCCGATGCCCTTGCCGGCCCAGCCCAGGTGCACTTCCAGCACCTGGCCCACGTTCATGCGCGAAGGCACGCCCAGTGGGTTCAGCACGATGTCGCACGGCGTGCCGTCGGCCATGTAGGGCATGTCTTCGACCGGGACGATCTTGGACACGACGCCCTTGTTGCCGTGGCGGCCGGCCATCTTGTCGCCGGGCTGCAGGCGGCGCTTGACGGCCAGGTAGACCTTGACCATCTTCAGCACGCCCGCCGGCAGCTCGTCGCCCTGCGTCAGCTTCTTGCGCTTCTCTTCGAAGGCCAGGTCGAAGCTGTGGCGGGTCTGCTCCAGCGAGTTCTTGATCGACTCGAGTTGCGAGGCGATGTCGTCTTCCGCCGGGCGGATGTCGAACCAGTGGAACTTCTCGACGGAGTTCAGGTACTCCTGGTCGATCTTCGCGCCCTTGGCCAGCTTCTGCGGGCCACCGTTGGCCACGCGGCCGGACAGCAGCTTGGCGATCCGGTCGAAGGCGTCGGCTTCCACGATGCGCAGCTGGTCGTTCAGGTCCAGGCGGAAGCGCTTCAGCTCGTCGTCGATGATCTGCTGGGCGCGCTTGTCGCGCTGGATGCCTTCACGGGTGAAGACCTGCACGTCGATCACGGTGCCTTGCGAGCCCTGGTCGACACGCAGCGACGTGTCCTTCACGTCCGAAGCCTTCTCGCCGAAGATCGCGCGCAGCAGCTTCTCTTCCGGCGTCAGCGTGGTCTCGCCCTTCGGCGTGACCTTGCCCACCAGCACGTCGCCCGGCTGCACTTCCGCGCCCACGTAGATGATGCCGGACTCGTCCAGGCGGTTCAGCTGCTGCTCGGACAGGTTCGGGATGTCGCGGGTGATTTCCTCGGGGCCCAGCTTCGTGTCGCGGGCCATCACCACCAGTTCCTCGATGTGGATCGAGGTGTAGCGGTCGTCGGCCACCACGCGCTCCGAGATCAGGATCGAGTCCTCGAAGTTGTAGCCGTTCCAGGGCATGAAAGCCACCAGCATGTTCTGGCCCAGGGCGAGTTCGCCCAGGTCCGTCGACGCGCCGTCCGCAATGACGTCGCCCTTGGCGATCTTGTCGCCGCGGGACACGATGGGACGCTGGTGGATGTTCGTGTTCTGGTTGGAACGCTGATACTTGATCAGGTTGTAGATGTCGACGCCGACTTCACCGGCGACGGCTTCCGCGTCGTTCACGCGCACCACGATGCGGGTGGCATCGACGTAGTCGACGACACCGCCGCGGTTGGCGGTCACCACGGTGCCGGAGTCGACCGCGGACACGCGCTCGATGCCGGTACCGACGAAAGCCTTCTCGGGGCGCAGCACCGGCACGGCCTGGCGCTGCATGTTGGCGCCCATCAGCGCGCGGTTCGCGTCGTCGTGCTCGAGGAACGGCACCAGCGAGGCGGCCACCGACACGATCTGCGCCGGGGACACGTCCATGTACTGGATGCGGTCGGCGCCGACCAGGATCGATTCACCCTTTTCCCGGGCGCTGACCAAATCGCCGGTCAGGCGGCCTTCGGCGTCCAGGGCCGCGTTGGCCTGGGCGATGACGTACTTGCCTTCCTCGATGGCCGACAGGTAGTCGATCTCGTTGGTGACCTTGCCGTCGTTCACGCGGCGGTACGGCGTCTCGATGAAGCCGTACTCGTTCAGGCGGGCGTACAGGGCCAGCGAGTTGATCAGGCCGATGTTCGGGCCTTCCGGCGTCTCGATCGGGCAGACGCGGCCATAGTGCGTGACGTGCACGTCGCGCACTTCGAAGCCGGCGCGCTCGCGCGTCAGGCCGCCCGGGCCCAGTGCGGAGACGCGACGCTTGTGCGTGATCTCGGACAGCGGGTTGGTCTGGTCCATGAACTGCGACAGCTGGGACGCACCGAAGAACTCCTTCAGCGCCGCGGAGATCGGCTTGGAGTTGATCAGGTCGTGCGGCATCAGCGGCTCTTGTTCCGCCTGGCCCAGGCGTTCCTTCACGGCCTTCTCGATGCGAGCCAGGCCGGTGCGGTACTGGTTCTCGGCCAGTTCGCCGACGCAGCGCACGCGGCGGTTGCCCAGGTGGTCGATGTCGTCGACTTCGCCACGGCCGTTGCGCAGGTCCACCAGGATCTTCACGACGGCCAGGATGTCGTCGTTGGTCAGCACCATCGGGCCCGTGCTCTCGTCACGGCCGACCTTGGCGTTGAACTTCATGCGGCCCACGCGCGACAGGTCGTACGTGTCCGGGTTGTAGAACAGGCGCTGGAACAGGGCCTGCACCGCGTCCTCGGTCGGCGGCTCGCCGGGGCGCATCATGCGGTAGATGGCCACGCGGGCGGCGAACTCGTCCACGGTCTCGTCGATGCGCAGCGTCTGCGACATGTACGGGCCCTGGTCCAGTTCGTTCGTGTAGATCGCCTGGATGTCCTGGATGCCGGCGGCGCGCAGCTTCTTCAGCAGCGCTTCGGTCAGCTCGTCGTTCGCCTTCGCGATGATCTCGCCCGTGTCGGGGTCGATGATGTTGCGCGCGACCACGCGGCCGACGAGGAAGTCTTCCGGCACGCTGATGTGGGTCGTGCCGGACTGCTCCAGCTCGCGGGTGTGGCGGGCCGTGACGCGCTTGTCCTTGGCCACGACGACCTTGCCGGACTTGTCGGTGATGTCGAAGCGGGCGACTTCACCGCGCAGGCGCTCGGAGACGAACTCCAGCTGGGCGCCGGTGTCCATCAGGCGGAAGTTGTCGTTGACGAAGAAGTTCGCCAGGATGGTTTCCGGCGTCAGGCCGATGGCCTTCAGCAGGATGGTGACCGGCATCTTGCGGCGGCGGTCGACGCGGAAGTACAGCACGTCCTTCGGGTCGAACTCGAAGTCCAGCCAGGAGCCGCGGTAAGGAATGATGCGGGCCGAGAAGAGCAGCTTGCCCGAGCTGTGCGTCTTGCCCTTGTCGTGCTCGAAGAAGACGCCCGGGCTGCGGTGCAGCTGGGACACGATCACGCGCTCGGTGCCGTTGATGATGAACGAGCCCTTGTCGGTCATCAGGGGCACCTCGCCCATGTAGACCTCCTGCTCCTTCACTTCCTTCACGACCTTGCTCTGCGGCGTGGAAGACTCGCGGTCGTAGATGATCAGCTGCACCTTCGCCCGCACGGCGGACGAGAAGGTGAGGCCGCGGGTCTGGCATTCGCGCACGTCGAACGCGGGCTTGGCCAGGTTGTATTCGATGAACTTCATCTCCACGAACCCGTTGTGCGACACAATGGGGAACGCGGAATTGAAAGCGGCCTGCAGACCTTCGATGGTCCGCTTCTGCGGAACGGTGTCGGCTTGGAGGAAGGCGGTGTACGCATCCTTCTGCATCTGCAGCAGGTACGGCACTTCGAGCACGCTGTCGCGTTTGCCGAAACTCTTGCGGATGCGCTTGCGTTCGGTGTAAGAATAGGCCATGAGATCTCCGGGCTAGGTCTCGCAACTGGCGACCCCGTTCACAGGGGTAGTCTTGGCGGGTTGGCCACTACCAACCTTGGCGGACGGCACCGCGTTGCACGGCGCCCGAACCAAGCAGTCTTCTGCAGTCGGATCAGAAAACACTCAAAAACATTCCCAGATGGGGTTGCTTTTGGCTGTTTTCAACAAGCAACAAAGGCTGGAGGCCCTTTCGGACTCTCCAGCCTCGGCTGCAAAGGGCGAATTACTTCAGTTCGACCTTGGCGCCGGCGTCTTCCAGCTTCTTCTTGGCGGCTTCGGCGTCGGCCTTGTTCATGCCTTCCTTGACGGGCTTCGGAGCGCCGTCGACCAGGTCCTTGGCTTCCTTCAGGCCCAGGCCCGTGATTTCACGGACGGCCTTGATGACGCCCACCTTCTGCGCGCCGGCTTCCATCAGCTGCACGGTGAACTCGGTCTTCTCTTCCACGGCGGCGGCGGCGGCGCCACCACCGGCGGCGGCCGGAGCGGCCATGGCGGCGGCGGACACGCCGAACTTCTCTTCAATGGCCTTCACCAGGTCATTGAGTTCCATGACGGACATGCTGTCCAGCGCCGTCAGAAATGCGTCTTTGTCGAATGCCATTTTGATCTTTCCTGAATAAGTTGGTGTTGAGCAGGGCTGCTGTCAGGCAGCAACCGGGGCGGCTTCTGCAGCCGGCTCTTCCTTTTTCTTCGCCAGAGCGCCCAGCACCACCGCGGTGCGGGAAATGGGCGACATCAGCAAGCCGCAAAGCTGCGCCAGCAGGACTTCCTTCGTCGGGATGTTTGCCAGTTGCTTCACGCCGTTGACGTCCAGGGCCTTGCCCGCGAACGCGCCACCGCGAATGACCAGCTTGTCGTTGGTCTTCGCGAAGTCGGCCACCACCTTGGCGGCGGCCACAGCGTCCACGGAGAAGCCGTAGATCAGCGGACCGGTCATCTGGCCTTCCGCCACTTCGAACTGGCTGCCCTTCACGGCGCGGCGGGCCAGAGTGTTCTTCAGAACACTCAGTTCCACGCCAGCGCCGCGCGCGGCAACGCGCAGCTTCGTCATGTCGGCGACCGTGATGCCGCGGTATTCCGCCATCACCAGCGTTTGAGCTTTAGCGGCGAGAGCCGTCACCTCTTCGACGACGGCTTGCTTCTCACTGCGATTCAGACTCAAGGTCTACTCCTTCAATTGCGCTTCGGGTTGCCCCGTTGCGCGCCCTTGTACAAGCGACCAACCGTCTTCAGAAATCTCTCAATTCCATCTGTCGGCGGGATCGCCATCTGCGCTGGCTTTCTCCGATTAAGAGGCTCGCGCCTCGCCAGCGGTCTTGGATGGCCCACCGGTTGCCCGGTGGCCCACCACAGGCCGGGTTGCCCCGGCCAATTCATCAGGCTTGCGCCTGGCCTTGCGCGTTGACGGTCTGCAGGTCCACGCGGACACCCAGGCCCATCGTGGAGGACACCGCCACCTTGCGCAGGTACACGCCCTTGGAGGACGCCGGCTTGGCCTTGTTGAGGGCTTCGATCAGCGCCACCAGGTTGCCTTGCAGCTTGTCGGATTCGAACGAGCGGCGGCCGATGGTGGCGTGGATGATGCCGGCCTTGTCGGCGCGGAACTGCACCTGGCCCGCCTTGGCGTTCTTCACCGCGGTCGCCACATCGGGCGTCACGGTGCCGACCTTCGGGTTCGGCATCAGGCCGCGCGGGCCCAGGATCTGGCCCAGCGTACCGACGACGCGCATCGCGTCCGGAGCGGCGATCACCACGTCGAAGGGCATGTCGCCAGCCTTGACCTTGGCGGCCAGGTCGTCCATGCCGACGATGTCGGCGCCGGCGGCCTTGGCTTCTTCAGCCTTGGCGCCTTGGGCGAACACGGCGACGCGCTTGGTCTTGCCGGTGCCATTGGGCATCACGACGGCGCCACGGACCACCTGGTCCGACTTCTTCGGGTCGATGCCCAGCTGCACGGCCACGTCGATGGACTCATCGAACTTGGCGGTGGCGGCACCCTTGACCATGCCCAGGGCATCGCCCAGGGGATACAGCTTGGTGCTGTCGACCTTGCCCTCGAGGGACTTCTGCTTCTTGGTCAGCTTTGCCATGATTAGAGCCCTTCCACCGTGATGCCCATGGAGCGGGCGGAGCCGGCCAGGGTGCGGACAGCGGCGTCCACGTTGGCAGCGTTCATGTCCTTCAGCTTGGTCTTGGCGATTTCTTCCAGCTGCGCGCGGGTGATCTTGCCGACCTTGTCCGTGTGCGGCTTGGCGGAGCCCTTGTCCAGCTTGATGGCCTTCTTGATCAGGACGGTCGCGGGCGGCGTCTTGATGATGAAGGTGAAGCTCTTGTCCGCGAAGGCGGTGATCACCACCGGCAGCGGCAGGCCCGGCTCGACGCCTTGGGTCTGGGCGTTGAACGCCTTGCAGAACTCCATGATGTTCAGGCCGCGCTGGCCCAGCGCGGGGCCGATCGGGGGCGACGGGTTCGCCTTGCCGGCCGGGACTTGCAGCTTGATGAAGCCGACAATCTTCTTAGCCATGTCTTGCTTTCCTTGCGGGTGTTAACGCCTTGCGGCTCCCCGGGGTTGAGGCTCGTTGGTTATCGCGCCGAGCCAGGTTGCGCGAATCTGTAGGGTGCGCAGCTTTGCTGCGCACCGCGCTCAGGTCTTCTCGACCTGGCTGAATTCCAATTCCACAGGCGTCGCGCGTCCGAAGATCGTGACCGAAACGCGCACCTTGCTCTTCTCGTAGTTGACTTCTTCGACCGTGCCGTTGAAGTCGGTGAACGGGCCGTCCTTGACGCGCACGTACTCGCCCACGATGAATTCGACCTTGTGGCGGGGCTTCTCGACGCCCTCTTCCATCTGGCCCATGATCTTGGCGACTTCGTCGTCGCTGATCGGGGCCGGACGGTTCTTGGCGCCGCCGACGAAGCCGGTCACCTTGTTGGTGTGCTTCACCAGGTGCCAGGATTCGTCGTTCATGACCATCTGCACCAGCACGTAGCCGGGGTAGAAGCGGCGCTCGGAGGTGCGCTTCTGGCCGTTCTTGATCTCGACGACTTCCTCGGTGGGCACCAGGATCTCGCCGAACATGTCCTGCATGCCAGCGCGATTGATGCGCTCGCGGATGTTGCGTTCGACCGCCTTCTCCATGCCGGAGTAGGCGTGCACCACGTACCAGCGCAGGTCCGGGTTGGTCGGCTTGGCGGCAGCCTCGGGCTGCTGGCCTTCTTCCTGGCCGTTTTCGATTTCGCTCATTACCTCTTCCACCCCAGGATCAGGTCGTAGAACACCCACTCGAGAGTCTTGTCGGTGACGAACAGGAACAGCGCCATGATCACGACGAAGGCGAACACGTAGGCCGTCATCTGGATGGCTTCCTTGCGGGTGGGCCAGACGACCTTGCGGACTTCCTTGACCGACTCGCGGCCGAAGCCGATCAGTTCCTTGCCCGGCTCGGACACGAAGAACACTGCGGCGGCGGCCACCAGACCGACGATCAGCGCGCCCCACTGGGCCAGGGCCCCCTGCTTGCCGAGGATGTAGAACCCGGCCAGCGCGGCGATCACCAGGACGACGGCCGCGGCCAGCTTGGCCTTGTCAGCGCCGGTGGTGACGGTTTCAACTTGCGTGGTTGCCATTCCTGCTCTCAAAGCTTGAGCGTCTTCAAGACGCCAAACCCGCCGGGCTACGGCGGGTTCTCTTTGGACGCCCGCCGCGCGGGGCGGGCGTCCTGTTTTTCGGTGCCACTCGGGTGGCAGGGGCAGTAGGAATCGAACCTACAACCTTCGGTTTTGGAGACCGACGCTCTGCCAATTGAGCTATACCCCTCCGGAAACCGGTTGATCCGGGGAACCCGACATTATCGGGCACCCCGAATAACCTTGCTTACTCCATGATCTTGGCAACGACGCCGGCGCCGACGGTCTTGCCGCCTTCGCGGATGGCGAAGCGCAGGCCTTCTTCCATCGCGATCGGGGCGATCAGCTTGACGGTGATCGTCACGTTGTCGCCGGGCATGACCATTTCCTTGTCCTTCGGCAGCTCGATCGCGCCGGTCACGTCCGTCGTGCGGAAGTAGAACTGCGGGCGATAGTTGTTGAAGAACGGCGTGTGGCGGCCGCCTTCGTCCTTGGACAGCACGTAGATCTCGGCGGTGAAGTGCGTGTGCGGCTTCACGCTGCCCG
>NZ_JABBFX010000004.1:300000-437028 GCF_012927085.1 Ramlibacter agri | reverse complement strand
AAGGGGATGCCGGCCTTCTTGGCCGCCTTCGCCGCCAGGATCTCGCCGTCGGCGTGCTGCATCCCGGTCAGGCCGGTCGGGGCGATCGCCACCGGCATGGCGACCTCCTGGCCGACCATGGTGGTGCGGGTGCTGCGGCCCTCCATGTTCACGGCCACCCGCTGGCGCAGCAGGATCTTCTCGAAGTCGGCTTCGTTGGCGCGGTAGGTGCTCTCCGTCCAGGAGCCGGAATCCGCGTAGTCATAGAACATGCGCGGCACGCGCTTCTGCGCCAGGACCCGCAGGTCCTCGATGTTGGTGACGACGGCCATCTATCTCCTCTCCAGTGTCCGCATCGTAACGGGCGAGTCTGCTGCGACACTTGAAGAATTCTCACAGCGGGGTGAAGCCTATTCCACGGCCCTGGACGCGAATAGTGGCCAACGCTCGCATCTTCCGCTGCACTCGTGCCGCCAACTTCGAAGACGCGACCAGCGCTGTGCGACGCAATTCGGGGTTTTCCCGCGGCCGCTTCGTCCATCCGGGCGAAGAAGCCCGGCGCGCGGCGTCGAACAATGCGTGAAGCAAGGAGGCCCCGATGAAGAACATCGTCATCTGCTGCGACGGCACCTGGAACACGCCCGACGAACGCCACGACGGCGTCCCCACACCGACCAACGTCGTGCGCATCTTCAATGCGGTGGCGGCTGCCGACGCCAAGGGCACGCAGCAGCACCGCTACTACCACCCCGGCGTGGGCACCGACGGCACCTGGTGGGACAAGGCCGTGGGCGGCGGCACTGGCGCGGGCCTGGACCGCAACATCATGAGCGCCTACCGCGAGCTGTGCGACTGGTACGCGCCGGACGATGCCATCTACCTGTTCGGCTTCAGCCGCGGCGCCTACACGGTGCGCAGCCTGGCCGGGTTCATCTCCCACTGCGGGCTGCTGAAGACGCAGGGCCTGGCCGAGGCCGACGTGTGGGCGCGCATCGAAAGGCTGTTCCAGAACGGCTACCGCCGGCAGATCGAATCACGCGAGCAGCACTCCTGGGCGGATTACGCCTTCCATGCCAACGGCGACGCGGTGCCCATCCGCTTCCTCGGCGTGTGGGACACGGTCGGCGCGCTGGGCATCCCCGAAGACATGGCGGTGCTGAACCTGCTGGACAAGCTGCAGGACCACACCTTCCACGACACCGTGCTCGGCACGCATATCCAGGTGGCGCGCCACGCGGTGGCGCTCGACGAGCTGCGGGCCAGCTTCCAGCCCACGCTGTGGGACGCGCCCGCCACCGTGGACGCGCAGCAGGTCTGGTTCGCCGGCGTGCACTCGGACGTCGGCGGCGGCTACCCCGAGACCGGCCTGTCGGACGGCACTTTGGCCTGGATGCTGGCCGAAGCCGGGCGCGCCGGGCTGGCCTTCACCGCCGGCATGGTGGGCCAGGTGAAGCCTTCCGTGCAGGACGTGCTGCACGAATCCTGCCGCGGCGCCTTCGCCTTGCTGCCCACGCAGCCGCGCAGCGCCCCGCGCCTGGTCGAGGGTCCTTCGGTGCATCCGTCGGTGCTCGAGCGCCAGAAGGCGCCGCCGATCTCGCAGTGCCCGTACCGGGACAACCTGGCGTTCGACAAGCAACTGCCGGCGCAGGTGCAGGTGTTCGCGCTGCCGCCCTGGAACGCCACCGGCCTGTGGCTGGAGGCCGGCACGGCCTACCGCTTCGAGGCCAGCGGCGAGTGGATGGACGCGTCCATCAAGTGCGGCCCCGCGGGCTGCAACGACGGCCACTTCCAGATCGGCGAACTGGCGCAGATGGCCGGCACGCTGCTCGGGAAGGCGGAGGACGCATGGAAGAAGATCACCGGCAACGAAGCCGCGGACTTCCGCTTCACGCGCCGGCACGAGAACATGCCCTGGTTCTGCCTGGTCGGCGCCATCGCCAACGGCGGGGGCGTCGACGCCAAGCAGCACCTCGCGCCGCACGAGAGCTTCGCCATCGGGGACGGCTGCACCTACACGCCGCGCAAGTCGGGCTACTTCTACGCGTATGCCAACGACGCCTGGAACTGCTACGGCAACAACCGCGGGCGGGTGAACCTGAGGGTCACTTTTGCCTGAGGCGCTGGCGCGTCCGCCACGCGCCAGGGGATGCGCCGGCTAAGGTGCGTCGGGCGCGGCGGCGGCCCCTGCCGCAGCGGCTACGGCGACGCCGCCGCCGGAGCGTGCCTGCGGCTCGCCCAGCGCCAGCATCACTTCGATGTCGTCGCCGGCGCCGTTGACCACGCATTGGACACCGTTGCCGCCCTTCGCGGACATGCCCGTCTGGTTGGCGTTCACGTCCCAGCTGCCGCCGCATTCCGAGCGCAGCGCGGACTTGAAGTTGTCCAGCGAGCCGAGCTTGTAGCCCGGGAATTCCTTGAACAGTCGCAGCTGCGCCATCGACAGCTCCCCGCTGTCGCGGTAGGACACCGAGACGGCGCGCACGCGGAAGCCCTTCCAGCGGCTTTCTGCCTCGAGCCCGCCCTTCATCTTGAACTGTTCGAATTCGGCGGACTTGCTTTTCCCGACCCGCAGCACCGATTCCAGCTGGTTCGGGCCACGCACGACGGAAAGGGCGCTGGTCAGCCAGGCCGGTTCGGTGAACCACACCCACAAGGCGAACATGAGCAGCGGGGTGAGCAGGGTCCCCGCGACCTGCGCGATGTTGCCTTGGCCTGCAGCGGTTTCCCCTTCGCTCGCTGCCGGCGAAGCCGTTGGCGCCGGCGCGGAGCTGCCGACATCCAGGGCCAGCGACTCCTGGGGCGGCGTTTCCGGCTCCACGGTCACCGTGCAACCCGCGGCGGCCAGCGCCTGTTCGTAGCGGGCCGCGGCTTGCAGGTCCAGCCCCCTGCGGACGACGACGGAACGCGCCTGCGCCAGTTCCAGCGCCTTGTCTTGCGGCAGCTTGAAAGCCGCGGCCAGTTTCGCGGCAACTTCCGACGGCGACGCACCAGCCGACCGGCCGGTGATCACGACCTTGTATTTCGACATCCCACTCCTCAACGCTCGATTTGTAAGTCGAATGTACCTGAGTGGTGCGGCCTTGCCGACAGGGGTAACGCCGACAAAAAAAAGGCGGCCCGGGTGGGCCGCCTTGCTTGCAGGGACGCGGCTTATTCGGCCTTGATCCCGCGCATCATGATGACGCCGCCCAGCAGGTTGGTGTCGGACTTGATGCGGTTCGCCAGGCCTTCGGCGTTGGTGCCCACGGCCGTCCAGCCCTGGGTGAACAGCTTCTGGCGCACGTCCGGCGTGCGGGCGATGTCGGCGATCATCTGCGACAGCTTCTCCGCGATCGGCTTGGGCATGGACTTCGGCGCGGCGGCGGCGGTCCAGATCTCCAGCTGGAAACCGCGGATGCCCTGCTCGTTCAGGCTGGGGTACTGCGGCACCAGCGAGCTGCGGCCGGTGGACGTGACGCCAATGGCCCGCAGCTTGCCGGCCTTGATCTGGGCGTCGGCCAGCGCGGGCGGCAGCAGCGCGAGCTGGATTTCGCCGGTGATCAGGGCGTTGACCACCTGCGGGTTGCCCGGGTAGGGCACGTGCACCGGGTCGATGTTGGTCTTGGTCTTGAGCAGCTCCATGCCGATGTGGCCCACGGTGCCGACGCCGGGCGAGCCGTAGCTCCACTTGTTGCCGGCGTTGCGGCCGGCCAGGAAGAAGTCCTGCGCGGTCGCGCCCGGCGTGTGGGCGGACGCGGTCAGCAGCAGCGGCGCGGTGCCGATCAGGCTGAGGGGCTGGAAAGCCGTCTGCGGGTCGTAGGTGACCTTCGGGTTCAGCAGCTTGGCGATCGTCATGTTGCCGTTGATCATCACGCCGATGGTGTGATCGTCGGTGGCCCGGGCCACGATGTCGGCGGCGATGTTGCCGCCCGCGCCCACGCGGTTGTCCACGACCACGGGCTGGCCCAGCTGCTTGGACAGCGGGTCGGCGATGGTGCGTGCCACCAGGTCGGGCGTGGAGCCGGGCGGGAAGCCGACGACGATGCGCAGCGGCTTGGTGGGCCAGTTCAGCGGCGCGGCGGCGGCGGCGGGCGCCTTGGCGGGCTGCTTCTGGGCAAAGGCGGCGCCGGCAGCGGCCGCGAGGGCCAGCAGCACGAGGCCGCGGCGGGCGGAGTTCTTCAACATCTCGATTACGTCCTTGCTAACGAACGGGCGATGGTAGCAAGCCGACATGGCCCCTCCATGGCACCCCCTAGGAATTTTGCGTATGCCCCTCAGGCGGAAATCGCTTCGAGCAATTCCGTCTCGATCTCCAGCTGCCGCCGGTTCTGCTGCAGCTCGGGCCCGTCGATGAGGAAGGTGTCTTCCACCCGTTCGCCCAGCGTGCTGACCTTGGCCAGCTGCAGGTTCAGCTTGTGCCGGGCCAGCACGCGCGCGATCGAGTACAGCAGGCCGACGCGGTCGCTGGTGGAGATGGACAGCAGCCAGTGCTGCGCCTTCTCGTCGGGCCGCAGGTCGACGCGCGGCGTGACGGGGAAGCTCTTGACCCGGCGGGACACGCGGCCGCGGCTGGGCGCGGGCAGCGGGCCGGCCTGGCTGATGGTGCTGGCGAGTTCTGCCTCCGCCATGTTGCACAGCTCGCGGTAGTGCTCGGGCAGCATGGACGTCACCACCTGGAAGGTGTCCAGCGCATAGCCGTTGCTGGCGGTGTGGACCTTGGCGTCCAGGATGCTGAAGCCGGCCTGGTCGAAGTAGCCGCAGATGCGGGCGAACAGGTCCGGCTGGTCCGGCGTGTAGACGACGATCTGCAAGCCTTCGCCCACCGGCGACAGGCGCGCGCGCACGATCGTCTTGCCGCTTCCCACATGGCGCGACAAGTGGCGCGTGTGCCAGGCGATGTCGCCGGCCTCGTGCCGCATGAAGTAGCCCACGTCCAGCGTTTCCCACAGTTTCTTGTGGGCCTCGAAGGGCAGGGCGTGCAGCTGCAGCAGCACCAGCGCTTCGCGCTTGGTCGCTTCCACCTCGGCCTGCGGATCCGGCGCCCGGCCGCCCAGCACGCGCAGCGTGTAGCGGTACAGGTCTTCCAGCAGCTTGCCCTTCCAGGCGTTCCACACCTTGGGGCTGGTGCCGCGGATGTCGGCGACCGTCAGCAGGTACAGGGCGGTCAGGTAGCGCTCGTTGCCCACGCGCTTCGCGAAGGCCTGGATCACGGCCGGATCGCCGAGGTCTTCCTTCTGCGCGACGCGGCTCATCATGAGGTGCCCGCGCACCAGGAACTCGATCAGCTCGCAGTCCTCCGGCTCGATCTGGTGCTGGCGGCAGAAGCGCTTGACCTCGCGCGCGCCCAGTTCCGAGTGGTCGCCGCCGCGGCCCTTGGCGATGTCGTGGAACAGCGCCGCGGCGTACAGGATCCACGGCTTATCCCAGCCGGCGGCCAGCTGCGAGCAGAACGGGTACTCGTGCGCGTGTTCCGCCATGAAGAAGCGGCGCACGTTGCGCAGCACCATCAGGATGTGCTGGTCCACCGTGTAGACGTGGAACAGGTCGTGCTGCATCTGGCCGACGATGCGCCGGAACACCCACAGGTAGCGCCCCAGCACCGAGGTCTGGTTCATCAGCCGCATCGCGTGGGTGATGCCTTCCGGCTGCATCAGGATGGCGCGGAAGGTGGCGTGGTTGACCGGGTCGTTGCGGAAGGCGCCGTCCATGACCTTGCGGGCGTTGTACAGCGCGCGCAGCGTCCGGGCCGACAGGCCCTTGACCCCGGGCGTCGTCTCGTACAGCAGGAAGGTCTCGAGGATCGCGTGCGGGTTCGCCAGGTACAGGTCGTCGCTCGCCACCTCGATCATCCCGGCCTTCTCGGAGAAGCGCTCGTTGATGGGGCGCGCTTCGGCGCCGGCGGGGTTGAGCCGCTCCTCGATGTTCAGCAGCAGGATCTGGTTCAGCTGCGCCACCGCCTTGGCCGCCCAGTAGAAGCGCTTCATCAGCCGCTCGCTGGCGCGCTCCAGCGGACGGCCGTCCGGCCGCATCGTGGTCTGGTAGCCGAAGGACTCCGCCACCGCGTTCTGCAGGTCGAACACCAGCCGGTCCTCGCGCCGGTTGGCGATGAGGTGCAGGCGGGCGCGGATCAGGTTCAGCAGCGCCTCGTTGTGCTTGATCTGGCGCGCCTCGAAGGCCGTGGCCAGCCCGCTGCGGGCCAGCTCGTCCCAGCTCTTGCCGAAGCCGGCGGCGTTGGCCACCCACAGGATCACCTGCAGGTCGCGCAGGCCGCCAGGCGACTCCTTGCAGTTCGGCTCCAGCGAGTACGGGGTGTTCTCGAACTTGTTGTGGCGCTGGCGCATTTCCAGCGTCTTGGCCACGAAGAAGGCCCTGGGATCCAGCGTGGCGCGAAAACGCTCCTGGAAGGCCAGGAACAGCTTGCGCGAGCCGGTGATCAGGCGCGACTCCAGCAGGCTGGTCTGCACCGTCACGTCTTCCAGCGCCTGCGCCACGCATTCCTCCACGGTGCGCACGCTGGAGCCGATCTCCAGCCCGGCGTCCCAGCAGCTGCCGATGAAGTCCTCGATGCGCTGCTTCAGCGCCGGGTCGTGGTCCGGCGAGATGCCATCGGGCATCAGCAGCAGCACGTCGACGTCGGAATGGGGGAAGAGTTCGCCGCGGCCGAAGCCGCCGACGGCGACCAGCGCCACGCCGGCGGGCAGGCCGGCGCGCTGGCACAAGGCCTTGAGGGTGTCGTCGGCGAGCTGGCTGAAGGCGGCCAGCAGGTTCTTGATGCCGCGGGTGGAGCCGCGCTCGTCGCGCAGCTGCTGCAGCAGGCCCGCCTTGCGGGCGCGATGCGTCTCGCGGATGTCGCCGATGGCGGAATGGACTGGCGGCTGGGCCGCTTCGATGACGGAATGACCTGAACCTGTCATTCCCTCATTCTGTCACGCGCGCAGCGAGGTCACTTCCGGACGAAGTCCGGCGGCTGCGGGGCGCCGTCGGAAAGCGTCATCACCTCGTAGCCGTCTTCGGTGACCAGCACGGTGTGTTCCCACTGGGCGGACAGCGAGTGGTCCTTGGTGACGATGGTCCAGCCGTCGTTGCCGAACTCCTTCACCTCGCGGCGGCCGGCGTTGATCATCGGCTCGATGGTGAAGGTCATGCCCGGCTTCAGTTCTTCCAGCGTGCCCGGCTTGCCATAGTGCAGGACCTGGGGCTCCTCGTGGAAGTTGCGGCCGATGCCGTGGCCGCAGAACTCGCGCACCACCGAGAAGCCGTTGCCTTCGGCGAACTTCTGGATGGCGAAGCCGATGTCGCCCAGGCGGATGCCCGGCTTGACCATGGAGATGCCGTGCCACATGGCGTCGTAGGTGATCTGCACCAGGCGCTTCGCGGCGATGGAGGCGTCGCCGATGACGAACATGCGGCTGGTGTCGCCGTACCAGCCGTCCTTGATGACGGTGACGTCGACGTTGACGATGTCGCCCTTCTTCAGCGGCTTGTCGTTCGGGATGCCGTGGCACACCACGTTGTTGACCGAAGTGCACAGCGAAGCCGGGTAGGGCGGGTAGCCCGAGGGCTGGTAGCCCAGCGTGGCGGAAATCGAGCCCTGCTTCTTCATGAACTCGGCGGCGAGGCGGTCGATCTCGCGCGTGGTGATGCCGGGCTTGATGTGGTCGGTCAGGTGGTCCAGGACTTCGGCGGCCAGGCGGCCGGCGGTCCGCATCCCCTGGATGCCTTGTTCGTCTTTGTAGGTGATGCCCATGGCAAGGGATTATCCCAGAGGGTGGAATCCCCCGCAGGTAAAATGCCGGGTTCTCCCGCCGCCGTACCCCACACCGTGTCCCTGCATATCACCGAGTTCGAGGGCGGCCAGGCCCTCAGCGACTTCCGCGTCCAGCAACTCCTGCCCCGCCTGCAAGCGGTGCATCCGAAGATCACGGGCATCCAGGCCCGCTACGTCCACCTGGTCGCGGCCGACCATGCCCCTTCCGCGGCGGAACGCGAGCGCCTGGCGGCACTGCTGACCTACGGCGAGCCCTGCGCCGGCTCCAGCCAGGGGCCGCTGGTCATCGTCACGCCCCGTTTCGGCACCGTCTCGCCCTGGGCTTCCAAGGCCACGGACATCGCCCACAACTGCGGCCTGGCGGTGCGGCGGGTCGAGCGCGTGGTGGAGTACCGCCTGCAACTGGCCTCGGGCCTGCTCGGCAAGGCCAGCCTGGACGCCGCCCAGTTGGGTGCGGTGGCGGCGCTGCTGCACGACCGCATGACCGAAAGCGTGGTTCCCGGCCGCGCCGATGCCCATCGCCTGTTCACCGAACTCGAGCCGCAGCCGATGGAGCACGTGGACGTGCTGGGCGGCGGCCGCGCGGCGCTGGAAGCGGCCAACAGCCGCTTCGGCCTGGCGCTGGCGGACGACGAGATCGACTACCTGGTGGACGCCTTCCGCAAGCTGGAGCGCAACCCGACGGACGTGGAACTGATGATGTTCGCGCAGGCGAACAGCGAGCACTGCCGGCACAAGATCTTCAACGCCTCCTTCACGGTCGACGGCGTGGCGCAGGACAAGAGCATGTTCGGCATGATCCGCAACACGCACCAGTTGAATCCGCAGCACACGATCGTCGCCTATGCCGACAACGCGTCGGTGATGGAAGGCCATGCGGTGGAGCGCTTCCTGCCGGGCGCGGGCGGCACCTACGGCAAGACCGACGCCACCCATCACGTGCTGATGAAGGTGGAGACGCACAACCACCCGACGGCCATCTCGCCCTTCCCGGGCGCGTCCACCGGCGCCGGCGGCGAGATTCGTGACGAGGGCGCCACCGGCCGCGGCGCGCGGCCCAAGGCCGGCCTGGCCGGCTTCACGGTCTCGAAGCTGTGGGACGCGAAGTTCGGCAAGCCCGAGCACATCGCCAGCCCGCTGCAGATCATGACCGAGGGGCCGCTGGGCGGCGCCGCTTTCAACAACGAATTCGGCCGTCCCAACCTGCTGGGCTACTTCCGCGAGTACGAGCAGGAAGTGGCGGGCGTGAAGCGCGGCTACCACAAGCCCATCATGATCGCCGGCGGCATCGGCTTCATCGATGCGGGCCTCACGCACAAGATCCTCTTCCCGGCCGGCACCTTGCTGATCCAGCTGGGCGGCCCCGGCATGCGCATCGGCATGGGCGGCGGCGCGGCTTCGTCCATGGCCACCGGCACCAACACCGCCGAACTGGACTTCGACTCGGTGCAGCGCGGCAACCCCGAGATCGAGCGCCGGGCGCAAGAGGTCATCAACGCCTGCTGGTCGCTGGGCGACCACAACCCCATCCTGGCGATCCACGACGTCGGCGCCGGCGGCCTGTCCAACGCCTTCCCCGAGCTGACCAACGACGCCGGCCGCGGCGCGCGCTTCGACCTGCGCCAGGTGCCGCTGGAAGAAAGCGGCCTGGCGCCCAAGGAAATCTGGAGCAACGAAAGCCAGGAACGCTACGTGATGGCGATCGCGCCGGAGTCGCTGGAGCAATTCCGCGCCTTCTGCGAGCGCGAGCGCTGCCCGTTCGCGGTGGTGGGCGTGGCCACCGAGCAGCGCGAGCTGGTCGTGGCCGACGAAGGCGCCGACACGCCGGTGGACATGCCGATGGACGTGCTCCTGGGCAAGCCGCCGCGCATGCATCGCGACGTCCAGCGCGTGGCCCGCGAAGTGCCGCCGCTGAAGCTGGATGGCGTGGCCCTGCAGGAAGCGGTGATCCAGGTGCTGAGCCATCCCACGGTGGCGTCGAAGCGCTTCCTGGTCACCATCGGTGACCGCACGGTGGGCGGGCTGACGCATCGCGACCAGATGGTCGGCCCCTGGCAGGTGCCGGTGGCCGATTGCGCCGTCACGCTGGCCGATTACCAGGGCTTCGCCGGGGAAGCCATGAGCATGGGCGAGCGCACGCCGCTGGCCGCCGTCGACGGCCCGGCTTCCGGCCGCATGGCGGTGGCCGAGGCCATCACCAACCTGCTGGCCGCGCCCATCGACCTGGCGCGCGTGAAGCTGTCCGCCAACTGGATGGCCGCCTGCGGTGAACCCGGCGAAGACGCCGCGCTGTACGACACGGTGCATGCGGTGGGCATGGAGCTGTGCCCGCAGCTGGGCGTGTCCATTCCGGTCGGCAAGGACAGCCTGTCGATGCGCACGCAGTGGCAGCAGGACGGCGCCACGCAGAAGGTGACCTCGCCGGTCAGCCTGATCGTCAGCGCCTTCGCCAGCCTGGACGACGTGCGCGGCACGCTGACGCCGCAGCTGGATGCGAAGGAAGACACGACGCTGGTGCTGGTGGACCTGGGCCACGGCCGCAATCGCATGGGCGGCAGCATCCTGGCGCAGGTGCTGGGCCAGCCGGGCGGCGAGGTGCCGGACCTGGACGAGGCGCAGGACCTGGTGAAGCTGGTCGCCGCGGTCAACGAACTGCGCGCGCAGGGCCGCATCCTGGCCTACCACGACCGCAGCGACGGCGGCCTGTTCGCCGCCGCCGCCGAAATGGCCTTCGCCGGCCAGGTGGGCGTCGCGCTGAACGTCGACCTGCTGGTGACCGAAGGCGACGGCATCAGCGACAGTCGCGCCGAATACGGCGACGCCAAGAACTGGGCCTCGCAGGTCAGCGTGCGACGCGAGGAGCTGACGCTCAAGGCGCTGTTCAACGAGGAACTGGGCGTGGTGCTGCAGGTGAAGACCTCGGAGCGCAACGACGTGATGCAGGTGCTGCGCGCGCACGGCCTGTCCAGGCACAGCCACTTCGTCGGCCAATCGCGGCCGCTGTCGTCCGCCATAGCCGTGGGCAAGGGCGAAATCCAGGTCTGGCGCGACACCAAGACCGTCTTCAGCGCGAAGCTCGCCGACCTGCACCAGGTCTGGGACAGCGTCAGCTGGAAGATCTGCCAGCAGCGCGACAACCCGGCCTGCGCCGACAGCGAGCACGCGGCGGCCGGCGATCCGGCCGACCCGGGCCTGCACGTTTTCCTGCCGCGCGAACTGCCCGCAGCTCCCGCCACCCTCAGCTCGCGTCCGCGCGTCGCCATCCTGCGCGAACAGGGCGTCAACTCGCACATCGAGATGGCCTACGTCTTCACCGAAGCGGGCTTCGAGGCGGTCGACGTGCACATGACCGACCTGCAGGCCGGCCGCCACAAGCTGCAGGACTTCCGCGGCGTCGTCGCCTGCGGCGGCTTCAGCTACGGCGACACGCTGGGCGCGGGCATAGGCTGGGCGCGCAGCATCACCTTCAACCCGGTGCTGTCGGAACAGTTCCAGGCCTTCTTCGGCCGCAAGGACACCTTCGGCCTGGGCGTTTGCAATGGCTGCCAGATGTTCGCCGAGCTGGCCGACATCATCCCCGGCGCCGAGGCCTGGCCGCGCTTCACCACCAACCGCAGCGAGCGCTTCGAGGCGCGCCTGTCCATGGTGGAAGTGCTCGAGTCGCCCAGCCTGTTCTTCCAGGGCCTGGCCGGCGCGCGCCTGCCGATCGCGGTGGCGCACGGCGAGGGCTACCCGAACTTCGCGCACCGTGGCGACGCCGGCAAGGCGATCGCGGCGATGCGCTTCGTCGACAACCACGGCCAGGCGACCGAGCGCTATCCCTTCAACCCGAACGGCGGCGCCGGCGGCCTGACGGGCGTGACCACGGCCGACGGCCGCTTCACGGCGCTGATGCCGCACCCCGAGCGCGTGTTCCGCAACATCCAGCTGTCCTGGACCTCGGGCGACAAGTCGGCGCTGAGCCCGTGGATGCAGATCTGGCGCAACGCCAGGAAGTGGGTCGGCTAGGTCACTTGCGTTCGCCCGCCCGGGCGAAGCAGTTGCTGAAGGTGTCTTCGATCAGCGTGCTGACGCCGATCGAAGGCCCTTCGAAGGCGAGGTTCACGGTGTCGTTCAGGAACTTGTCGCCGGCCTTGGGATAGCGGGCAGACAGCGTCGTCCAGACGGCGTCCTTCGCCTTGCCGTCCGCGCGCAGCCGCGCCGCCAGGTCCAGCGGCTCGATCGAACGGAAGCAGAACTCGCTCGCGGGCTTCTGCCGCGGTTGCGGATCCAGGCGCAGCGCCGTGGCGCAACGCATGAAGCGCTCCGCCGCCAGGGCGCTGGGGGTGGGGTACTCCTTGCTTTGCAGCCGCTCGAAATCCTGGATTTCCTCTTCGGCCGCCTTCCTGCCCAGGCTCTTGCGGGCAAAGCCCTCGACCTGCGGCATGCTGATCGAGCCTTCCCGCACCATGTTCGCCATGCGCCAGGCGCGCTTCGCATAGAGCACGCAGTAGCGGAATTCCGCCGGCCCGCCCTTGTCGGCGGGAACCTGGTAGCTCGCGAGGCCGCCGTAGTCGTCGGGTTTGTTGTCCTGCGCTTGCGCGAGGGCGCAGGCGGCCAGGAAGGCGCAGAGCAAGGCTTGTTGGAGGATCCGCAGCATGGCGCGATCCTACCCGGCCTGCCGTCGGCCCCGCGTCAAGCCGCGGGCCGCGTCCTGTAGAACTTCAAGGGCACCGCCTGCGCTTCCCGCAGCACGGCCTTCTTGATCTTGCCGACCACGTGCATCTCGCAGGGCTTGCAGTCGAAGCGCAAGGTGAGCTTCTCGCTGCCGTTGATCAACTGCAGCGGCTCCGCCTTGATCGTGCCCTTGACGCCCACCACCCCCTTGGCCTGCTTGGGGCACAGGCTCATCGACCAGCGCACGCAGTGCTTGGTGATCATGAGGCTGACCTCGCCTTCCTCCTCGTGCGACTCGTAGGCCGCGGCGATCACGTTGACGCCGTGCTTCGCGTAGAAGTCGCGTGCCTTGTGGTTGAAGACGTTGGCGAGATAGGTGAGGGTGTCCTCGGGATAGGCCACCGGCGGTTCGACCGGCTGGCCACGCTGCGGACGCTCGTAGCCGGCAGACCGTGCGGCTTCCAGCGAGATGATGGCGTCGCGGCGCAGCTGGTTGATCAGCGAAGGCGGCACGAACCAGGAAGCCGAGACTTCCAGCTGGATGTCCAGCGCCGTGAAGATGGTGTTGCCGAAGCGGCCCAGGTGTTCGCGCAGCGCTTCCTCGCCCTTGGTGGCATCGCGCGCCGGCTGCCTGTCGAACGGCGCCGCAGCCTCGCCCAGGTAACCGTCCTCGTCGGTCAGGCGCAGCGCGAAGCCGTCCGGCGTCTCGCCAAAGGTGGCCCAAACGCCGATGCGGCGGTCGCTGGATTTCTTCTCCAGCACCCGCACCCAGTCCATGTCGCGGTTGCGGTTGATCTGCGTGCCCTTGCGCAGGTCCTTCATGCCCGCGATCGGGTCCTTGGGGAACACGCGCCAGGCGCCCAGCCTGGCCAGCGGCTCGGCGCGGTTCAGCGCCATGCCCACCAGCTCCTTCTGCAGGTCGAAGTAGCACAGGCCGTCGCCGTTGTGCAGCAGCTTGCTGGCGTCGTCCAGTTCCAGCTCCACCGAATCCGCGTTCACCTTGGTCACCCAGCCGATCGCCTGGCCCGGGTTCTTGGGCGAATCGAAGGCGCCGATGTCGTCCTTGCGCCCGTTCACGAAGTAGTCGGTGAACTCGCGGTTGAAGTTCTGGTTGGGGTCGGGCGTGAAGGTGAAGGTGGTGCGGCCGGCGGAGGCGCGCGCCACCGGGAAATCCGACGCTTCCCGGTCCTCGATCAGCTGGTCGAACAGCTTGCGATAGTGGGCCGTGATGTTCTTCACGTAGCCCATGTCCTTGTAGCGGCCCTCGATCTTGAAGCTGCGCACGCCGGCATCCACCAGCGCCCCGAGGTTCTCGCTCTGGTTGTTGTCCTTCATCGAGAGCACGTGCTTGTCGTGCGCGACGAAGCGGCCTTGGCTGTCCACCACCTGGTACGGCAGGCGGCAGGCCTGCGAGCAGTCGCCGCGGTTGGCGCTGCGGCCCGTGTGGGCGTGGCTGATGTAGCACTGGCCGCTGTAGGCCACGCACAGCGCGCCGTGGATGAAGAACTCCACCTTGCAGCGATCCGCATCGAGCGCTGCGTGGATCTCGCGGATCTGCTCCAGGGTCAGCTCGCGGGCCAGCACCATCTGCGAGAAGCCGACGTCCTGCAGGAACGTCGCTTTCTCCACGGTGCGGATGTCGGTCTGCGTGCTGGCATGCAGCTGGATCGGCGGCAGGTCCAGTTCCAGCAGGCCCATGTCCTGGATGATCAGCACGTCGGCGCCGGCGTGGTAGACGTCCCAGGCCATCTTGCGGGCGGCATCCAGCTCGTCGTCGCGCAGGATGGTGTTGTGCGTGACGAAGATGCGGCTGCCGAAGCGGTGCGCGTGCTTCGCGAGGCGTTCGATGTCCTGCACCGTGTTGCTGGCCGATACGCGTGCGCCGAAGTCCGGGCCGCCGATGTAGACGGCGTCGGCGCCATGGTTGATCGCCTCGATGCCGATGTCGGCATCGCGCGCCGGAGCAAGCAGCTCCAGCTGGTGGTACAAGAGGGACATGGAGGGCTCTGCAGGGAGCCCGGAATTTTACCGGGCCGCCTGCGGCGGAGCTACCACCGCCCCTTCGACGCCATGGCGCTTCAGCGACTCCGCCACGAAGCCGGAGGCCTTCATTTCCTCGATGAAGCTGCTGAGCCAGGCCTGGGCGGCCGTGCGGCCCTTGGGCACGCCCATGGCCTGTTCGATGACCATGAAGCGGCCCGGCAGCAGGCGGACGCCGCCGACGCGTTTCGCGTCCATTTCCAGCTGCTGCTTCACGCCGGCAGCCACGTCCAGGTTCTGCGCCAGGAAGCCATCGACGACTTCGGGCGAGGTCGGCGTGCGCACCAACGTGGCCTGCTTCAGCTCGCGCGTGAGGTACAGGTCATAGGCGCTCCCGCGGCCCACCGCGACGCGCGTCCCGGGCCGGTCCACTTCCTCGTTGCGCTGCAGCGGCGAGGCGTTGCGCACCAGGTAGGCGCCTTCGATGATGACGTAGGGCGCGGTGGAGTCCAGGTCGGCCGCGCGCACCGGGTCGATGGCGACGAAGGCCAGGTCCACCTTGCGCGCCTTCACCGCTTCCACCGTCATGCCGGCGGAGTTGAAGGTGACCAGTTCCAGCGGCAGGCCGAGCCGGCGCGCGGCTTCGGTCGCCAGGTCCACGGACAGGCCGCGTGGCTCGCCGCCCGGGCCGCGCGTGGCGAGGATGGGGTTGCCGAAGTTGATGGCGGCACGCAGCTTGCCGGTGCCACCGAGTTCGCTGACGACCGCGGCCGGCGGCGCGGAAGGCGCCGTGGCGCAAGCCGTGAGCAGGGTGGCCGCGACGGCCAGCAGCAGGAAGCGGATTCGGGTCATGGCGCGGGATTGGAACCGCGGCTGCCGGAGACGTCAACGGGGCAGCCCCTACACTTGCGCGCGTGCCGACCAAGAAGACGCCCCGCTACGACCGCATCGACGCCCTGCGTGGCGTCGCCATCGTCTGGATGACGGTCTTCCACTTCTGCTACGACCTCAATTACTTCGGCTGGCTGCACCAGGACTTCCTGGGCGACCGCTTCTGGACCGGCCAGCGCACGGCCATCGTGAGCCTGTTCCTGTTCTGCGCCGGCCTGTCGCAGGCGGTGGCCGTGGCCCAGGGGCAGCGCTGGCCGCGCTTCTGGCGCCGCTGGTCGCAGGTGGCCGGCTGCGCGCTGCTGGTGAGCGTCGGCACCTGGTTCGTGTTCCATGCGCGCTTCATCTGGTTCGGCGTGCTGCACGGCATCGCGGCGATGCTGGTGGTCGTGCGGCTGACCGCGCACTGGGGCCGCTGGCTGTGGCTGGCCGGCGCGGTGGCCATCGGACTCGCCTGGGTCGCGCCCTTCGCGCACGTGCACTGGCCGGCGCTGAACGTGTTGAACGACCCCGCCTTCAGCTGGATCGGCTTCGTGTCGCGCAAGCCGCAGACCGAGGACTACGTGCCGCTGCTGCCCTGGCTGGGCGTGATGTGGTGGGGCATGGCCGCAGGCGCGTGGGTGCTGCGGGAGCGGCCGCAGTGGGTGCAGGGCGCGCTCCCGAAGGCGGCGGGGCCGCTGGCGTGGCTGGGGCGCTGGAGCCTGACGTGGTACATGCTGCACCAGCCGCTGCTGTTCGGCCTGGTGATGCTCACGCGCCAATGAAAAACGGCCCCGACGGGCCGTTTGACATTTACTCGATCTTCGCGCCCTTGCGCAGCGAATCCTGGAACTGCGCCAGCTTCTGCTGCTGCAGCTGCTGCGCGATCTGGGGCTTCACTTCCTCGAACTTGGGCAGCTGCGCCTGGCGGATGTCGTCGACGCGGATCACGTGCCAGCCGAACTGCGACTTCACCGGCGCGTCGGTCATCTGGCCCTTCTGCAGCTTGGTGATGGCCTCGGCGAACTCCGGCACGTAGCTGGCAGCGGCGGCCCAGTCGAGGTCGCCGCCGTGGTCCTTGGAGCCCGGATCCTTGGACATCTTCTTGGCCAGGTCGTCGAACTTCGCGCCCTTCTTCAGGTCGGCGATGATCTTCTTGGCGTCCGCTTCGTTTTCCACCAGGATGTGGCGAACCTTGTATTCCTTGCCGCCGTTGGCCGCGACGAACTTGTCGTATTCGGCCTTGATCTCTTCGTCGGTGACGGGGTTCTTGGCCTGCTGGTCGGCGAACAGCTCGCGGATCAGGATGGTCTGGCGGGCCAGTTCCATCTGCGCCTTGTAGTCTTCGCTGGCGTCCAGGCCGCGCTTGGAGGCTTCCTGCATGAAGATTTCGCGCGCGATCACTTCATCCTTCAGCTGGCCCTCGGCTTCCTTGGGCACCGGGCGGCCGGCCTTTTCCAGCTGGTTCTTCAGCATGTCGACGCGAGCCATCGGCACCGGCTTGCCGTTGACGATGGCGACGTTCTGGGCTGCGGCGGGCAGGGCCATGCCGATGGCGGCCGCGGCCACCGCGGTCAGGATGACTTTTTTCATGGGTTTTCCGTCTATGAGGGGAGATTCAGAGCGTCTCGATCGCGAGCGCATGCATGCCGCGGTCCAGGAAATCGCGCAGGGCATCATACACAAGGCGATGCCGGGCTACCTTGGGCATCCCGGTGAAGATAGGTGAAGCGATCCGCACCCGGAAATGGGTGCCGGAACCGGTGCCGTCCTGGCCCGCGTGACCCAGGTGCTGGGCGCTTTCGTCGATCACTTCGAGCTGGCTCGGGGCGAGTTTTTCCGCCAGCCGCGCTCGCACGGCTTCGGCGGTGATGCCAGTGCTCATGGTTGTTCGCCGGCGCCCGCCTTGTCGTCCTTCATGTAGCGGCCCAGGTAGAAAGCCTGCGCCACCACGAAGACGGCCATCAGGCCCAGGCCGCCGAACAGCTTGAAGTTGACCCAGGTCGCGGTGTCGTAGTGGAAGGCGACCCAGAGGTTGATCACGCCCATGCAGGCGAAGAAGACGATCCAGCTCCAGTTCATCACGCGCCAGGCGTTTTCCGGCAGTTCCAGCTGCGAGCCCATCACGGACTTCAGCAGGTTCTTGCGGAAACCCAGCATGCCCACGGCGAGGCTGCCGCCCATCAGCCAGTACAGCACCGTCGGCTTCCACTTGATGAAGGTGTCGTCGTGGGCCAGGATGGTCGCGCCGCCGAACACCACGATGATGCCCAGGCTCAGCCACTGCATCGGTTCCACCTTGCCGGTGGAGTAGCGCACGTACGCGATCTGCGCGATGGTCGCCACGATGGCCACCCCGGTGGCGACGTAGATGCCCCAGAGCTTGAAGGCGACGAAGAAGAGGGCGATGGGGAAGAAGTCGAGCAGCAGCTTCATTCAGGCTTTTTCTTGCGGGTGGAAGTCCAGCGAGGCAGAGTTCATGCAATAGCGCAAGCCGGTGTCGGTGGGACCGTCGGGGAACACGTGGCCGAGGTGGGCGCCGCATTGCGCGCAGACCGTCTCGGTGCGGATCATGCCGTGGGTGCTGTCGCGGATCTCCCGGATCGCGCCGGGCACCGCCCGGTCGAAGCTGGGCCAGCCGCAGCCGGCGTCGAACTTGGTGTCGGCGTCGAACAGCTTGGCGCCGCAGCAGATGCAGTGGTAGCTGCCGTCGGCCCACACGCGCTCGTACTTGCCGCTGAAGGGCCGCTCGGTGGCGGCGTGGCGGGTCACCTGGAAGGCGCCGGGCTCCGCGCCCTTGGCAGCCAGGATCTCCTTCCACTCGGGGTCGGATTTCTGGATCGGATAGTCGTCGGTCATGAAGAGCAGCTGATCTCGATGTGCGAAGCCCAGTCGGGCGGGAAGCCGGCCATGTCCTCGTGTTCCGGGTGTTCGTCGAACGGCGCCCGGACCAAGCGCAGCAGGGCTTCGACCGCGGAAAAGTCGTTTAGTTTCGCTTGCCGGATGGCCAGTTCGCACAAATGGTTGCGCAGCACGTACTTGGGGTTGGTCGCGAGCATGCGCCTGGCGGCCGTGTTGCGATCGTCCGGCAGGCGCTCGTCGTATTGTCGGAGCCAGCCGTCAATTCTTTCACGGGCAAGGAAAAGGTCGCGCACTTCCTCCGCCGGCGCACCGGCCACGTAGCGGGAAAGCCGGCGCCAGAAGATCGGGTAATCGACCCGGTCGGCGGCCAGCAGTTGCAGGACGTCCTCGATCAGCTGGCGGTCAGCTTCCTGCTCGCCCTGCAGGCCCAGCTTGGCGCGCATGCGGCCTTCCATTTCGCGCGGGAACACCGTCTTGTACGACTCGAGCGCCGCCAAAGCCAGTTCCTGGTCCTCGACCAGCGGCAGCAGCGCCTGGCCGAGGCAGAACAGGTTCCAGTGGGCGACGTTGGGCTGGCGGTTGTACGCGTAGCGGCCGCTTTCGTCGCTGTGGTTGCAGATGTGGTTGGGGACGAAGGCGTCCAGGTACTGGAAGGGGCCGTAGTCGATGGTGAGCCCCAGGATGCTCATGTTGTCCGTGTTCATTACGCCATGGCAGAAGCCCACGGCCTGCCACTGCGCCATCAGCGCCGCCGTGCGCTCGCTGACCTGTTCCAGCAGGTTCGCGTAGGGGTTGCCGGCCAGGCGCTCGCAGCCACGGCAGGCGGGGTAGTAGCGGTCGATGACGTAATCCGCCAGTTGGCGCAACTCGCCGTACTGCTCGCGCGAGGAGAAGTGCTCGAAATGGCCGAAGCGGATGAAGCTGGGGGCGACGCGCAGCACCACGGCGGCCGTTTCGATCTCCTCGCGGCGCACCGGCTGCGGCGAACCGGTGACCGACAGTGCCCGCGTGGTGGGAACTCCCAGGCCCTGCATGGCCTCGGAACCCAGGTACTCGCGGATGCTCGAACGCAGCACGGCGCGGCCGTCGCCCATGCGCGAGTAGGGCGTGCGGCCGCTGCCTTTCAGTTGCAGTTCCTGCGGGCCCAGCGGCGTCTGCACCTCGCCCAGCAGGATGGCGCGGCCATCCCCCAGCTGCCCGGCCCAGACGCCGAACTGGTGGCCGCTGTAGACGCTGGCCAACGGCCGGCCGCCCTCGAACAAAACGTTACCTGTGAGGGCGGCCACGCCCGGCGGCGAGGCGAGCTGCGCGGGGTCCAGGCCGAGGTCGCGGGCCAGGGGCTCGTTGAGTGATACCAGGGCGGGCGCCGCCAGCGGGGTGGGGGCGAGTTCGGTATAGAAAGCCGGTCCCAGCCCGGCGAAGCCTTCCTGCCAGGGCAGGCCCAGGTTCACGGTGGCCGTCTCGTCGGCAAGCAATGGGTCCATGCCGCATTGTCCCCGGTGGCGCCCAAGCGGGTATCTTTAGGGGATTCGCTTACTGTTCGGGCTGCTCATTTGTTACGCATAATGACTTCAGCCGAGCTTCGCAAACGTGTAGTAATCCGCCTGGCGCAGGAGAGGAAAGAAACAAATGAGTGACCTGTCGACCCTGGACCAATCGTTCGCGCTGCCGTCCGCCGGACCGATTGCCTTGCTGGGGGATCTTCCGCCGCTGGAATCCACGGACGTCCAGGCGCACGAGGTCACTTTCCGCCATCTCCGCACGCCCGTCGAAATCACCCGCATCCTGCACCTGCGCGACGAAATCCGCCTGCCGCAGTCCGCCCGGGAGGACCTCGCCTTCAGTACCCGCGAAAAAAAAGAGACCAGGTGGGCATGGTCGGCGCCTTCCTGCGTTTCGGTGCGTACATAGGCACGATCCGCGTCCTTCCCCTGGCCCGGAACGTCGCGCCCTGCGACAAGATGATCGAGCGCCACGACATCGCCCCTGAGCTGCTCGAGAACGCCTGGGAGGTCGGCCGCCTCGTCGTCGACCCGCACTATCGGGGTGGCCCCGAATTCCTGCGCCGCTGCCTCTTCCTCACCATTTGCGACATGCTGGAGCACTCCCGGCTCGACAATCTCTTTGCGTCCTGCACCCCGGTGCTCGCGCGGCTGTACCGCCGCTTCGGCTTCCGCGTGCTGGTGAAGGACGCCGCGCAGGCTGGGGAGGGTTCCTACTGCCTGATCCACGGCCACATGCCCGAGGTGCTGCGGGCACTCGCCGGCAACGAGGGAGAACGCGAGCTCGCGGAGGAAATGCTGATCGAGCTCGAAGAAGAAGCGATGGTGCTGCAATGATCAAGTACCTGGCGAAGGTCTATCGCCACTACGAGGACTATCACGCCTACGGCCCGAACCGGCTGAAGGTGATGGGCATCCTCGGCGCGCTCGGCTACTCCGCCTTCCACTTCTTCCGCTACACGCGGCCGCACGACACTTTGCTGGTCGAGGACGTCCCGTTCCGCCTGTTCGGCGTCGCGCTGTTCCTGCTGATGGGCCTGCGCGACTTCTGGCCCGAGCGCCTGAAGCCGTACTACATCCGCTTCTCCTACCTGGTGCTGCTGTACTGCCTGCCGTTCTTCAACGTGCTGATCGGGCTGCAGCGCGGCGGCGGCATCGCGTCCATCTCCAACACCTTCATCTGCCTGTGCTTCCTGGTGCTGCTGACCGACTGGCGCAACACCGTGCTGATGGTGCTGGTGGGGACCGCGCTCGCCTCGGGCGTCTACGTGCTGACGACGACCAATCCGCACATTCCGCGCGACCTCGTCGCCCAGTTGCCCGCGTTCGCGATGGTCGTGATCGGCGGCAACATGTTCAAGTCCAGCACGGACCGGATCGATGCCGAACGCAAGCTGCGCGCGACGCAGGCGCTCGCAGGCTCGATCGCGCACGAGATGCGGCATCCGCTCGCGCAGCTGAAGCACAGCCTGGAAGGAATGCAGGAGGTGCTGCCGGCGCCCGGCGCCTCGCGCCAGACGGCGCGGCTGGACCCGCAGGAAGTGCAGCAGCTTTATCGGCACCTGGCCCGCGGCGAACAGGCCGTGCAGCGCGGGCTGCAGGTCATCTCCATGACGCTGGACGAGGTGAGCGCGCGGCCGCTGGACGCCACCACCTTCCGCTACCTGTCGGCCGCCGAAGTGGTGCAGCAAGCCGTGGAGGAATACAGCTACGACAGCGACGAGGCCCGTGACAAGGTGAGCGTGTCGGTGGCCGAGGACTTCACCTTCAAGGGCGACGAGACCGCCTACCTGTTCGTCCTGTTCAACCTGATCAAGAACGCGCTGTACTACCTGACGCCGTATCCGCAGACGCAGGTGTCCATCACCGTGGCCGACCAGCAGGTGAAGGTGCGCGACAACGGCCCGGGCATCGCGCCCGACGTGCTCAAGGGCCTGTTCGAGCCCTTCCGCTCGATCGGCAAGTCCGGCGGCACCGGCCTCGGCCTGGCCTACTGCAAGCGCGTGATGCGCGCCTTCGGCGGCGACATCGAGTGCCGCTCGGTGCCCGGTCAGTACACCGAGTTCATGATGCGCTTCCCGGCCATCGGCGAGAAGGAGCGCGAGGAGCACCGGCTGGCCGCCGTGGCCCAGGCCCGCACCCTGCTGGCCGGCAAGCGCATCCTGATCGTCGAGGACGACCCGGTGCAGCGCATGGCGACGCGCCAGAAGCTGGGGCCGCTCGCCCTGACCGCCGACCTCGACGAGGCGGAGGACGGGCAGGTGGCGCTGGACATGCTGGGCCGGCGCACTTACCACATCGTGCTGATGGACCTGAACATGCCGGGCCTGGACGGCTACACCGTCGCCGACAAGGTCCGCAACGAGGCCGGCCCCAACCAGGACGTGCGCATCATCGCCTACACGAGCGAGCCGTCGCACCTGGCCCGCGCCAAGGCGCTGAAGGGCGGCATGGACGGCTTCATCAGCAAGCCCTGCGCGCAGCTGCCGCTGCTGGCGGCGCTGCAGCAGGTGGTGCAGCAACCGCGCGGCGCCGCGCGCACCGAGCCGGGCCGGCTGGCCGGCCGCCGCATCCTGCTGGCCGACGACAGCGCCTTCAACCGCAAGGCCGTGGCGGCCTACCTGCGCAACGCCGCCGCCGACGTGATCGAAGTCGAACATGGGCAGGCGGTGCTGGACCAGCTGCAGGCCAACGATGGCTTCGACGCCGTCGTCGTCGACCTGCACATGCCGGGCATGGACGGCCTGGAGGCGGCGCATGCCATCCGCCATTCCGGCGAGCCCTGGGCGGCCGTGCCGGTCGTCGCGCTGACTGCGCATTCCGACGAGGAGGCGGTAGCCGCGGCGCGGGCCGCCGGCATGGACGCCTTCCTGGTGAAGCCGGTCGATTCCGCGCTGCTGTACGAGACGCTGGTGCGGCTGGTGGCCGGCACCGGCAAGGCGCTTCCGCCCCCCGAGCCGCCTGCCGTGGCCGCGCGCCCGGTGGTCCCGGAGATTCCCGAGGAAGGCCTGCTGAATGTGCAGCGCCTGGAAAGCTACCGCCGCCTGGGCATGCTGGAAGAACTGCTGACGGACTACCTGCCCGAGATGTCGCGGCTGGTCGGCGCCCTGCAGGACGCCGCCGCCAGCCAGGACCGGCAACGCAGCCTGGACGCCCTGCATTCGCTGCTGGGCATGAGCGGCGAGGCCGGTGCGCAGGCGCTCTACCAGCTGGTGCGCCGCCTGTACGTGCCACTGCTGGAACGCGACGAATGGCCCGACGCGCCGGCCTGGCTGGAACACCTGCAAGCCGTGGCGGTCCGTACGGACGCCGCGCTGAAAGCCTATTGCGCCACCGAAACCCGCAGTGACGGCGCCTGACGGCGCCTTCCCTTCCTTGAACCCAGGTCCCGATAATCGGGCGAATGCCCATGCATGATCTCGCCGGCGAGGCTCCATCCATCCTGTTCGTGGACGACGAACCCACCTCGCGCAAGTGGTTCGCGCTCGAATTCGGCGACGAATTCAAGGTGGCCACCGCGGGCGGCGCCGATGAGGCGCTGGCCATCCTGAGCGAGCGCAGCCACGAATTCGGCGTGCTGGTCACCGACTACCGCATGCCCGAGCGCGACGGCATGAAGCTGCTGCGCGCCGTGCAGCGCGACTACCGCCACGTGATCCGCCTGCTGGCCACGGCCTATGCGGAGAAGGACGTCGCGATCGCCGCCGTCAACCAGGGCAAGGTGCTGCGCATCCTGGAAAAGCCGCTGGACGGCACGGCCACGCGCGAGGCCTTGCGCGAAGCCCTGGCGCTGTATCGCAGCCAGGCGCTGGAGCGCATGCTGAACGAAGGCCGGGTGGCGGCGCTGCGCGAAGCCATCGGCTTCCTGGCGCACGAACTGAACACGCCGCTGGCCACGGTGCGCGGCTACGTGAGCACGGTGGCCGCCCGCCACGTGCCGGCCGGCCCCGATGCGCCGCCGGGCGTCGCGCAGTTCACCGAGGACCATCCGGGCGAGATCCTGGCCGCGCTGGAGCGGGCCGAGCGGCGCGCGCTGTATGCGCAGTCGCTGGTGTCGACCTTCGTGCAGTCGGCGCGCGACGCCTATCCGGGCGCGCAGCCGCAGTCGGTGTCGGCGAGCAGCCTGGTCGGCGCGCTGCAGGACGAATTCCCCTTCGAGGACAGCGAACGCGCCATCGTCAGCAGCGACGTCAAGCGCGACTTCTGGCTGCCGGGCCGGCGCGACCTGCTGTACCTGGTGCTGTGCACGCTGGCCAAGAATGCCTTGCAGGCACTGCGCGGCCAGCCGGCGCCGCAGTTGCGCATCGAGGTCGGCTGCGACGCGGCGGCCCCCGCCGGCAAGCGCGCCTGGATGGTGTTCGCGGACAACGGCCCCGGCATCCCGCCGGAGGTGCTGGCCAAGCTCACGCGCGAGCCGATCACCACCCGCGCGGGAGCCGGCGGCAACGGCATGGGGCTGATGTTCTGCCACCGCGTGATGCAGGCGATCAGCGGCTCCATCGAGATCCGGTCCACGGTGGGGCAAGGCACGGCGGTCACGCTGTACTTCCAGCCGCTGGCCGAACAGGGCTGAGCGGCTCCGGCCCGGTGCCGCCGGGCCTCGCGACGCGTCGGCGACACAGGCGCGGATTTCCACCGAGTAGGGGCGGGGGCCCGCCGGGGTAGCATCCGGCCCAGAACGTACTTCCGGAGACAAGGAATGCTGGGCCTGATGCAGAACCAACCGCTGCTGATCTCTTCGCTGCTCACGCACGCGGAGCGCCACCACGGCGACGGCGAGATCGTCTCGCGCCGGGTGGAAGGCGACATCCACCGCTACCAGTGGCGCGACGTGGCACGCCGCGCGAAGCAGGTGGCGAATGCGCTGGACCAGATGCAGCTGCTGTTCTCCGACCGCGTCGCCACGCTGGCCTGGAACGGCTACCGCCACCTGGAGCTGTATTTCGGCGTCAGCGGCTCGGGCCGCGTGCTGCACACGATCAACCCGCGCCTGCACCCGGACCAGATCGCCTGGATCGCCAACCACGCGGAGGACCAGGTGCTGTGCTTCGACCTGAGCTTCCTGCCGCTGGTGCAGGCGGTCCATGCCCGCTGCCCGGGCATTAAGCAGTTCGTGGCCTTGTGCGACCCCGGCAGGCTGCCGGCCGACAGCGGCATCCCCAACCTGGTCGCCTACGAGGACTGGATCGGCGGCCAGCCGGCCGCGTACACCTGGCCCTCGTTCGACGAGAATTCCGCTTCGAGCATGTGCTACACGAGCGGCACCACGGGCAACCCGAAGGCCGCCCTCTACAGCCACCGCTCCACGATCCTGCACGCCTATGCAGCCTCGCTGCCGGACGTGATGTGCCTGTCGGCGCGCGACTCGGTGCTGCCGGTGGTGCCAATGTTCCACGTCAATGCCTGGGGCATCCCCTACGCGGCGGCGCTCACCGGCTGCAAGCTGGTGTTCCCCGGCGGCGCGCTCGATGGCAAGTCGGTCTACGACCTCATCGAGTCGGAGAAGGTGACTTTCGCGGCCGGCGTGCCGACGGTGTGGCAGATGCTGCTGGGGCACATGAAGCCGAACGGCCTGCGCTTCTCCGCCCTGAATCGCACCGTGATCGGCGGTTCGGCCTGCCCGCCGGCGATGATCAACGCCTTCCGCGAGGACTACGGCGTCGACGTGCTGCATGCCTGGGGCATGACCGAGATGAGCCCGCTGGGCACGCTGTGCACCCTGAAGAACAAGCACCTGGCCATGCCGGCCGACGAGCAGATGAAGATCCGGCTGAAGCAGGGCCGGGCCATCTTCGGCGTCGACATGAAGATCGTCGGCGACAACGGCGAGGAACTGCCCTGGGACGGCAAGGCCTTCGGCGACCTGTACGTGAAGGGGCCGTGGGTGGTGCGCGAGTACTTCAAGGGCGAGGGCGGCGACCCGCTGGTGGACGACTGGTTCCCCACCGGCGACGTGGCGACCATCGATACCGACGGCTACATGCAGATCACCGACCGCAGCAAGGACGTCATCAAGTCCGGCGGCGAGTGGATCAGCTCGATCGACGTCGAGAACATCGCGATGGCGCACCCGGGCGTGCAGATGGCGGCCTGCATCGGCATGCGGCATCCCAAATGGGACGAGCGGCCGGTCGTGGCGGTGGTGAAGAAGCCGGGCGCGGAGCTCACCCGCGAAGAGCTGCTGAAGTTCTACGAAGGCAAGATCGCCAAGTGGCAGGTGCCCGACGACGTGGTCTTCGTCGACGCGATCCCCCTCGGCGCGACCGGCAAGATGCTGAAGACGCGGCTGCGGGAGCAGCTGAAGGACTATCGGCTGCCGACGGCCTGACGCTGCGCGATCCCTTCGAGTCAATGTGCGAAGCCGACATATGCACGCGCAAGCCGCTGTCACGTTGGCGATACACATGCGCGCTGCTTACGGGCAATCCCTGACCGGGCCGCGGACTTAACGCCTGTACTCTGCGCGCTGTCAGGAATCCCTCAGGAGACAGTCGATGAAATTCACGATGAAGGTCGTTGCGGTCGCGGCGCTGTGCGCCGCCTCGGGTCTGGCACTCGCGCAGAAGGGCGAGACGGTCAGGATCGCGTTCATGGACCCGCTGTCGGGCCCGTTCGCGAACGTGGGGCAGAACCAGCTGAAGAGCTGGCAGTTCGTGGCGGACCGCTTCTCGGGCAAGAACGCCGCCGGCGTCAAGTACGAGGTGGTGGGCTTCGACAACAAGGGCACGCCCGAAGGCAGCCTCAACACGCTGAAGGCCGCCATCGACCAGGGCTTCCGCTACGTCACGCAGGGCAACGGCTCCGGCGCCGCCTGGGCGCTGCTGGACGCCATCAACAAGTACAACGATCGCAACCCCGGCAAGGAGATCGTGTATCTCAACTACGCCGCCGTCGACCCCGCGATGACGAACGCGCCGGAGAAGGAAGGCGCGCCCGGCTGCAGCTTCTGGCAGTTCCGGCTGGATGCCGACACCTCGATGAAGATGGAGGCGCTGACCTCCTTCATGAAGGACCAGGCCAGCGTCAAGAAGGTCTACATCATCGGCCAGAACTACTCGCACGGCCAGCAGGTCTCCAAGTACTTCAAGGACGCCATCAAGCGCAAGCGCCCGGACATCCAGATCGTCGGCGACGACCTGCACCCGATCGGCCAGGTGAAGGACTTCGCGCCCTACGTGGCCAAGATCAAGGCCTCGGGCGCCGACGCGGTGCTGACCGGCAATTGGGGCCAGGACCTCACGTTGCTGGTGAAGGCGATGAACGACGCCGGCCTGAAGGTTCCCATGTACACCTACTACGCCGGCGTCACCGGCACGCCCACGGCTCTCGCCGCCGGCGGCGAGAGCCAGGTCTACGTGGTGGCCTACGGGCACGCCAACCACACCGGCGAGCTGGGGCAGATCGGCGCCGACTTCCACAAGAAGTTCAACGACGACTACTACACCTACGCCACCTACAACGGCATCAACCTGATGTCCGCGGCCATCGCCAAGGCCAAGTCCACCGACCCGGTGAAGGTGGCCCACGCCATGGAAGGCCTGCAGGTCAAGAGCTTCGCCGGCGACGTGACCATGCGCGCCAGCGACCACCAGCTGCAGCAGACCATGTTCATCACCAAGTGGCAGAAGGCCAAGCCGGGCGAGTACAAGGTGGAGAACACCGATTTCACCTTCGTGCCGGTGAAGCAGATGGACCCGTACGTGTCCAGCACGCCCACCAGCTGCCAGATGAAGCGTCCGGCGGGCTGATGCACGGGTGACGCGAAAAGCCGGGGCAAGCAGCGTCCCGGCTTTTTTTTGCGCGCGCGGCCCGGCAGAATGCGGGCCAGGCAGAACGAACACAGAAAAAGCACGGATGGAGTTCTTCACCATCTCCCTGTTGAACGGCATCAGCTACGGCTTGCTGCTGTTCATGCTCAGTTCCGGGCTCACGCTGATCTTCAGCATGATGGGCGTCCTCAATTTCGCCCACGCCAGCTTCTACATGCTGGGCGCCTATTTCGCCTATACGACGACGCAGTGGTTCGGCTATTGGCCGGCGCTGGTCATCGCGCCGCTGCTGGTGGCGGGGCTGGGCGCGCTGTTCGAGAAGTACGCGTTGCGGCGGGTGCACAAGTACGGGCACGTCGCGGAACTGCTCCTCACCTTCGGGCTGTCCTTCATCATCCTCGAGATGGTGCAGCTGGTCTGGGGCACCAGCTCGGTGGACTACCGGGTGCCGGCGGCCCTGAGCGGGCCGCTGTTCACGCTGTACGGCACCCAGTTCCCCATGTACCGCGGCTTCATGATGCTGGTGGCGCTGTTGATGCTGCTGGCCATGTGGCTGCTGCTCACGCGCACGCGCATCGGCCTGGTGATCCAGGCGGCGCTGACGCACCCGGACACGGTGGAGGCGCTGGGCCACAACGTGCCGCGCGTGTTCATGCTGGTGTTCGGCGGCGGCTGTGCGCTCGCCGCGCTGGCCGGCGTGATCGGCGGCAATGCCTTCGTGACCGAGCCG
Source organism: Ramlibacter agri (assembly GCF_012927085.1). Lineage (NCBI taxonomy): Bacteria > Pseudomonadati > Pseudomonadota > Betaproteobacteria > Burkholderiales > Comamonadaceae > Ramlibacter > Ramlibacter agri. The sequence goes on along the minus strand of NZ_JABBFX010000004.1, from coordinate 408,936 downwards.
GGCATGGCGGCGACGGTCGGCTCGGTGATCTTCGTCGTCGTGGTGGTGGGTGGCATGGGCTCGCTGGCCGGCGCCTTCGTCGCCTCGCTCGCGATCGGCGTCATCCAGACCTTCGCGGTGGGCATCGACCGCTCGCTGCTCGACGCCGCGCAAGTCGTGGGCCTGGCCATCACGCCCGAGACCTTCGGCTACGCGCTGTGGAAGCTGAAGATCTCGCAGGTCGCGCCCATCCTGCCTTACGTTTTCCTGGTGCTGATCCTGATCTTCCGGCCCAAGGGCCTCCTCGGCACGCGGGAGGGCTGACATGGGGCAGAGGAACTACTACGAATTCAAGCCGCACAACGTCGGCCGCTGGGTGGTGTGGGGCGCCTTCGGCCTGATCCTGGCCGTGGCGCCGCTGCTGTTCACGAGCAGCCTGGCGCACACGATGCTGTCGCAGATGGGCATCGCCATCATCGTCTGCCTCTCGTACAACATGCTGCTGGGGCAGGGCGGCATGCTCAGTTTCGGCCACGCGGTGTATTCGGGCATGGGCGCGTTCTTCGCGATCCACGTGCTGAACCTGGTGGGCAAGGGCCATTGGCCGATCCCGGTGAGCCTGGTGCCCATCGCCGGCGGGCTGGCCTCGGCGGCCTTCGCGGTGCTGTTAGGGTATGTGACGACGAAGAAGGCGGCGACGCCTTTCGCCATGATCACGCTGGGCATAGGCGAGCTGGTGTGGGCCTCGTCGCTGATGTTCCCGGAGTTCTTCGGCGGCGAGGGCGGCATCTCCAGCAACCGCGTGGTGGGCGCCAAGCCCTTCGGCATCACCTTCGGGCCGCAGATCCAGCTGTACTACCTGATCGCGGTCTACACCTTCGCCTGCACGGCGCTGATGTTCGCCTTCACGCGCACGCCGCTCGGGCGCATGCTCAACGCGGTGCGCGACAACCCCGAGCGGGTGGAGTTCGTCGGCTACGACACGCAGAAGGTGCGCTACATCTCCTTCATCATCGCCGCCTTCTTTGCGGGGATCTCGGGCGGGCTGGCGGCGCTGAACTTCGAGATCGTCACCTCCGAGGTGGTGAGCGCGCCTCGCTCGGGCGCCTACCTGCTGTTCACCTTCCTCGGCGGCGCCACCTTCTTCTTCGGCCCCATCCTCGGCGGCGTGCTGATGGTGCTGGCCTTCGTGCTGCTGTCGGAATACACCAAGGCCTGGCTGCTGTACCTGGGCCTGGTCTTCCTGTTCATGGTGATGTACGCGCCCGGTGGCATCGCCAGCCTGATCATGATGAACCTGCGGGTGGCGAGCTTCGGGCGCCTGAAGCAGCTGTGGGTCAGCTACCTGGCGCTGTTCGTCACCGCCTTCCTGGCCTTGCTGGGCGCCGCCGCGATGATCGAGATGGTCTACCACCTGCAGCTCAATGCGGCGCTGGGGCCCAAGCTGCAGTTCCTGGGCGTGCCGCTCGATGCCAAGGGCGTCGACACCTGGTTCGGCGCGGTGTTCTTCATGCTCACGGCCGTCGCTCTGTTCGAGCTGGCCCGCCGCCACTTCTCGCGCCAGTGGGGCGAGATCCACGAGCACATCGAAAAAGAGATGAAGCGGAGGGAAGCCCTGTGACCGCGGCGCTTGAACTGAAAGACCTGCGCAAGAGCTTCGGCAAGACGGAGATCATCCGCGGCTGCAGCCTGCAGGTGGACGCCGGCGAGCGGGTCGCCGTGATCGGCCCCAACGGCGCCGGCAAGTCCACGCTGTTCAACCTGGTCAGCGGGCGTTTCCCGCCCAGCAGCGGCCAGGTGCTGCTGCACGGGCAGCGCATCGACGGCAGGAAGCCCTTCGAGATCAACCGCCTGGGCCTGTCGCGCAGCTTCCAGATCACCAACATCTTCCCCAAGCTGTCGGTGTTCGAGAACCTGCGCTGCGGGGTGCTCTGGAGCCTGGGCTACAAGTACACCTTCCTGCGCTTCCTGGCGGACCTGCACGATGCCAACGAGCGCGCCGAGCAGCTGATGGAGCGCATCCGCCTGCACAAGAAGCGCGACGTGCTGGCGGCCAACCTCACCTACGCGGAACAGCGGGCGCTGGAGGTGGGCATCACCATCGCCGGCGGCGCCAGCGTGATCCTGCTGGACGAACCGACCGCCGGCATGAGCCGCGAGGAGACGCGGCGCTTCATCGAGCTGATCAAGGAAGTGACCGTGGGCAAGACGCTGCTGACCGTGGAGCACGACATGGGCGTGGTGTTCGGCCTGGCCGACAAGATCGCGGTGGTGGTCTACGGCGAGATCATCGCCTTCGACACGCCCGAGAAGGTGCGGGCCAACCGCAAGGTGCAGGAGGCCTACCTCGGTTCCTCCGTCGCCGACGAGCAGGCGGGGGCGCATTGAACACGATCCTGACCGTCGACAAGCTGCACGCCTACTACGGCAAGAGCCACGTGCTGCACGGCGTGCAGTTCGACGTGGGCCAGGGCGAGATCGTCGCGCTGCTGGGGCGCAATGGCTCCGGCCGTTCCACGACGGCCAAGGCCATCATGGGCATGGTGGAATGCAGCGGCGACGTCACCTGGCGCGGCCAGGGCATCCTGGGCCGCAAGCCCTACGAGATCGCGCACCTGGGCCTGGGCTACGTGCCGGAGAACCGCGACATCTTTCCCAAGCTCACGGTGCACCAGAACCTGATGCTGGGGCAGAAGAGGGCCGGCCAGAAGGGCCGCTGGTCCTTCGACGACATGTACGGCATGTTCCCGCGGCTGAAGGAGCGGCAGCACACCGAGGCCGGCGTGCTGTCCGGCGGCGAGCAGCAGATGCTGACCCTGTGCCGCACCCTGATGGGCGACCCGGAACTGATCATCATCGACGAACCGACCGAAGGCCTGGCGCCGAAGATCGTCGAACTGGTGGGCGAGTACCTGAAGACGCTGAAGGCGCGCGGCGTGTCGGTGCTGCTGATCGAGCAGAAGCTGACCATCGCCATGGCCATCTCCGACCGCGCGCTGGTCATGGGGCACGGCAGCATCGTGTTCCAGGGCACGCCGGACTCCCTGCGGGCGGACGCCTATGTCCGCAAGGAGTGGTTGGAAGTTTGATTACGGCGCGGCCGCGTGCTCCGGCGCGTTCAACACCCGCTCCAGTTCCTCGCGCAGCAGGTCCGGCTGCACGGGCTTCGTCAGGTAGCCGTTCATCCCGACCTCCAGCGCGCCTTCGCGCCAGGACGGCAGGTCGTTCGCGCTCAAGCCGAGCACCGGGATCGCATTCGCCGGCGCGGGCCGGCTGCGCAGCGCGCGCGTCGCCTCCACGCCGCTGAGCCCCGGCATCTGCATGTCCATCAGGATGGCGGCGGGGCGCGCCCCTTCGTCGATCATGCGCAGGGCTTCGCCGCCATGCTGCGCCTCGATGGCGTGCACGCCCAGCTCGCCGAGGCGGGCCTTGACGATGGTGCGGTTGAAGGCGCTGTCGTCCACCACCAGCACCGTGCGGCCCGCCAGGTCCAGGGCCGGCCGGGCGGCAGGTTCCGGCGCGGCCGCGGGTGCGGCCTCGGCGCCGGCCGGCGCGGGCGGGAAGCGCAGCGTGAATTCGGTGAACTGGCCCAGCTCGGAGCGGCAAGCGATGTCGCCGCCGCAGGCGCGCATGGCGCGGCGCGAGAACGCCAGGCCCAGGCCCGTGCCTTCGACCTTGCCGGCGGACTGGAACTCTTCGAACAAGCCGCCGACGACCTCCGGCGGAATGCCCGGGCCGGTGTCACGCACCACGATGCGGTGCTCGGGGCCGGCGTCGACGGTGATGGTGATGGTGGCTTCGGGATGCAGGGGCAGGTAGTACAGCGCGTTCTTCAGCAGGTTGAACACGATCAGCACCACGGCGGTCTCGTCGCCGATGAAGACGAAGTCATCCAGCACGTCCAGCCGCACGCGGGAGCGCTGCTGCGCGCCTTCGTAGGCGTATTCGTCCACCGCCTTCTGCACGCAGGCTGCGGCGGACAGGCGCGTGTAGTGGCTGGTGTCGACGGCGCGCTCGCTCAGTTGCTGCAAGGTGAGGGTGATCGCCTGCAGGCCGCGGCCCACCGAGCGCTTGCCCTGGGCCGTGAGGTTCAGGAGCTGCGCCAGGTCCTCGCGCGTGAGCACCGCGCCATTGCGGCTGGTGTTGCGCCGCAGGCTGGCCTCGATGGTGTCCAGCGCATGCTGCACCTGCGACAGCGGCGTGCGCATCTCATGCGCCACGGAGCCCGCCATGCCGGAATAGAGGCGGCGCATGCGCACCAGCTCGGCGCGTTTTTCCACGTACTTGGAGATGCTGCCGCTGGCCACGAGCACGGCGCTCAGGGGCACCCACCACAGCAGGAAGCTGGAAGGCAGCACGGGGTCCGGCATCATGAGCCAGTACACCGCGATGCTGGACATGTAGCCGGCCACCAGCATGATGATGGTGTTGCGCCAGTCGGTCAGCAGGATGATCAGCACCACGCTCACCACCATGTTGGCGACCGAGGGCGTGGATGCGTTGTTCTGCAGCAGCGTGAGCGGCAGCAGGAAGGCCAGCGAATAGAAGACGGCGAACCAGGAGTAGCCCAGGTAGTAGGGCTGCAGTTTCTGCGGCCAGTACTTGCGCGTGGCGAGGCCGAAGCAAAGGACGGTCGCCACCAGGCGCCAGTGGAGGTCGTCCCACAATGGCGGCAGCCTGCCGGTGAAGCGCAGCAGGTAGATGCCCGGGAACGCGACTGTCCCCACGATGCCGATTCCCTGCAGCAGCCCGCCGTTGCCAGCGTGATGCGCCCGATACCTGCGCATGAGGTCGGTGACCAGTCTTTTCATTCCCTCTCCCTTGCCCCCGGCCCCCGGGCGCTCGTGGCGGCCCGGGCTGTGCCGGCTCTCATGGGAACTTTATAGCAAACGGGGTCAGCTGGAAGTACGCCATCTCCTCAAGCAGCGAGGGCGGCTTCTTCCTCGTGCAGGACGGCAACGGGAACCACGCCGCGGCGGGCCGGCAGCGGCACCTCGAGCGCTGTGGCGACGGCGGCCACGGCCCCGGCCACCAGCATGAAGTCGCGCCCGCTCGCGCCGCGCAGCGGGGCCGCCGGGCGCATGCCGAAGCGGCGCCACAGGCGCGCCATCACGGGCGTGGCAATGGCGTAGAAATGGTCGACGTCGCGCTCTTCGATCAGCGCGCGCAGGGCCAGGGTCAGGCAGTCCTGCAGCAGCTCGGGCGAACGCTCGTCCGGCGCCACGATCAGGCGGCCCACTTCCCAGTTGCCCGCGCCGAGGATGCGGTTGCCGGCCTCGCCGATGCCGTCGGGCAGGCGCTCGGCCGCGGTGAGGCGCAGGCCGCTCGGCACGAAGCGCATCGTCGCCACCAGCTTGCTGCCGCGGTACATGGCCGTGACGAAGCCCATGTCGTCGCGCAGCGTCTCGTAAGGCATCAGGCCGGCACCCAGGTCGTCCTCGACGCCCATCGGGGCGTGCTTGCGCAGCGTCGCAAGCTCCTCGCGCTGGCGGGCCGTGCGCAGCACGCGCAGCTGCAGCGGGGCGTCCGCTTCGGCAACGTGGAAGTCCAGCGCGGGCGCGGGGCCGGAATCCTGGAAATCGAGCGGCGCGGCGAGCGCGGCGGGGTTCCAGAGCTTGGCTTGGGTGACAGTGGTGAAATCGATGGCGCGCATGGGTATCCTCCTTGAGAAGTTGAAATAGGACTGCGGGGGTGCCGCCAGCAAGGCTTCAGCGTCCAGGCTGGTATTGGCCGCACCATTGTGATAGACCACACCTGTTTTGTCCCGGCTGCGACAAGCCGCTGTTGGCACCCGGGCGCACGCCTCTAGAATCGCGAAAAGCGAACGACCGTTCTTTTCTCATCAAAGGAAGCAGCATGACCGCTGAATACAAGGTGCACGGCGACGTGGCCGTCATCACGATGAACAACCCGCCAGTCAACGGCCTGGGCTATGCGACGCGGGTCGCGATCACGCAGGGCCTGGACCAGGCCAATGCCGACCCCGCCGTCAAGGCCATCGTGGTCACCGGGGCCGGCAAGGCCTTCTCGGGCGGCGCGGACATCAAGGAGTTCGGCTCCGCCAAGGCCACGCAAGACCCGAACCTGCTATCGGTCATCCGCGCCCTCGAGAACTCGTCCAAGCCCACCGTGGCGGCGATCCATTCCGTCGCCATGGGCGGCGGGCTGGAGCTGGCCCTGGGCTGCCACTACCGCATCGCGGCGCCCGGCGCCAACATCGCGCTGCCCGAGGTGAAGCTGGGCCTGATCCCCGGCGCCGGCGGCACGCAGCGCCTGCCGCGCGTGCTGGGCGTGGAACCGGCCCTGAACATGATCGTGAGCGGCGAGCCGGTCAAGAGCGAGCTGCTCGCCCAACTGCCCGGCCAGAAGCTGTTCGACAAGATGGCCGCTTCGCCCGAGACCCTGGCCGAAGAAGCCCTGGCCTTCGCGCGCTCGGTCGCCGACGCGCGACCGCTGCCGCTGGTGCGCAACCTGCCGGCCAAGCACCCGCAAGGCGACGCCTACTTCCAGTTCGCCCGCAACATGGTCAAGGGCATGGCGAAGAACTTCCCCGCGCCGGCCAAGTGCGTCGACGCGGTCGAGGCCGCGACCAAGAAGAAGTTCGAAGAGGGCATGGTCTTCGAGCGCGAGATCTTCACCAACCTGATGTTCACGCCGGAATGCCGGTCGCTGCGCCACCTGTTCATGGCGGAGCGCGCGGCCTCCAAGATCGCCGACGTGCCGGATGACACGCCCAAGCGCGCCATCGAGCGCGTGGCCGTCATCGGCGCCGGCACCATGGGTGGCGGCATCTCGATGAACTTCCTGAACGCCGGCATCCCGGTGACCATCCTCGAGACCAAGCAGGAGGCGCTGGACCGCGGCCTGGCCACGATCCGCAAGAACTACGAGGCGCAGGTCAAGAAGGGCAAGCTGAAGCAGGACAAGTACGAGCAGCGCATGGCCCTGCTCAAGCCCACGCTGTCTTATGACGAGATCAAGGACGCCGACCTGGTGATCGAGGCGGTGTTCGAGGAAATGGGCGTCAAGAAGGCGGTGTTCGAGACGCTGGACGGGACCATGAAGCAGGGCGCCATCCTGGCGTCCAACACGTCCACCCTGGACCTGGACAAGATCGCCGCCTTCACCAAGCGTCCGCAGGACGTGGTCGGCCTGCACTTCTTCTCGCCGGCCAACGTGATGAAGCTGCTGGAAGTGGTGCGCGGCGCCAAGACGGCCAAGGACGTGATGGCCACCGTGATGGCGCTGGGCAAGAAGATCAAGAAGACGGCCGTCGTCTCCGGCGTCACCGACGGCTTCATCGGCAACCGCATGATCGAGCAGTACAGCCGCCAGGCCGGCTTCCTGCTGGACGAAGGCGCGACGCCGCAGCAGGTGGACAAGGCCATCGAGAAGTTCGGCTTCGCGATGGGCCCGTTCCGCATGGGCGACCTGGCCGGCAACGACATCGGCTGGGCCATCCGCAAGCGCCGCGCGGCCGAGCGGCCCGACATGCTGTATTCGCGCACTGCCGACAAGCTTTGCGAGCTGGGCCGCTTCGGCCAGAAGACCGGCGCCGGCTGGTACGACTACCAGGCCGGCAAGCGCGACGCGATCCCGTCGAAGCTGGTCGAGGACATGATCGTCGAACACCGCAAGTCCCTGGGCATCGAACCGCGCAAGATATCCGACGACGAGATCGTGCAGCGCCTGGTGTTCTCGCTGGTCAACGAAGGCGCGCGCATTGTGGAAGAGGGCATCGCCGCCCGTGCGAGCGACATCGACATGGTCTACATCACGGGCTACGGCTTCCCCATCCATCGCGGTGGCCCGATGCAGTATGCCGACGAAGTGGGCCTGTTCAACGTGGTCCAGGCGATGAAGCGCTTCGGCCAGAACCCGCGCGACGATGCGAAGTTCTGGCAGCCGGCGCCGCTGCTGGCCAAGCTGGCCGCAGACGGAAAGACGTTCAGCTGAACGTCTGAACGGTGCGGCCATCCCGGCGCAAGCCGGGATCCCGCGCCGACTCACCATGCTCAAACGCATTTTTCTCGCTCTGGCTGCCGTGGTCCTGCTGCTGGTGGCCGCGCTGGCCATCAACACGCTGCGCCAAGGCTCGCGGCAGCTGCAGGTGCCGGCCGCGGCGCCGTTCGCGATCGATCGCGCGGCGCTTGCCGACAAGCTCGCGGGCGCGATCCGCATCCGCACCGTTTCCGGCCCGGACGAGAAGCGGGCCGACCCGGCGCGCTTCCAGGAACTGCACGCCTACCTGGCCCAGCGCTTTCCGCTCGTGCATGCGCGGCTGAAGCGCGAGGAGGTGGATGGCGTGCACCTGCTCTACACCTGGCCCGGGACCGACCCGTCGGCCAAGGGCATCGCCCTGATGGCGCACCAGGACGTGGTGCCGATCGCGCCGGGCACCGAAGGCCAGTGGCAGCAACCGCCTTTCGACGGCGTCGTGAAGGACGGCTATGTCTGGGGCCGCGGCACCTGGGACGACAAGGGCAACCTCGTCGCCGAACTGGAAGCCGTGGAGCAGCTGCTGGCCGCCGGCTTCCAGCCGCGGCAGACCGTCTACATCGTCTCCGGCGCCGACGAGGAACTGGGTGGCGATGGCGCGCGCAAGATCGCGCAACTGCTGCAGGACCGCAAGGTGCGGCTGGAGTTCGTCATCGATGAAGGCCTGGTGCTCACGCACGGCATCTTCCCCGGCGTGCAGGCGCCGGTGGCGCCCATCGGCGTCGCCGAGAAGGGCTACATGTCGGTGGAGCTGAAGGCGAAGTCGGCCCCGGGCCACTCGTCGATGCCGCCGCCGGCAGGCACGGGCTCGATCGCCCAGGTCAGCGCCGCGCTTTCGCGCCTGGACACGCAGCAGATGCCGGCTTCCATGAACGGCGTGGCGCGCGAGATGTTCGAGACCCTGGCGCCCGAGATGAGCGGCCTTCAGCGCGTCGCGCTGTCCAACCTGTGGCTGTTCGGGCCCGTGGTGCAGGCGCAGATGGAACGCTCCGGGAGCATGAACTCCACACTGCGCACGACCACGGCCCTGACCATGGTGCACGCGGGCAACAAGGACAACGTGCTGCCGCCCGACGCGACCGGCACGGTGAACTTCCGCATCCTGCCCGGCGACACCCGCGAGAGCGTGCTGGCGCACGTGCGCGAAGTCGCCGGCCCCGGCATCGCGGTGCGCGAGTTGCCGAGCAGCTACGACCCCACGCCGGTGACGCCGACGGCTTCGACCGGCTACCAGGCCGTGAACCGCGCCGTGCGCGCCGTGTTCCCGGGCACGGTGGTCGTGCCGGCGCTGTACGTGGCCGGCTCCGATTCGCGCTCCTTCGTGCCCATCGCCGACAACATCTTCCGCTTCTGCCCGGTGCGCGCCGGCCCCGAGGACCTCTCGCGCCTGCACGGCACCAACGAACGCATTTCCGTCCAGAACCTCGCCGAGCTGGCGCAGTTCTACCAACAACTGCTGCGCAACCTGAATGCGCCGGCGCCCTGAACCGATTTCATCCAGAAAGGCCTGACATGACCAACGCCGTCATCGTTTCCACCGCCCGCACGCCCCTGACCAAGAGCTGGAAGGGCGCGTTCAACATGACGCACGGCGCCACGCTGGGCGGCCACGCCGTCAAGCACGCCCTGCAGCGCGCCGGCGTGCCCGGCGATGCCGTGGAAGACGTGCTGATGGGATGCGCCAACCCCGAAGGCGCCACCGGCGCCAACATCGCGCGGCAGATCGCGCTGATGGCGGACCTGCCGGTCACGGCGTCGGGCGTCACGATCAACCGCTTCTGCTCCTCGGGCCTGCAGACCATCGCGATGGCTTCGCAGCGCATCATCGCCGGCGAGGGCGACGTGTATGTCGCCGGCGGCGTGGAGAGCATCTCCTGCGTGCAGCAGGAAATGAACCAGCACATGCTGCGCGACCTGGCGCTGGACAAGAAGAAGCCCGAGATCTACTGGTCGATGCTGCAGACCGCGGAGCAGGTGGCCAAGCGCTACAACATCGGCCGCGACGCGATGGACGAATACGGCGCCGCGTCGCAGCAGAAGGCGTGCGCCGCGCAGGCCGCCGGCAAGTTCGAGCAGGAGATCGCGCCGATCACCGTGACGGCCGGCGTGGCCGACCCGGTGATGGGCCTCGTCTCCAGGCAGGTGACGGCCAGCAAGGACGAGGGCCTGCGCGAAGGCACGACCAAGGAAAACATTTCCGGCATCCGGCCGGCGCTGCCGGGCGGCGTCATCACGGCCGGCAATGCCAGCCAGTTCTCCGACGGCGCCGGTGCCTGCGTCATCGTCAGCGAGGAATACGCGGGCCGCAACAACCTGAAGCCGATGGGCCGCTTCCTGGGCTTCGCGGTGGCGGGCTGCGAGCCGGACGAAATGGGCATCGGCCCGGTGTTCGCCGTGCCGAAGGTGCTGAAGAAGCTGGGCCTGAAGGTGAGCGACATCGACCTGTGGGAGCTGAACGAAGCCTTCGCGGTGCAGGTGCTCTACTGCCGCGACAAGCTGGGCATCCCGGCCGACCGCCTCAACGTCAACGGCGGCGCCATCGCCGTCGGCCACCCCTACGGCGTCTCGGGCCAGCGCCTGACCGGCCACGCCCTGATCGAAGGCAAGCGCCGCGGCGCGAAGAAGGTCGTGGTGACGATGTGCATCGGCGGCGGGATGGGGGCGGCGGGCGTCTTCGAGGTTCTTTGAAGACGGACTTCCGGACGCAAAGGGCGCAAAGGATTCGCAAAGGACGCAAAAGGGAGAACCGATAAGGTCTTCTGATTCTTTTGCGACCTTTGCTCTCTTTTGCGCCCTTTGCGTCCGGCAGTTCTGACTTCAGCACACGAACAACCCCATGTCCGCACTCCGCCCCACCCTCGACTTCCTCCTTTACGACTGGCTGCATGCCGAGCGGCTCGATGAGCGCGCGCGGTTTGCGGACCATTCGCGCGAGACCTTCGATGCCGTGCTCGATACCTGCGAGCGCATCGCGCGCGAGAAGTACGCGCCCTTCAACCGCGTGGTGGACACGCAGGAGCCGCACTTCGATGGCGAGAAGGTGATCCTGCCGCAGGCCACCCACGAGGCGCACCAGGCCTACGGCGAGTCCGGCATGCTGAGCGCGAGCCAGGATTACGAGGAGGGCGGCATGCAGCTGCCCTATACCGTGGAAGCGGCGGCGGGCCTGTTCTTCGCGACGGCTTCGGTCAGCATCAACAGCAGCCTGCTGACCAAGGGCAACGCCAACCTGCTGATGGTGCACGGCACCGAGCCGCAGAAGGCCGTGTTCGCCCGCAACGAATTCGCCGGCCGCTTCTCCGGCACGATGGCGCTGTCGGAGCCGCAGGCCGGCTCGTCGCTATCGGACATCGCCACGCGCGCGACGCCGGACGGCACGGACTTCGAGAGCGATCCGCTCGGCCCGCGCTACCGCCTCAAGGGCAACAAGATGTGGATCTCGGCCGGCGAACACGAGCTGTCCGAGAACATCATCCATCTTGTGCTCGCGAAGATCCCCGGCCCCGACGGCAAGCTCGTCGCCGGCGTGAAGGGCATCTCGCTGTTCATCGTGCCGAAGAAGCTGGTGGACACCGAAGGGCAGCTCACGGGCGAGCGCAACGACGTCGCGCTGGCCGGGCTGAACCACAAGCTGGGTTGGCGCGGCACCACCAACACGCTGCTGAATTTCGGCGAAGGCAAGTACCCGGTGCGAGGAGCATCAGGAGGCGGCCTGGACGGCCGCGGTGCCGGCGCCATCGGCTACCTGGTGGGCAAGCCGGGCGAAGGCCTGCGCTGCATGTTCCACATGATGAACGAGGCGCGCATCGGCATCGGCCTGGCCGCCACCGCGCTGGGCCTGGCGGGCTACTACGCTTCGCTCGATTACGCGAAGAACCGGCCGCAAGGACGGCCGGTCGGCCTTCGGCCGACAAGTCGGCAAGACACCGGAAACGACGCAAGCGTCGTGGGCAAGGACCCGGGCCAGCCGCAGGTGCGCATCATCGAGCACGCCGACGTCAAGCGCATGTTGCTCGCGCAGAAGTCGTACTGCGAAGGCGCACTGGCGCTGCTGCTGTACTGCGCCCGCCTCGTCGACGAGCAGCACACCGGCACGCCCGAGGCGGTCGAAGAGGCCCGCCTGCTGCTCGAAGTGCTGACGCCGCTGGCCAAGAGCTGGCCCAGCGAGTTCTGCCTGGAGGCCAATTCGCTGGCCATCCAGGTCCACGGCGGCTACGGCTACACGCGCGATTTCCCGGTGGAGCAGTACTGGCGCGACAACCGCCTGAACATGATCCACGAGGGTACGCACGGCATCCAGGCCGCCGACCTGCTGGGACGCAAGGTGGTGATGGAAGGCGGCAAGGGCCTGCTGCTGCTGGCGCAGCGCATCAACGCCACCATCGAGCGCGCAATCCAGCAGCCGGCGCTGGCCGAACACGCCAATGCGCTGGGCCAGGCGCTGCAGAAGGTCGGCGCCGCCACCAAGGCCGCCTGGGCCACCGGCCAGGCGACCGACGCGCTCGCCAATGCCGTGCCCTACATGCAGGCTTTCGGCCACCTGGTGATCGCGTGGACCTGGCTGGACGTGCTGCTGGCCGTTCCCGCCGCGAGCAATTCACCGGCCGACGAGGGCCGGCGCCGCGCCGCCCGCTATTTCTTCCATTACGAACTGCCGAAGATCGGCGCCTGGCTGCGCGTCGTCGAGACGCGCGATCCCACCTGCGCCGGCATGCCCGAGGAGGCTTTCTGATGACGAACCGCCGCACCCTGGAGCGCATCGACACGCTGGTCTGGGTCCTGATCTTCGGCGGCCTGCTGACGCTGGTGCTGGGCATCGCCTCGCACGACGAGACGGCCGTCGGCGGCTGGAGCCTGTCGGTGCTCGGGGCACTCGCCACCATCGCCGGCATCGTGCTGATCTTCGTGCGCTCGCGCCTGCACGAGACCCCCGAGGCCGGCGCAGAATCGAAGCCATGAACCACGAAGTCCGGAGAGACGCATGACGCGCACTGTGCAATCCCTGTTCGACCTCGAGGGCAAGACGGCCCTCGTCACCGGCGGCTCGCGTGGCCTCGGCCTGCAGCTGGCCCATGCCCTGGGCGAGGCCGGCGCCCGGGTGATGATCAGCGCCCGCAAATCCGACGAGCTGGAGCAAGCGGTGGCGGACCTCGAGGCCGTCGGCATCGATGCCCGCTGGATCGCGGCGGACTGCGCGCGCGAGGAGGACATCCAGCGCCTGGCCGACCAGACGCTGGAGCGCATGGGCGACGTCGACATCCTGGTGAACAACGCGGGCGCCGCCTGGGGCGCGCCGGCGGAAGACCACCCGGTCGACGCCTGGGACAAGGTGATGAACCTCAACGTGCGCGGCTATTTCCTGCTGGCCCAGCGCATCGCCAAGCGCAGCATGATCCCGCGCAAGTCCGGCCGCATCGTCAACATCGCTTCGATCGCGGGGCTGGGCGGCAACCCGCCGGAGATGAACACGCTGGCCTACAACACGTCCAAGGGCGCGGTCATCACCTTCACGCAGGCGCTGGCTTGCGAGTGGGGCAAGTACGGCATCAACGTCAACGCCATCTGCCCGGGCTTTTTCCCGAGCAAGATGACGCAGGGCACGCTGGACCGCATCGGCACCGAAAAGCTGGCGCAGAACGCGCCGCTGCGGCGCCTGGGCGACGACGAGGACTTGAAGGGCGCGATGCTGCTGTTCGCCTCCGATGCCGGCAAGCACATCACCGGCCAGTGGCTGGCGGTGGATGGCGGCGTGTCCGTGGTGACGGGGGGCTGAGCGCGTGGCACGAGACAACGGCTTTCCCTTCGGCGTCGAGATTCCCTTCATCGACCTGCTCGGCATCGAGATGGTGCGCTACGAGGGCGGCGAATCGGAGCTGCGCTTCGCGCCGAAGCGGGAACACATGAACTCCTTCCAGGTCGCCCACGGCGGCGCCGTCATGACCTTGCTGGACGTGGCGCTGGCGACGGCCGCGCGCAGCGTCGACAAGGAGCTGGGCGTGGTCACCATCGAGATGAAGACCAGCTTCATGCAGCCCTGCGCGGGCGTGCTCACGGCCCGCGGCAAGCTGCTGCACCGGACCAAGTCCATGGGCTTCTGCGAAGGCAGCATCGTCGACGACCAGGGCCGCCTGTGCGCCCAGGCCACCGGCACTTTCAAGTTCGTGCGGCGGTCCGCTCCGACGGCCGCGGCGAACGTCATCTCCACCGACTGACAGAGGACTCCTCATGCCCACGAACAAGCAGATCCTGCTGGACAACCGCCCGACCGGCGAAGCCCAGGCCAGCAACTTCAAGCTGGCGAGCGGCACCACGCCGCCGTTGAAGGACGGCGAGGTACTGGTCAAGCACCACTTCCTCAGCCTCGACCCGTACATGCGCGGGCGCATGAACGACGCCAAGAGCTACACGGCGCCGCAGCCCGTGGGCCAGGTGATGCAAGGCGGCACGGTGGGCGAGGTGGTCGAGAGCCGCAGCCCCAAGTTCCAGCCCGGTGACAAGGTCGTGGGCATGGGCGGCTGGCAGGAATACAGCGTCGTCTCCGCCGACCAGCCGGGCAGCATCCGCAAGGTGGACACGACCCACGTTCCCCTGTCGCACTATCTCGGCGCGGTGGGCATGCCGGGCGTGACGGCCTGGTACGGGCTGGTGAAGATCATCGAGCCACAGGCAGGCCAGACCGTCGTCGTCAGCGCCGCCAGCGGCGCGGTGGGCAGCGCCCTCGGCGCGCTCGCCAAGGCGCGCGGCTGCCGCGCGGTCGGCATCGCGGGCGGCCCGGACAAGTGCCGCTACGTGACCGAGGAACTGGGCTTCGACGCTTGCGTCGACTACAAGCAGCACAAGGACGCGGGCTCGCTGTCCAAGGCGCTGAAGGAAGCCTGCCCGGACGGCATCGACGGCTACTTCGAGAACGTGGGCGGCATGGTGATGGACGCCGTGATGCTGCGCATGAACGCGCACGGCCGCATCGCCCTGTGCGGCATGATCGCCGGCTACGACGGCCAGCCGATCCCGATGGCCTATCCGCAGCTGCTGCTGACGAACCGCATCAAGCTGCAGGGCTTCATCGTGAGCGAGCACATGGAAGTGTGGCCGCAGGCGCTGCAGGAGCTGGGGCAGCTGGTGGGCAGCGGCAAGCTGCGGCCGCGCGAGAGCGTCGCGCAAGGCCTGGAGTCCGCGCCCGAGGCCTTCCTCGGCATGCTGAAGGGCAAGAACTTCGGCAAGCAGGTCGTCAAGGTGGCCTGACGCGCGCCGGCCTGCGGGCCTGGGCACGCGTTTTGCGATGCCCCTTCATCCAACTCCGAGGAGTCCCGATGAAGGTGCATGCATCCCTGTTCGCCGCGCTGGCGGCGCTCGCGTTCAACGTCCACGCCGCCGAAAGGGTCCGCTTCGGCCTCAGCTGGGTGGCCGAGGCCGAACACTGCGGCTTCTTCCAGGCCAAGGCGGCCGGCCTCTACGACAAGGCCGGCCTGGACGTCGAGATCGTCAACGGCGGGCCGGACCGCAACCTGCCGCTGCAGATCGGCGCCAACGACCTGCAGCTGGCCATGGGCTCCAGTTTCACGACCCTGCACATGCTGCAGAACGGCGTGCCGGCCGTCACGGTGGCGGCTTTCTTCCAGAAGGACCCGCAGACGCTGGTGGCGCACCCCGACCAGGGTGTCGCGAAGCTGCAGGACCTGAAGGGCCGCCAGATCATGGTGGCCAAGTTCTCGCAGCAGGAGTACTGGCAGTTCCTGAAGCGCAAGTACGGCTTCGTCGACGACCAGCTGCGGCCCTACACGTATTCGGCCGCGCCGTTCCTGGTGAACCCGCAGGCGGTGCAACAGGGCTACATCACCGAGGACGCGATGCTGCTCGGCAAGGCCATGCCCAAGCCGCCGGTGTCCATCCTGCTGGCCGACTACGGCTACAGCAACTACCAGGACACGGTGTTCGGCACGCGCGCCTGGGTCGAGGCGCATCCGCAGGTGGTGCAGGCCTTCGTGGACGCGACGCGCGCCGGCTGGCAGCAGTGCCTGAACGGCGACTACACGCCGGCGATGAAGGGCATCCTGGCGATGAACCCGGAACACGGCGAGCCGCTGTTCCACTTCAAGATGAAGCAGATCAAGGAGCGCGGCCTCGTCGACAGCGGCGACGCGAAGACGCTGGGCCTGGGCGCCATGACCGATGCGCGCTGGAAGGACTTCTTCGAGGTGATGTCCGCCTCCGGTGTCTACTCGGCCAGCCTCGACTACAAGGCCGCGTACACCTTGCGCTTCGTGGGCAAGGCCGCGCAATGACGGCCGCCGCGCTGGCGGTGCCGGTCGTCGACCTCGGCGCCTTCGCGGCGGGCGACGCCGCGCGACGCGAGGACGTGGCGCGCGCGTTCGGCCGCGCGCTGGAGGAGGCGGGCTTCGTCACCATCGTGCAGCACGGCGTGCCCGCCGACCTGGTGCGTGCCACCTATGCCGGTGCGCGCGGCTTCTTCGCGCTGCCTGAACCGGAGAAGCGCCGCTACACGCCGCCCGAGAGGACGAAGGGTCGCGGCTACCTGCCGCTGCGCATCGAAAGCGTCGCGGCCACGCTGGCCGGCCGCACGCCGCCCGACCTGTGCGAGGCGCTCGTGTTCGCGTCGCTGCAGCGCGAGCGGGCCGGGCTCGGCCTGCCCAACTACTGGCCGGACCAGCCTGCGGACCTGGGACGCAACGTCCAGGCCTGGTACGACGCCATGTTCGGGCTGACGCAGCAGCTGATGCGGCTTTCCGCGCTCGCGCTGGACCTGCCGGAGGACTTCTTTTCGGGCTTCTACCGCGAGCCGTCGCTGACGCTGCGCTTCGTCAACTACCCGGACCAGGAGGAGCCGCCCGAGCCCGGGCAGCTGCGCTATGGCGCGCACCACGACTACGGCGGCCTCACTGTCCTGCGGCAGGACGAAGCGCCCGGCGGCCTGCAGATCTGCGACCGCGAAGGCCGCTGGCACGACGTGCCGCCGCACCCGGACAGCTTCGTCATCAACGTCGGCGACCTGATGGCGCGCTGGACCAACGGGCGCTGGCGGTCGACGCTGCATCGCGTGGTGAACCCGTCGCGCGAACTGACCGGGTCGACGCAGCGGCTGTCGATGGTGGCCTTCACCGGCCCGAATGGGGCCAGCGAGATCGCGGCCTTGCCGTCGTGCACGAGTGCGGACAACCCGGCGCGCTACGAACCTGTGAACGCGTCGGCTTACGTGCAGGCGAAACTGGCGGCTTCGCACGACCTGCCGGCGACACGCTGAGGCTGCAAGGTGGGCGATACTCGGGTGGAACGTTTCCCCCGAGGATCCGCCATGGCAGAGTACGCCACGCACGAAGTCTTCAACCAGCCGCAGCCGTTGGTCGACTACGACCTGTTCGCCACCAACCGGCCGCTGCGCGATGCGCTGCGTTTCAACGCGCCGCAGCTGGACACGGCGCCCCTGCAGGCGCTGGGTCGCCTCGCCGGCAGCGCCGAGTACCAGCAGCACGCGCGGCTGGCCAACGTCCACACGCCTGAACTTCATACGCACGACCGCTTCGGCCACCGCATCGACGAGGTGGAGTTCCATCCCAGCTATCACGCGCTGATGAAGGCGGCGGTTGCCGCCGGACTGCACGGCACGCCTTGGGCCGGGGAGGGCGCTTCGCCGCATGTGTTGCGTGCCGCCGGCTTCATGCTCTTCACCGAGCTCGAGCCGTCGATCCTTTGCCCGATCTCGATGACCTATGCGGTGACGCCGGCACTGCGCAGCAACGCCGCGGTCTACCGCGACTGGGGCCCCAAGCTCACCAGCCGCGGCTACGACCCTCGGCTCGTGCCCTGGCGCGACAAGCCGGGCGTGACCATGGGCATGGGCATGACGGAGAAGCAGGGCGGCTCGGACGTGCGCGCCAACACGACGCATGCCGAGCCGGACGGCAACGACGACTGGGGCGCGCGCTATCGCGTCACCGGCCACAAGTGGTTCTTCTCGGCGCCGATGTGCGACGCCTTCCTGGTGCTCGCGCAAACGGCGTCAGGCCTGAGCTGCCTGTTCCTGCCGCGCGTGCTGCCCGATGGCAGCCGCAACGCCCTCCGCATCCAGCGCCTGAAGGACAAGCTGGGCAACAAGGCCAACGCGAGTTCCGAAGTGGAGTTCCAGGGCGCCACTGCCTGGCTGGTGGGCGAAGAGGGCCGCGGCGTGCCGCAGATCCTGGAGATGGGCACGATGACGCGCCTCGATTGCGCGCTGGGCACCAGCGGGCTGATGCGACAGGCGCTGTCCATCGCCTTGAACCACACCGAGCAACGTTCCGCCTTCGGCAAGAAGCTGATCGAGCAGCCGCTGATGCGCAACGTGCTCGCCGACCTGGCGCTGGAGAGCGAAGCCGCGACCGCGCTGGCCCTGCGCCTGGCGCGTGCCTTCGACCAGCGCGGCGACGCGCACGAGGCCGTGATGGCGCGCCTGCTCACGCCCATCGCCAAGTTCTGGATCTGCAAGCGCGGCAGCCACTTCGCCCAGGAGGCGATGGAATGCCTGGGCGGCAACGGCTACGTGGAAGAGGGCGGCGAAGGCATCATGGCCCGCATCTACCGCGAGATGCCGCTCAACTCCATCTGGGAAGGCGCCGGCAACATCATGGCGCTGGACCTGTTGCGCGCGCTGCGCAAGGCGGACGCTGCCGCGGCCCTGGCGCAGGAACTCGCGCCGGCGAAGGGCATGCACGCGGCGCTGGACCGCCTGGCCGCCAGCCTGCCCGCGCGGGTGGAGGAGATGGCCACCGAGATCGAGGCGCGCCGCCTCGCGCAGGACGTGGCGCTGGCCGTGCAGGCCGCGCTGCTCGCCCAGCAAGCGCCCGGCGAGGTGTTCGCCGCCTTCTGCGATTCGCGCCTGGCCGGCAACTGGGGCCAGGCTTTCGGAACCTTGTCCGCCGGCAGCGCCTTCGACACGATCCTTGCCCGCGCCACGCCCCATTGAAAGAAGAAGACATGCAAGACCTGATCCTGCACAACTACGCCAGCTCGCCGTTCTCCGAGAAGCTCCGCCTCGTCCTGGGCCACAAGAAGCTGCCCTGGAAGTCGGTGCTGGTGCCGCCCATCATGCCGAAGCCGGACGTGGTGGCGCTCACTGGCGGCTACCGCCGCACGCCGGTGCTGCAGGTCGGCGCCGACATCTACTGCGACACGGCCTTGATCTGCGACGTGCTGGAGCACGTGCGGCCCGAGCCCACGCTGTACCCGCCGCACCTGAAAGGCGCCTGCCGCATCTTCGCGCAGTGGGCCGACTCCACGCTGTTCTGGGCGGCGATGGGCTACAACCTGCAGCCCAAGGGCGCGGCTTTCGTCTTCGGCAAGGCGCCGGCCGGCACCGCGGAGGCGTTCGGCGCCGACCGCAAGGCCATGAGTTCCAACCTGGTGCGGCTGCGTCCCGGCGACGCGACCTCGGCCTACCGCTCCTACCTGCGCCGGCTTGCCAACATGGCTGACGAGCACGACTTCCTGTTCGGCATGGATCCTTGCGTGGCCGACTTCGCGGCCTACCACGGCATCTGGTACACGCGCACGCAGGTGCCGGTGTTGATGGACATCTTCAGCGCCACGCCTTCGGTGGTGGAGTGGGCCGAGCGCATGGCCGCCATCGGCCACGGGGCGATGACGAAGCTGGGCGCCGAGGACGCGATCGAGGTCGCGAAAGCGGCCGAGCCGGAAGCGCCCGGCGCCAACCTGCTGATCGACAGTGCCTTCCAGGACGACCACGGCCTCCGGCTGGGCAGCCGCGTCAGCATCACGCCGGAGTCCTTCGGCACCGAAGCGACCGAGGGCGAACTGATCGCCGCCACCCGCACCCACTACAGCCTGCGCCGCCACGACCCGCGCACGGGCGTCGTGCACGTGCATTTCCCGCGGCTCGGCTACGTGCTGAAGGCTGCCTGAAAGTGGCTCGCGCCCTCGGCTGCTGCATTTTCGATACGGCGATCGGGCCGTGCGGCATCGCCTGGGCCGAGGACGTCATCGCCGCCGTGCAGTTGCCCGAGACCACGCGCGCCGGCACGCTCGCACGCATGCGGCGCCATTCCGGCGAAGTGCCCGAGTCGGAGCCGCCGCCCTTCGTGCAGCGCGCGATCGAGCGCGTGCAGCGCCTGCTGGAAGGCGAGCACGACGACCTGTGCGACCTGCCACTGGCCCTGGACACGGTGCCGGAGTTCCATCGCCGTGTCTACGAGCTCGCGCGGGCGATTCCGCCCGGCGAGGTGCTGACCTATGGCGAAGTGGCGCAACGCCTCGGTGATCCGGGAGCGGCGCGCGCGGTGGGCCAGGCGCTCGGATCGAACCCCTTCGCGCCGGTCGTGCCCTGCCATCGCGTAATGGCCGCGGGCGGCCGCTCGGGCGGCTTCTCCGCCACCGGCGGCGTGGACACCAAGCTGAGGATGCTGGAGATCGAGCGGGCGCGTTTCGGCGGCCAGCCCGGGCTGTTCGACTAGGCGGAGCCGGCCAGGCGCTCACCTGTCGCTGGTTGCGGCTTCATGCGCTGGCGGGCCGCCTGGATGTGGCCTTGCACCGCTGCCTCCGCCGCATCGGGGTCGCGCGCCTCGAAGGCCGCGATGATGGCCCGGTGTTCGTCCACCGCGGCATCCGAGCCCAGCTTGTTGCTGTCCGGAACGATGGACATCCGTGCCACCAGCAGCACCAGTTGCAGCTCGCGATAGGCCGCGGAGATCACCGGGTTGGCGGCGCTGTCGACGAGCGCCTGGTGGAAGGCCTGCTCGAGCTCGAAGTAGGCCCGGTACTGCTTGTAGCTCACGCCCTTGGCCCGCATCGCGGCCATGCCGTCGGTGGCCTTGCGCATGGCCGCCAAGGAGTCTTCGTTCGCCAGCGCCGCGCCTACCCGCGCGCCATGGCTTTCCAGCACGGTGCGGAACTCCAGCAGGTGCTTCATCTGCGCTTCGTCCGGCACCGGCGCCACGCGGAAGCCCGTGTTGGCCTCGAACACGACGAGCCCTTCGCCCCCGAGCTTCACCAGCGCCTCGCGCAGCGGCGAACTGCTGACGCCGCATTCGCGCGACAGGGCGTCGATGTTCAGGCGCTCGCCGGGCCGCAGGCGCTGGTCGAGGATCTGGCGCTTGAGTTCGTCGTACGCCAGTCCGGCCAGCGAGGTCTTGACCAGCCGCAGCCCGGCGGCGGGGGTCTTGGAGGTTGCCATCCGGCGATTATGGCGCGCCGGGCGAGCATCGTCATTCCACGATCGCGGATCAACGATCGTGCACGATATTGACTTGTACGCCGATCCGGCCGCAGAATCCGTGGCATTCGCGGTGTTCGCGATGGAGACAATCCTTGAACTCACCTGCCAGCCGCGCCAAGCGGCTCAGCCTCGCGGCGGCCCTTGCGCTGCTCGCCCTGCCGATCCTGGACACGGCCCAGGCCGCGTCCTCGGACTACCCGAAGAAGTCCGTCCGGTGGTCGTTCCGTATCCGGCCGGCGGCCCCAACGACCTGATCGCCCGCGTGCCGCTAGTGCTGTCGGTCAACCCCGCACTGAACGTCAAGTCCGTGTCCGAGCTGATCGCGCTGGCGAAAGCGAAGCCGGGCCAGCTGCAATACGCGTCCTCGGGCAGCGGCTCCGCGACCCACCTGGCCGCCGAGGCCTTCAAGATGCAGGCCGGCATCGACCTGCAGCACATTCCCTACAAGGGCAGCTCGCCCGCCATGAACGACGTCATCGCCGGCCACGTGCAGGTGGTCTTCGATTCGCTGGGTTCCACCATGCCCTTCATCCAGGCCGGCAAGCTGCGCGGCCTGGCGGTGACCTCGGCGAAGCGCTCGCCGGCGGAGCCCGGGCTGCCGACGATCTCGGAGTCCGGCGTGCCCGGCTACGACATCAGCACCTGGTATGGCCTGTGGGCCCCGGCGGGCACGCCCAAGGCGGTCGTGGACCAGCTCTCGAACGAGGTGCACGCCATCCTCGAACTGCCCGACGTGCGCGAGCAGCTCACCTCGCGCGGCATCGACCCCGTCGGCAGCAGCGCCGCCGACTTCCTCAACTACAACGCCTCCGAGTCCACCAAGTGGGCGCGGATCGTCAAGGCCTCGGGCGCGAAGCTCGATTGAACGCAGGACTGCATCGCATGGACCCCATCCAGACTGTCGAAGTCGCCCTCTACCAGGTACCTCTCAAGAAAGCCGTGAGCGACGCCAAGGTGCTCACCGGCCGCCAGCGGCCGTTGGCGCACGTGGACCTGCTCACCGCCACCATCGAAACCGTGAACGGCGCGCGCGGCTTCGGCTTCAGCTACTCGCTGCGCGCCGGCGGCTCCGCCTTGTTGGCGCACGCCAAGGACCTGGCCGGCGCGCTCGTGGGCGAAGATCCGAACGACATCGGCCGCCTGTGGGAAAAGCTCGCGTGGCTGGGCGCCTCGGTATCGCGCACCGGCGTGTCGGTGCAGAGCATCGCGGCCTTCGACGTCGCGCTGTGGGACCTGAAGGCGAAGTCGGCCGACGTCTCCATCGGCAAGCTGCTCGGCGCCTACCGCGAAAGCGTTCCCTGCTACAACACCTCGGGCGGCTACCTGAATGCATCGACGTCCGAGGTGCTGGCCAACGTCGACCGCTCGCTGGAGCTCGGCCTCGGCGGCATCAAGCTGAAGGTCGGCCAGCCCGAGCTGAAGAAGGACATCGAGCGCGTGGCGGCCGTGCGCAAGCACGTCGGCGATGACGTGCCGATGATGGTGGATGCCAACCAGCAATGGGACGTCACCACCGCCTTGCGCGCGGGCCGGATGCTCGACCCGTTCAACCTGGTCTGGCTGGAAGAACCCACCAACGCCTACGACTACCGCGGGCACGCGCAGCTGAAGGCCAAGCTCGACACGCCCATCGCCACGGGCGAGATGCTGAGCAGCGTCGCCGAATGCGGCGAGCTGATCAGGCACGACTCGGTCACCTTCCTGCAGCCCGACGTGCCGCGGGTCGGCGGCATCACGCCGTTCCTGAAGATCGCCAACAGCGCGGACCTGAACCGCCTGAAGCTCGCGCCGCACTTCGTGATGGAGATCCACATCCACCTGGGTTGCGCGTATCCGCACGAGGCCTGGGTGGAGCACATCGAATGGCTGGAGCCGGCCTTCAACGAACGCCTCGAGATCAAGGGCGGGCAGATGTTCCTGCCCCAGCGCCCCGGGCTGGGCTTCAGCCTGTCCGAAGAGGCGGCGCGCTGGCGCGTCGCGTGAATCGCAGGAGACCTCACTTGAACAAGATCCTTCTTGCCCTGGCGGCGACGCTGCTTCCCCTGGCCGTCATGGCGCAGGCCTATCCCTCGCGCCCGGTCACGCTGGTCGTTCCCTTCCCGCCGGGTGGCGGCACGGACACCGGCGCGCGCCTGATTGCGCAGGCGCTGTCCACCAGGTGGGGCCAGCCGGTGGTAATCGACAACCGCGGCGGCGCCGGCGGCATCGTCGGCGCCGACATCGTGGCCCGCGCCAAGCCGGACGGCTACACCTTGCTGATGGGGAACGTCGGCACGCAGGCGATCAACCCGCCGCTGTACGGCAAGCTGCCCTACAACCCCGAAAAGGCCTTCGCGCCGATCTCGCTGGTGGCCGACCTGCCGATCGTGCTGGTGACGTATCCCGGCTTCAAGGCGACCAACGTCAAGGACCTCGTCGCGCTGGGCAAGGCCGAACCGAACAAGTACACCTTCGCCAGCTCGGGGACGGGCAATTCGACGCACCTGGCGGCGGAGATCTTCATGGCCGCCTCGGGCGCGAAGTTCCTGCACGTGCCCTACAAGGGCGGCGGCCTCGCCAACACGGACGTGATCGCCGGCCACGTCGACATGCAGTTCACCAGCATCTTCGGCTCCACGGGCTTCATCAGCTCGGGCAAGTTCCGGCCGCTCGCGGTGTCGAGCGAAACCCGATCACCCGCCTTGCCCAACGTTCCCACGCTGGCAGAGGAGGGCGTGAAGAATGCGGAGATGGGCTCCTGGCTCGGCGTCCTGGCGCCGGCCGGCACGCCGCAGCCCGTCATCGACAAGATCGCGGCGGACATCCGCGAGGTGGTCAACTCCAAGGAAGTGCGTGACACGATGATCGCGCAGGGTGCGACCCCGCGCACCAGCACGCCGGCCGAATTCGCCGCGGTCATCGCGCAGGATCTCCAGCGCTTCACGGCGCTGGTGCGCAAGCTGAACATCCACGCGGAGTGATCCTCTCCTAGGAGCAGGACAGGCTCAGCGCCTGCAGCGGCTTGCCGCCCTTCAGCTCCGTGACGACCAGGTTCACCTGCTGCGCATGCCCCGGCGTGGCAGCTACCGGCCGGAACCTCAGGGCCTGCGCGCCCTGGTAGTTGCCGGCCGTCACGTATTGCCGCACGACGAAGTCGTGCTTCAGCGCCTCGCCGGCGTTCTCGCCGGCGGTGACCTTGCTCGCGTGGCCGTGCTCGGTGACGGTCCAATACGCGGCCCAAGACGCGTTGGGCGACTGCGGGATCACCTGCGCCTGCACCACGTCCGCGCCCTCGCGCGTGAGCTGGATCGCCACCGTCGCCGGCTCCGGCTTGGCCGGGAGCGCAGCGCCGTAGTCGCGCCAGTCGCGGCCATCGCGCACCAGCTGCGGCGTGTAGAGCGTGAACTCGTGGTTGTTCGCGGCCACCTCGCGCTGCCGGCCCGTGTACGCGGGCGTGGCGAAGCGGTCGACCCAGCCCTGCGAGTCCCAGTAGCCGACGTGGAAGGCCTGGACGACCACGCGCCCTTGCGCGGCGGCGTCTTTCAGGCCCGAGATCCAGTGGTCTGCCGGCGGGCAGGAACTGCAGCCTTCGGAGGTGTAAAGCTCGATGACGGGGGTGCGGGTGGCGGGCGAGGAAGCGTGGCAGGCAGGCTGCTGCGCCTGGGCCGCGCCGGCGGCCAGCAGGAAGGCGAGGGTGGTGTGATTCATGGCGGGGCTCCCGTGGATGTGTCCACGTAGCGTGCGCAGCTCGCTGCGCACCGGCCGCAGTATGGCCGCGGCCGACCCCGCCGCAATTACGCCAGGATTAGAACCACTTCCGCCAGCCGCTTTCGGCCGGCCGATCGCTCGCCATCGCGCGTTCCTCGCGCTGCTGTTCCTGGCGCACGGCCTGTTCCTGCCCGGCGCGGGCGCGCTCCTGCTCGGCACGGGCACGCAGCTGGTCTTCGCGCAGTTGCGCATCCCGCAACTGTTGCGACTGGCCCGTTTCCGCGCGCACGGCCGGGGCCGCCACGCCGCTGGCGAAGCGCGCGTCCAGGCGATGCTCCAGCTCGGTCAGGCGCGCGGCGACGGTGCGGTTGACCTGCTCCAGCTGCGTGCGCAGCTCGCGCTGGCTCTGGACCATGGCTTTCTCGAACTCGGTCGCAGCGACGGAGTCGCGCTCGCGCAGGTCGCGCAGCTGCGAGTCCAGGTGCTGCCGCAGGTCGGTAAAGCGCGAGGCCTCGGCCTTGTCGGCCAGCGTGCGCTGCTGCTCCAGCGTCTTGTGGTGGTTGCGGTAGTCCACCAGCGCCTGCGTGCGGATGGTGGCGGCGCTCAGCGCGAAAGCGACCGCCGCCAGGGCCAGCAAGGCCAGCAGGATGGCGCCCATCGGCGCGTCCGTGACGAAGAGGCCGAAGGACAGCGGCGCGGTATGGACGATTTCACCCCAGTTCAGGGCGGCAAAGGCGGCAACCAGCAGGATGGCGACCACGAGGAGGATGGCACGGGTGCGCATGGGGATTTCTCCTAGGGGGACTGTTGGTTTCCATTCTCTGCCGTGGCTGTTTTGCACATGTCGGACCAGGCCCTGTTTCCCTGTGCGGAGCGTGTGGCAAACTCGCGCGCTTTCAGGTTCTCCGTTCCCCGCGCTTCCCAGCGCCAGTTACAGAATGCAAAAGATCCTGCGGCAGATCGCCGCCGAACTCCGGGTGCAGGAAAGCCAGGTCCGCGCCGCGGTCGAGCTCCTGGACGGCGGGGCCAGCGTCCCCTTCATCGCCCGCTACCGCAAGGAGGCCACCAACGGCCTCGACGACAACCACCTGCGCGAACTCGAAGCCCGGCTCGCCTACCTGCGCGAGCTGGAAGAGCGCCGCGCCGCGGTGCTCAAGAGCATCGAGGAGCAGGGCAAGCTCACGCCCGACCTGCGCGCCGCCATCGAGGCCGCGCCCACCAAGCAGGAACTGGAAGACCTCTACCTGCCCTACAAGCCGCGCCGCCGCACCAAGGGCCAGATCGCCCGCGAAGCCGGCATCGAGCCGCTGGCCGACCTGCTGTGGGCCGACCCCAGCAAGGACCCCGCGGCCGAAGCCGTGCCTTTCGTGAAGGCAGAAAAGGGCGAGGGCGGCGAGGACTTCACCACCGTGCCCGCGGTGCTGGATGGCGTGCGCGACATCCTGTCCGAGCGCTGGGCCGAGGACGCCGCGCTGGTGCAGAACCTGCGCGAGTGGCTGTGGACCGAAGGCCTGCTGAAGTCCAAGCTCGCGAGCGGCAAGGACGAAAACAACCCGGACATCGCCAAGTTCCGCGACTACTTCGAGTACGACGAGCCGATCGGCAAGGTGCCTTCGCACCGCGCCCTGGCCGTGTTCCGCGGCCGCCAGCTGGAGACCCTCGAAGTCAAGCTGGTGCTGCCGGTGGAGCCCGAACCGGGCAAGCCTTCCATCGCCGAAGGCAAGATCGCCTTGCACCTGGGCTGGAGCCACAGCGCCCGCAAGGCCGATGACCTGCTGCGCAAGTGCGTCGCCTGGACCTGGCGCGTGAAGCTGTCGCTGTCCACCGAGCGCGACCTGTTCGCCCGCCTGCGTGAAGACGCGGAGAAGGTCGCCATCAAGGTGTTCGCCGAGAACCTGCGCGACCTGCTGCTGGCCGCGCCCGCCGGACCGCGCGTCGTCATGGGCCTGGACCCCGGCATCCGCACCGGCGTGAAGGTTGCCGTGTGCGATGCCACCGGCAAGCTGGTCGATACGTCCACCGTGTACCCGCACGAGCCGCGCCGCGACTGGGACGGCTCGCTGCGCACCCTGGCGCAGCTGTGCGCCAAGCACGGCGTCAACCTCATCGCCATCGGCAACGGCACCGCCAGCCGCGAAACCGACAAGCTGGCCGGGGAACTGTGCAAGCTGCTGGGCGGCGAGATGCAGCGCGTGGTGGTCAGCGAGGCCGGCGCCTCGGTCTACTCCGCCAGCGAATTCGCTTCGCAGGAACTGCCCAACGTGGATGTCAGCCTGCGCGGCGCGGCGAGCATCGCGCGCCGCCTGCAGGACCCGCTGGCCGAACTGGTGAAGATCGAACCCAAGTCGATCGGCGTGGGCCAGTACCAGCACGACGTGAACCAGAGCGAGCTGGCCCGCATGCTGGACGCGGTGGTCGAAGACTGCGTGAACAAGGTCGGCGTCGACCTCAACACCGCCAGCGCGCCGCTGCTGTCCCGCGTCTCCGGCCTGTCCGGGACCGTGGCCAAGGCGGTGGTGCAGTGGCGCGAGAACAACGGCGCCTTCAAAAATCGCCAGCAACTCTTGCAGGTGAGCGGCCTCGGGCCCAAGACTTTCGAGCAGAGCGCGGGCTTCCTGCGCATCCGCGGCGGCGACAACCCGCTGGACATGACGGGCGTCCACCCCGAGACTTACCCGGTCGTTGAGAGGATCCTCGAAACCGTGAAGAAACCGGTGCAGGAACTGATGGGCCGCGCCGAGATGCTGAAGACGCTGAAGCCCGAACTGTTCTCGAATGAGAAGTTCGGCGTGATCACCGTCAAGGACATCCTGGGCGAGCTGGAGAAGCCGGGCCGCGATCCGCGCCCGGACTTCAAGGTCGCGCGCTTCAACGAAGGCGTGGACGACATCAAGGACCTGCAACCCGGCATGGAGCTGGAAGGTACGGTCAGCAACGTCGCCGCCTTCGGCGCCTTCGTCGACCTGGGCGTGCACCAGGACGGCCTGGTGCACGTGAGCCAGCTGTCGCACAAGTTCGTCAACGATGCGCGCGAGGTCGTGAAGACCGGCGACATCGTCAAGGTGAAGGTGCTCGAAGTGGATCCCGTGCGCAAGCGCATCAGCCTGACGATGAAGCTGGGCGCCCCGGTGGACAAGCGCCGCGACGGCCCGCGCGAGAACCGCTTCGAAGGCGCGGCGCGCGGCCAGCGCGCCCCGAACAACCCGGCCATCGGCGGCGCCATGCAGGGCGCCTTCGCCAAACTGCAGGGCTTGCGAAAATAAACGTCATGTCCGCTATCCCGGTCCCGGCCAGCGTGTTGTTCCTGCGGATGCGCGCTTTCCATGGCCAGCCGGTCACGGAACAGGCGCAGCGCCGCGAACGCCTGCTGGCCGCGGTCAAGCAGGCGTTGGCGCCCTGGCAGCCCGAGGAACGCGTGGTGCTGGAAGCACCGGACGGCCTGGCCGTCGTCGGCCGGGGCGACCCCTGGCAGGCGCTGCAGGCCGCGCGCGAGGCCGCGGCGTCCTGCGAGGACGTCGCCATCGGCCTGCACTACGGGCCCATCAAGGCCGAAGCCGACACCCTGGCCGGCGCCCGCGTCGCGGGCGAGGGCCTGGAGACCGCGGGTGCGGTGGCGGGCTTCGCCACGCAGCATCCCATCCTGGCTTCGCTGCCCTTTCGCCAGGCGCTGGCGGCACGCTGGCCGCAGCGCGCCAAGACCTTGCGTCCGGCCGGCGATTTCGTCGACGAGCGCCTGCGTTCGCACGCGCTGTATGCCTTCGAGCCGGGAAGAGCGCGCCGGCGCGCGCTGTGGGGCCACCTGTTCGCCGCGGTGGGCGTGGCCCTGATCGTGGCCGCCGGTTTCGCCGGCCGCTGGCAGCGCGAAGAGATGGAGGCCGCCAGCCGGCCGGGCACGATCGCGCTCGAAATCCATCCGCAAGGCGAGATCTACGTCGACGGCGAGCTGAAGGGCGTGTCGCCGCCGCTCGCGCGGCTGTCGATCCCGCCGGGGCCGCACAGCATCGAGCTGCGCAACGAGCACATGAAGCCCGTCGTGATGGACGTGCAGCTGGCACCGGGCGAAGAGCTGGAGCTGAAGCACACCTTCGAGGCGCCGAAGCCGGCGCCGGCGCCGAAGCGCGTGGCGCCCAGGCAGCCGCAATCGACACAGGCCAAGGCCATCGACAAGGTCAAGGGCTGGCTGGACAAGCTCAAATGAACCCGCCGCCCTTCACTCATTTCGGCCGCTATCGCATCCTCGAGGAACTGGGACGCGGTGCCATGGGCATCGTGTACCTGGCCGAAGACGAGTCGCTGCAACGCCGGGTGGCCGTCAAGGCCATGCTGCTGCCGCCGGACGCCGCCGAGCGCGACGAGCAAGAAGCACGCTTCCGCCAGGAGGCCAAGGCCGCCGGCGGCCTGAGCCATCCGAACATCATCACCATCCACGACCTCGGGCGCGAAGGCGACTGGCTGTACATCGCGATGGAGCTGCTGCGCGGCACCGAGCTGAAGACGATGATGACAGTCGGCGCCATGCCCTTGCCGCTGGCCCTGGACATCGCCGCGCAGGTGGCCGAAGGCCTGGCCGCGGCGCACTCGCACGGCGTCGTGCACCGCGACATCAAGCCGTCCAACATCATGGTGATGGACGGCCGGCACGCGAAGATCATGGACTTCGGCGTCGCCCGCATGCAGGCGTCCGAGGTGCGCACGCGCAGCGGCGTGCTGCTCGGCTCGCCCAAGTACATGTCGCCCGAGCAGGTGGGCGGCCACGCGGTCGATGCGCGCAGCGACATCTTCTCGCTGGGCAGCATGCTGTACGAGATGGTGACCGGCCAGCCCGCCTTCGGCGGCGCCGAACTGGGCAACCTGCTGTACGACATCCTGCACGGCCAGCCCACGCCGGCCAGCCGCCACAACCCCGCCGTTCCGCAGATGCTGGACCTGGTGTTGGCCCGCGCGATGCAGAAGAACCCGGGCGCCCGCTATCAGGACGCCCGTGAGATGGCGCGCGACCTCGAGGCCTGCCTCGGCGGCGCGCCGGCGCCCGTTCCGGTCGGCGCGGCGACGGTGGCGGACGCCACGCTGTTCTCTTCGACCGTGCGGGCCGATGCCACCGTCACGCTCGCTTCCCCGGTGCTGGCCCTGCTGCCCGCCGTGCAATTCGATTCGCGCGCGGCCCTGCAGTGCCTGCTGAAGCCGGAAGCGCAAGCCGCTGCGGGCGCCGGCGGCGGCGCCTTCCTGCGCAAGCTGGCCTGGCCGCTGGTCTACGTGGCGGCGCTGGCCGGCGCCGTCGCGATCGCGCTCACCTGAAACGATCCATCGTGCGAGCCTTGCGCATCTACGCCGGTCCGGCGGCCCGGCGGCATCTCGAACAGCACGGCCTGGTGCCGGCCGACGTCGGCGTGGTGCCAGCCGCGGCCGGTGGCCCCAAGGGCCTGATCCTGGGTCCGCTGGACCGCTTCCTGTTCGGCGACTGGCTGCCGCAGGCGACGCACCCGGTGCACCTGGTCGGCGCGTCGATCGGCGCCTGGCGCATGGCCACGGCTTGCCTGCGCGACCCGCTGCCCGCCTTCGAGCGGCTGGAGCGCGACTACATCGCGCAGGACTACGAGCTGCCGCCCGGGCGCAAAACGCCGACCGCGGCGCACGTCAGCGAGCGGTTCGCGCAGAGCCTGGAATCCTTCTACGGCGGCCGCGTGCAGGAGGTGCTGTCGCATCCGCGCTTCCGCCTGCACATCGTCACCGCGCGCGGGCGCCACGTGCTGCGGCGCGAGCACCGCGTCGCCACGCCGCTCGGCTACCTGGGCGCCTTCGTCAGCAACTCGCTGCACCGGCGCGCCATGGGCGCCTGGCTGGAGCGCGTCGTGTTCTCGACGCCGGAGCAGGGCAGGGCGAGCACGCTGCCTTTCGGCACCGACGACTATCCGACGCGGCAGGTGGTGCTGAGCGAAGACAACTTCCAGCCGGCCTTGCAGGCGAGCTGCTCGATTCCCTTCGTGCTGAAGGCGGTGCACGACATCCCCGGCGCCCCGCCCGGCGCGTACTGGGACGGCGGCATCACGGACTACCACCTGCACCTGAAGTACGGGACCAACCTGGTGCTGTACCCGCACTTCCAGAAG
This sequence comes from Ramlibacter agri, assembly GCF_012927085.1. Lineage (NCBI taxonomy): Bacteria > Pseudomonadati > Pseudomonadota > Betaproteobacteria > Burkholderiales > Comamonadaceae > Ramlibacter > Ramlibacter agri. The sequence goes on along the minus strand of NZ_JABBFX010000004.1, from coordinate 377,943 downwards.
GCGGTGATCCCGGGCTGGCTGGACAAGGCCCTGAAGTGGCGGCACGGCGCCACGGCCTTCCTCGATTCGATGGTGGTCCTGGCGCCTGATCCGGCGTGGGTCGCGCAGCTGCCCAATGGCAAGCTGCCGGACCGCACCGACTTCCCGCGCTACGGCGCGGACCTGCAGGCGCGGGTGAAGGCGTGGAGCACCGCGACTTCGGCGGCGCAACAGCTGGCGGATGAATTCGCGGCGTGGGTCGCGCAGCCCGACCCGTCGCGCGTCGAGGCCTTGTGAACGCGCGGCGTCACATCGACGCTTCGAGCATCTCCCGGTAGTCCTGCGGGCTCGCTTCGCGCGGGTTCGTCTTGTGGCAATGGTCCGCCAGCGCGCCCTTGATGATCTCGTCGAAGGCAGCGCGCTCCACGCCCATGGCGGCCAGGCCGGACGGCAGGCCGAGCCGCGCGTTCATGTCGCGGATCGCCTCCGGGATGTCGCCGGCGGACTTCAGGCCCATCGCATGGGCCATGCGTTCCAGCCGGCGGTCCTTCTGCACGGAGGGCGCTTGCGCGTTGAAGCGCACCACAGCCGGCAGGAACATCGCGTTCAAGGTGCCATGGTGCAGCCGGGGGTCGACGCCGCCCAGGCTGTGGCTCAAGGAATGGACGCAGCCCAGGCCTTTCTGGAAGGCCATCGCGCCTTGCATCGACGCGCTCATGAGGTTGAAGCGGGCCTCGCGGTCACTGCCGTCGCGCGTGGCGCGTTCGATGTGTCCCCAGCCGCGCTCCAGGCCATCCAGCGCGATGCCATCGGCCGGCGGGTTGACGGCCGCCGACATGAAGGTCTCCATGCAGTGCGCGATGGCGTCCATGCCGGTGGCCGCAGTCAGCTTCGAGGGCAGGCCCAGGGTCAGCTCGGGGTCGCAGATCGCCGCCTTGGGCACCAGCAGCCAGTTGTGGAAGCCCAGCTTGCGGTGGTCGTCGACGATGATGATGGCGCCACGCGCCACTTCGCTGCCGGTGCCGCTGGTGGTGGGCACGGCGATCAGCGGCGCGACCTTCTCCGTGATGCGCGGCGAACCGCCTTCGATCGTGGCGTAGCGCGTGAGGGGGCCTTCGTGCGTGGCGAGGATCGCGACGCCCTTGGCGCAATCGATGGAGGAGCCGCCGCCGACCGCGACGAGGCCGTCGCAGCCCTGCGCCTGGTAGATCTCTGAAGCGGCCCGCACCGCCGCCTCGGTGGGATTGGACGGCGTCTGGTCGAACACCGCATGCGGCAGGCCGCCCAGGGCATCCAGCGCCTTCTGCAACACGCCGGCCGCGCGCACGCCGGCGTCGGTCACGACCAGGGGCTTGCGGATGCCGGCGCGCTCGCATTCCTGCTTCAGCAGCTGCACCGCCCCGAAGTCGAACTGGACCTGGGTGACGTAGTAGATCAAGGCCATGGCGCGTCCCTTACGATGGTGCACTTGACTGTAAGCCAGCGGCCGCCAGGCGCGCTGCCTCGAGCGTGACATTCCTTCCCCAGTTTCCCGAACTCACCCCGGCCATGCGCTCGGTGCTGCAACGCATGGCGCGCGCCGGCCATCCGCCGCTTTACCTGCTGCCGCCCGAACAGGCGCGCGCCGCCTACGAAGCCGGCGCCGGCGTGCTGGAGGTCGACCGGCCGGCCCTGGCCCGCGTGCAGGACCTCGAGATCTCCACGCGCGACGGCGCGCGGCTGCCGGCCCGGCTCGTGGCGCCGGAGCAGGGCGCCTTGCCGGTGCTCGTGTACTTCCATGGCGGCGGCTTCACCATCGGCAGCGTCGATTCGCACGACACCTTGTGCCGGGTCCTCGCGAAAGAAGCGGGTTGCGCGGTGCTGTCGGTGGGCTATCGCCTCGCACCCGAACACCGCTTCCCGACCGCGGTGAACGACGCCTGGGACGCCGTGCAATGGCTCGCGACGCAAGGCGCCGCTTTGGGGCTGGATACGAGCCGCATGGCGGTCGGTGGCGACAGTGCGGGCGGCACCCTGGCCGCGGTCTGCGCCACGCTGGCACGCGACGCCGGCCTGCCCTTGCGCTTGCAGCTGCTGTTCTACCCGGGTTGCGCCGCGCGCCAGGAGTCGCCCTCGCACCTGCGCTATCACGAAGGCCTGCTGTTGGAGCAAGCCCACATCGAATACTTTTTTCGTCACTACATCGATGCGGGCGAACGCGACGACTGGCGCTTCGCGCCGCTGAACACACCGGACGTGGAAGGCGTCGCGCCGGCCTGGTTCGGCCTGGCCGAATGCGACCCGCTGGTCGATGACGGCCTGGCCTACGCGGATAAACTCCGGGCTGCGGGCGTCGCGGTCGAGCTGGAGATCTACCGCGGCGTCACCCACGAATTCGTCAAGATGGGCCGCGCGCTGCCGGAGGCCCGGCAAGCCCATGCCGACGCCTCGGCCGCCCTGCACAAGGCTTTCGCACCATGAAGAGACAAGAGTTCCGGTTTTTCCATCGCCTGCGGGTGCGCTGGGCCGAGGTGGACATCCAGAAGATCGTCTTCAACGCCCACTACCTGATGTACTTCGACACTGCCGTCGCCGACTACTGGCGGGCGCTGGCGATGCCTTACGAGGAGGCGATGCACCTGCTCGGGGGCGACATCTACCTGAAGAAGACCTCGGTCGAATTCCACGCCTCGGCCCGCATGGACGACCGGCTCGACGTGGCGCTGAAGTGCTCGCGCGTCGGCACTTCCTCGATGACCTTCCTCGGCGCCATCTACCGCGGCGAGGACCTGCTGATCACCTGCGAACTGGTCTACGTGTTCGCGGACCCGGCCACCCAGACTTCGAAGCCGGTGCCGCCGGCCCTGCGCGCCATGCTCACCGGCTACGAGGCCGGCGAAGCGATGGTGCAGGTGAAGACGGGCGACTGGCAGGCGCTCGGCGCCGACGCCGGCAGCATCCGCACGGCGGTGTTCGTGCAGGAGCAACGCATTCCCGCCGAACTGGAATGGGACGAGGCCGACAACACCTCGCTGCATGCCGTGGCCTACAACCGCCTGGGCCAGCCGGTCGGCACCGGCCGGCTGCTGCCCGCGCAGGACGGCGTGGCCAAGGTGGGCCGCATGGCGGTGCACCAGGTGCTGCGCGGCGGCCGCATCGGCGAGCAGGTGCTGCGCACGCTGGCCGACGCGGCCCATCGCCGCGGCGACCGCGCGCTGACCTTGCACGCGCAGCGCACGGCCAAGGATTTCTATGCCGGCCTCGGCTTCGCGCCCGAAGGCGAACCCTTCGAGGAAGCCGGCATCCCGCACCTGACCATGTCGCGCGCCCTGCCGCTCGCACGCTGAACAAGATGGCCCGCAAACGCCGCCCCGCGCCGGCCCCGTCGCGCGCGACTCCGTCCGGCGCACCCGCCGCTGCTCCCGCCGCTACTCCCGCCGCCACGCCCGCGCCCGCCGTGAAAGCGGCCGCGCCGGTGCGCCTGCCGTCCGAACCTGCTGACGACGGCTGGGCCGGCGCGCTGCTGGCCTTGATGATGTTCCTGGCGCCGGCGCTCGGCTCGCCGACCGAGCTGATGCTGCAGGACACGCTCAAGTCCGCGATCGTCTCGATGTGCGCGCTGGTCGCGGCGCTGCTGCTGTTCCTGCAGGTGCGCAAGCGGCGCGAGCCGCTGCGCTGGCATGCGGTGTTGTGGCTGCCCCTGATGCTGCTGGCCTATGCGCTGGGCAGCATGGCCTGGTCGCACACCTTCCTGGCTTCGGTGGAGTCGATCCGCTGGTTCGTCTTTGCGCTGCTGGTCTGGCTGGGGCTGAACGTGCTGACGCGCCAGCGCCTGGGCTGGCTGGCCGCGGGCTTCCATGCCGGCGCCGTGGTGGCGTCGGTCTGGGCCGTACTGCAGTTCTGGGCCGACCTGCCGCTGTTCCCGCAAGGGCCGGTGCCGGCGTCCACCTTCATCAACCGCAACTTCTTTGCCGAATTCGTGGTGTGCACCGTGCCCTTCGGCATGCTGCTGCTGGCGAAGGCGCGGCGCAGCGGCACCGTGGCCCTGCTGGCCTGCAGCAACGCGCTGGTGGTGCTGGCCCTGTTCATGACCGGCACGCGGGCGGCGCTGATCGCGCTGTGGCTGCAGCTGTTCCTGCTGTTGCCGCTGATCGCCTGGCGCTGCCGGAGCCAGTTCGCCTTCCCGGCCTGGAGCCGCAACCTGCGGGCCATCGCGATCGGCCTGTTCCTCGGCCTGTTGCTGGGCCTGGGCATGATTCCCACCGACAACGCCAAGGTGCTGGACGAGGAGCGCGGCGCCACCGCCCTGCAGCGCGCCGTCAACCGCACGGAATCGATCGGGCCCAAGGACTACTCGCTGGGCGTGCGCATGGTCATGTGGCGCGCCACGCTCAATGCGATCCGGGCCAAGCCCCTGGTCGGCCTGGGCGCCGGCGCCTGGGAAAGCGAGATCCCGCTGTACCAGGCCGAAGGTTCGCAGCTGGAGACCGACTACTACGTCCACAACGAGTTCCTGCAGATGGTGGCGGAGTACGGCCTGGTCGGCTGGGTGTTCCTGCTGGGGCTGGTCACCTACCTGCTCACCGCTGCCTGGCGCAGCTGGAAAGCCGTGACCCCCGAGGCGCGCGAAGACCAGCCCTGGCGGGCGGTGATGCTCACCAGCCTGCTGGCCCTGATGGTCGTCAGCAACATCGGCTTCGCCTGGCGCATGGCGGCCACTGGCGCGCTGTTCGCGCTGTGCCTGGGCGGCCTCGCGGCCTCCGATGCGCGCCAGGGCTGGCGGCGCCGCTGGGCCGCGCTGCCGCTGCGCTGGAGCCCGATGACGGCGAGCGTCTGCCTGGGGCTGACCGGCGTCTGCCTCGTGCTGGCCCTGTACATCACCCAGCAGGCCGCGACGGCCGAACGCAAGCTGGTGCAGGCCGCCAAGCTGGCGCTGACCATCACCCAGTCGGGGCGCCCCAACAGCCCCGAATGGGACGGCACCAAGCGCGAGCTCCTGGAGCTGGTGCGCGAAGGCGTCGCCATCACGCCGCACTACCGCAAGATCACGCCGATGGTCGCCGACGAACTGGCGCGCTGGGGCGACTGGAAGGACGCCACCTGGATCTGGGAGAGCGTGCTCAGCTCGCGGCCCTACGTGGTGGCGATCATCAGCAACGCCGCCCGCGGCCACGCCAGCATGGGCGAGATGGACCAGGCGCTGGCCTTGCTGGAGCGCGCCAAGCGCATCCAGCCGCACGCACCGGCGGTGCGTTCGCTGGAGGTGATCATGCTGGCCCGCTCCGGCCAGGCGGACCGTGCCTATGCGCTGGCCAAGGAGGCCATCGACCAGGGCTTCTACGACTTCGACCTGGTGAACGCCGCGGTCGCCCTGGCGCTGCAACGCAAGGACTTCGCCATGGCGGAGAAGGCGACCGAGCTGCGCCTGAGGGACTGGCCGCAGACCAAGGCGCGCAGCCTGGTGCAGCTCGGGCTGATCCATATCCAGCAGGGCGACCTGGCCCGGGGCGCGCAGCAGGTGCGCGAGGGCCTCGCCGCCGCGCAGCAGCCGGAAGAACGCGACCAGCTGCTGCAGCAGGTGCCGCCGTCGTGGATGCCGCTGGTGACGGGCTCCGCGCCGGCGGCCGGCACTCAGACGTCGGCCAACAGCAAGTAGGGCAGGGGCTGCAGGTCCAGCCGGGCGCCGGTGGCGCTGCCCGCGTGCAGGTCGCCGGCCTCGGCGGCCGTGAGCTGCAGCGAGACGATCGCGTCCCAGCCGCCGCTGGGCGCCGGCGCGGCCTGGGCCACCACGCCCGCGGGCTGCTCGGGGTCGCCGGCCTGGAACACCTCCTGGCCGGGCGCGAGCTCCGCGTCGGCATGCGCCAGGAAAGCGCGCCGCTTGAGCGTGCCGCGGAACTGGCTGCGCGCCACGACTTCCTGGCCCGGGTAGCAGCCCTTCTTGAAATTGACGCCGCCCACGGATTCGTAATTGAGCATCTGCGGCACGAAGGCCTCGACGATGGGCGTGGTGATGGTAGCGACGGCGCTGCGCACCTCGCCCCATTGCCACAGGGTCGTGTCCAGCGCCGGGCCCGCCGGTGCGGGTGCGTCGGCGGGGCCCACCCACAGCGCGCGCGGCTGGCCGTCGGCCGGGTACAACTGCACCAGGCGGGCGGCGCCGAGGTCGGCGACGTTCCAGGGCGCCTGCGGCGCCGGCTGCAAGGCCTTGAGCGTTTCGCCGGCCACGCCGTACAGCGCGAACTCCGCGCTGGCGTCGCTGAGCTTCGCCTTCGCGCGCAGCACGAACATGGACAGGCGCTTCAGCGTGGCCGGCAGGACGTCGCGGCTGCACACCAGCAACACCTCGTCCGGTGCCCGTTTGAAAGCGATGAAACTGGCCTGCATGCGGCCCTTGGCCGTGCAGAAGGCCGCCAGCCGGGCCTCGTTGGCGCCCAGCAGGGCGAAATCCTGGGTCAGCTGGCCGTGCAGGAAGCTTGCCGCGTCCGTGCCGATGGCGCGGATGACGCCGAGTTGGGGCAGGGGGGCAACGCCGTTCAGGTGGAGACTCATGCCTGAATTATCATGGCCGGCACAAACCATGGATTGCAGAAGGGCGGGCGGTTGCTGCGGTTGCTGAAAGCATTGTTCCTGCTGGTGCTGGTGGCGGCCTTGGGCGCCGCGGGCGCCGGCTGGTGGTGGCTGCACCACCCTCTGACGCTGGCGCAGAGCCCGCTGGACCTGGATATCGAGCCCGGCACCCTGCCACGCGGCGTGGCCGAGGCCGTGCGCAAGGCCGGCGTCGACGTCGAACCGCGCCTGCTGTTTGCCTGGTTCCGGCTGTCGGGGCAGGGCAAGCAGATTCGCGCCGGCAGCTATGAACTCACCACTGGCATCACCCCGGAGCGGCTGTTGGACAAGCTGGCCCGCGGCGAGGAGTCGCTGCGCGCCGTGACGCTGGTGGAAGGCTGGAACATCCGCCAGGTGCGCGCCGCGCTGGGCAAGGGCGACGCGCTGCGGCAGGACAGCGCGAAGCTGAGCGACGAAGACCTGATGAAGCTGCTGGGCCGCCCCGGCGTGCACCCGGAAGGCCGCTTCTTTCCCGACACCTACACCTATTCCAAGGGCTCCAGCGATGTCGCGGTGCTGAAGCGCGCCATGCGCGCCATGGACAAGCGGCTCACCGTGGCCTGGAACGAACGCCGTCCCGGCATCGTGCTGAAGTCGCCCGAGGAGGTGCTGACCCTGGCCAGCATCATCGAGAAGGAAACCGGCAAGGCGGCCGACCGCACGCTGATTTCCGCCGTGTTCCAGAACCGGCTGCGGATCGGCATGCCGCTGCAGACGGACCCCACGGTGATCTACGGCATGGGCGACGCCTTCACCGGCAACCTGCACAAGGCCGACCTGCAGGCCGATACACCCTGGAACACGTACGTGCACCTGGGCCTGCCGCCGACGCCGATCTCGATGCCGGGCAAGGCCTCGCTGCTGGCCGCTGTGCAGCCGGCGCCGGGAAAGTACCTGTATTTCGTGGCCAAGGGCGACGGCACCAGCCAGTTCAGCGAGAACCTCGACGACCACAACCGGGCCGTCAACAAATACCAGCGCGGGCAATGAGCGGGCTGTTCCTCACCTTCGAAGGCATCGATGGCGCCGGCAAGTCCACGCACATCGACGCGCTGGCCGGCGCCTTCCGCGCCGCCGGCCGCACCGTCACGCTGACGCGCGAGCCGGGTGGCACGCCGCTGGCCGAGAAACTGCGCGCCCTGGCCTTGAACGAGCCCATGGACGCCCTCACCGAGGCGCTCGTGATGTTCGCCGCGCGCCGCGACCACCTGCTGCAGGTGATCGAGCCGGCCATCGCCCGCGGCAACGTCGTGCTGTGCGACCGCTTCACCGACGCCACCTTCGCCTACCAGGGCGGCGGCCGCGGCTTCGACCGCGAGGTGCTGCAGCAGCTGGAACGCTGGGTCCAGAGCGTGCCCGCGATTCGGCTGCCCGGCCTGCGCCAGCCAGACCTGACGGTCTGGTTCGACCTGGCACCGTCCGTGGCAGCGCAACGCCTGGCCGGCGCCCGCGTGCCGGACAAGTTCGAGTCGCAGCCGCAGGAGTTCTTCGCCCGCGTGGCCGAGGGCTACGCGCAACGCCTGCGGGCTGATCCGCGCCGCTTCCTGCGCGTCGATGCCGACCAGCCGCGCGAAGGCGTCTGGCAGGCGGTCGAACGCGGCGTGCGCGCCAGGGGGCTGCTGTGAGCACCGCGCCCTGGATCAGCGCGCAACTGCGCCAGCTCCTGTCCCAGCGTGGCCACGCCTGGCTGTTGCACGGGCCGTCGGGCCTGGGCCAGTACACCCTGGCGCTGGGCCTGGCGCAAGCCTGGCTGTGCGACCGGCCCACGCCGGATGGCGCCTGCGGCGAATGCGACAGCTGCCACCAGGTGGAGGTGCGCTCGCACATCGACCTGGCAGTGCTGATGCCTGAAGTGCAGATGCAGGAGCTGGGCTGGCCGCTGGACGAAAAGGCGCAGTCCGACCTCGACGACAAGAAGCGCAAGCCCAGCAAGGAAATCCGCGTCGACGCCATGCGCGCGGCGCTGGAATTCGCCCAGCGCACCAGCGGCCGCGGTCGCGGCAAGGTGATGCTGGTGTATCCGGCCGAACGCATGAACCAGGTGACGGCCAACGCCTTGCTGAAAACGCTGGAGGAGCCGCCCGGCGACGTGCGCTTCGTGCTCGCGACCGAAGCGGCGCACCAGCTGCTGCCCACGATCCGCAGCCGTTGCCAGGGCCATACCCTCGCCTGGCCGGCGGCGGAACAAGCCGAAGCCTGGCTGAAGGAGGAGGGCGTGCCCGCGGCGGCGGCACCGGTGCTGCTGCGCGCCGCCGGCGGCCGGCCCGAGGACGCGCTGCGCCTGCACCGGGCCGGCCTGGACGCCCAGGCCTGGGCCCGCTGGCCCAAGGCCCTGGCCCGGGGCGACGGCAGCGCGCTGGCCGACTGGGGGCCGGCGCAGGCCGTGGAGTCGCTGCAGAAGCTTTGCCACGACCTGATCGCCATGCGCAACGGGGCCGAGCCGCGCTTTTTCGCGCCCGGCGACCTGCCGCCGGCGGCCGACCCGGCCGCCCTGACGGGCTGGTGGCGTGACCTGGCTGCGACATCCCGCACGGTCGAACACCCTTTCAATGCCGGCTTGATGCTGGAAGACCTTGTGAGCCGGGCCCGGGCGGCCCTAAACTCGGAACCACACTCCCGATGAGCACCGCCCCCGCCCCCAATACCCCGCGCCCGAGCGTCATCCAGCTGGCCATCAAGGAGAAGGCCGCGCTGTATGCCGCCTACATCCCCTTGTTCGCCGATGGCGGCGTGTTCATTCCGACCACGCGTGAATACAAGCTGGGCGACGACGTCTACGTGCTGCTGTCCCTGCCGGACGACCCGCAGCGCTACCCGGTGGCCGGCAAGGTCGCCTGGGTCACGCCGGCGCGCGCCGCCGCCAACCGCACCCAGGGCGTCGGCGTCCGTTTCCCGAACGACGACAAGTCCAAGCTGCTCAAGGTGAAGATCGAGGAAATCCTCGGCGGCCACCTCGCGTCCGAGCGGCCCACGCAGACCATCTAGCTTCCCTAGAATCATGGGGTTTCGGCGCCGCCATCCGGGCGGCGCTGGTGCTTTTGCCACCCCATGTACGTCGACTCCCACTGCCACCTCAGCTTTCCCGAGCTCCAGTCCCAGCTGCCCCAGATCCGTGAGGCCATGGCCGCCGCGCAGGTCGACCGGGCCCTTTGCATCTGCACGACCCTCGAGGAATTCGACGACGTGCACGCGCTGGCCATGCAGTACCCCAACTTCTGGGCTTCGGCCGGCGTCCACCCGGACACCGAGAACCTGGAAGAACCCACGCTGGAGAAGCTGCTGGAACTGGCCGCGCGCCCGAAAGTGGTGGGCATCGGTGAAACCGGCCTGGACTACTACCAGATGGAAGAACGCAAGGGCGGCCGCAGCATCGCCGACCTGGAATGGCAGCGGGACCGCTTCCGCACGCACATCCGCGCCGCGCGCCAGTGCGCCAAGCCGCTGATCATCCACACCCGCGAGGCGTCGGACGACACCGTGTCCATCCTGAAGGAAGAGGGCGAGGACGGCGCCCCGGGCAGCGCTGGCGGCGTGTTCCACTGCTTCACGGAGACCGCGCAGGTGGCGCGGGCAGCGCTGGACCTCGGGTTCCACATCTCGTTTTCGGGCATCCTCACGTTCAAGAGCGCGGCCGACCTGCGCGAGGTGGCGAAGTTCGTGCCGGACGACCGGCTGCTGATCGAGACCGACAGCCCCTACCTGGCGCCGGTGCCGTATCGCGGCAAGGTCAACAACCCGTCGTACGTGCCCTACGTGGCGAGGTTGCTGGGCGAACTGCGCGGGACGAGCCCGGAAGCCATCGGGGCGCTGACCAGCGCCAATTTCGAGCGCCTGTTCACGGGGGTGAAGGCATGAGAATGCACTTGAAGTTCCTGGTGTATCTGGTTCTGGTGCTTTGGGTTTCCCTCGCACAGGCTGGTTCTTACGACGACTGGTTCACCGCCATCACGCGCGACGACCCCGGCACCCTGCAGAAGCTGCTGCAGCGCGGTTTCGACCCCGACACGGTGGACCCCAAAGGCACGGCCGGCCTGTTCATCGCCATGAAGGAGCAGTCGTACAAGGCGGCCGAAGTGCTGATCGCCTGGCCCAAGACCAACGTGGAATGGCGCAATCCCAAGGACGAAAGCCCGCTGATGCTGGCGGCGCTGAAAGGCAACCTGGACCTGGCCCGCAAGCTGATCGCGCGCGGCGCCGACGTCAACAAGACCGGCTGGGCGCCGCTGCACTACGCGGCCACCGCCGGCAACGTGCCGATGATCCAGCTGCTGCTGGACGAGAACGCCTATATCGACGCGGAGTCGCCGAACAAGTCGACGCCACTGATGATGGCGGCGTACTACGGCTCGATGGTTTCCGTGAAGGCGCTGCTGGAGGCGGGTGCCGACCCCAAGCTGCGCAACGAGCTGGGACTGTCGGCCGTGGAATTCGCGCAGCGCGCGAACCGTCCCGACGTGGCCGAGACGGTGGCTGCCGCGATTCGGGCCAAGCAGCCGAAAGGCAAGTGGTGACAACCACTTGCCCGCGATACCTCAAGTAAGGATCACTTCGCGCTGCAGGCCGCGATCATCTCCACGCCGGCGGACATGACGCTGTTGTCGCTCTTGCAGCGGGCCATGTCGGCGTAGTGGCCGCGGACGATGACACCCGGCGGGTTGTAGCGCAGCGTGGCCTGGGCCGAGAAGCCTTCGGCCGGTTCGGCCTGGCAGCGGGCGGCGCGTCCGGCCAGCTTCTCGACGCGGCGGCAGAACGCGTCGTCCGGATAGTCGAACTGGCGGATCACGTTGCCGCCGGAGTCGCGGTAAACGAGGTACTTGCCGGGCGGGCCGGCCGGCACTGGCGGCTCGGTGGCGCAGCCTGCAAGGATGGCGGCGGCTGCGGCCACCAGGAACAGACGGTTCTGGGTCAAAGGCATGAGATCTCCCAAGCGTGTACAAGGCGCTGCCTGCCTGGCAGCGACGCCCAGCTTTTTACAGGGATTTGCCCAGCTTGGGGTGCCACCGTAACTGTCCGATGGATTGATACGATGTGTATTATGTCAAATGCCAGATTGAGGCCATAGCCCGCTCTCTCCGGCTTTCAGCCATCCCGCGGCTCCCCCGGTGTCTCCAGGTTCAACTGGTAGAACGCCGCATCGAGCCAGCGGCCGAACTTGAAGCCGATCTGGCGCATGGTTCCCGAGTGCACGAAGCCGAGGCGCTCGTGCAGCCGGATGCTGCCCGCGTTCGCCGCGTCGATGCACCCGACCAGCACGTGCAACTGCTGTTCCCGCGCCCGCTCGATCAGCGCGCGCACCAGGAGTTCGCCCAGCCCGCGGCCGCGCGCGTCGCGGTGGACGTAGACGCTGTGCTCGACGCTGTACTTGTAGGCCGGAAAAGCACGGAAGGTTCCCCAGCTCGCGAACCCCAGCAAACGGCCGCTGTCGTCGACCGCGCCGATCACCGGGAAGCCGTTGGCCCGCTTGGTCGCGAACCAGGCCGCCATCGCCTGCGGCGGCCGCGGCACGTAGTCGTACAAGGCGGTGGAATTGACGATGGCCTCGTTGAGGATATCGAGGATCGCGGGTGCATGCGCTTCTTCCGTGCACTCGATCAGGTGTGGGTTCATTTGCTGGACTCCTGGCCGCGGGCGGTCGACGCTCGCCCGCGGCGAGCTGGTGCAATCGCCCGCCAGTATCACGGATACATCAAAGCATCTTGCCCAAAGGCCCCAGGTCCAGGTTCAGGTCTCCGGGCTGAAGGCCGAAACGGCGCGTGAGCTCGTGCACGGTCTCCTCCAGCTGCATCAGCGCGCGGCCGACCGCATCACCCTCCCCGCGCCTCGCGCCGCATGCGCAGCCGCGCCCGCGTCTGCTTCTCGCCGGAAGGCAGCACGAAATCCGCAGCGCACAGCAGCACCGTCCTGAACCACAGGATGTCGGCGCTGTCAGGCATCGGGAGCTCCTCGCGAAGGGCGTGCCCAGATCATCGCTGCGCGCCGGCCATCGCTTGTTTCAGGATGCGCACATAGTTGCCGCCGCACACATCGGCGAGCGTACTTTCTGGCAGGCCCAGGGTCGCGAGGCGATCGGCGACGGCGCGCAGGTCGGCATAGTCGACGAGCACCGGGTTCGCGCCGGCGCCATCGAGATCGGTCCCGAAACCGACGGCCCGCGGCCCCAGCAGGTCGACCATGCGCACGATCTCGTCCGCGTCGGTGCCGACGCTGTTCACCGGATACGAGCGGTCCCGCGAGCGCACGGACCAGAGCCCGACCACGCCGCCGCGCGCCGCGATCTTGCGCGCCTGCTCCGGCGACAGGGCGCGGGCCAGGTTGGCGGGCTCGTGCCAGCGTCCGCCGCCCGGGCGGATCCACGAATGCGACCAGGCGACGGGGCCCGACGTCGCATCGAGCACGGCATCGACCAGCGCCGGCGCGCCGTGCGCCAGGTCCAGCAGGATGCCCAGGCGCTGGCACTCGGCGACCACCTCGCGGGTGGGCGCCGGCAGCGCGCTCCCGTGGCGCGGAGCCACCGTCTGCAAGTCGCCCAGCGGCGAATCGATGTAGTGCACCAGTTGCAGGTGGCGCAGCCCCCAGGCGTGGGCCTGCGCGAGGCGGCTCGCATCGCCTTCCAGGAAGTTGGCGGCTTCGGAGGCCAGGACCACGCGGGGCTCACCGGCCATCGCCGCATCGAGGTCGGCGGGCGTGAGCGCCTTGGGCAGGTTCCATTCCTGCAGGCGCGCATCGACTTCCTCCAGTCGCTGCCGGAACCAGTTCCACGGCTCACCCGGCGCGGGCACGCCCTTCTGCGTGACGCCGAAGGACGTGGACTGGGTCCAGGGCGAGTCGTCGACGAGCGCCCAGGCGACCAGCCGTACGCCGTTGGCGTCCATCTCGTCACGCAGGCGCACCTTGCTGCCGCGGAAGATGCCACGGTGGGAATGCATGTCGGCGATGGGCGGCGCCGGCGCGGCGCGGGCCGGCACGGACAGCCCGGTCCCCAACAGGCCGGCACCTGCGATCAGCACGTCCCGCCGGTTCGGATTCGGCATGGCGAGTCTCCTCTACAGGACGCGAGGCTACCGCAGACGCGTGCTCATTCCCAGCTAAGCCAGCGCTCAAGGTGCGCTAAGGAGACGCGCCTAAAGTGCTGGCATCGAGGTCTGCCCCATGAACCATCCCGCCCCCTCCCGCCACCAACGCGCCCCCCTGCTGGCTGCGATGACACTGCTTGGCGCCGTGTTCTCCGCGGCGGTCATCGTGCTGGGCGCCGAGGGCAGCCGGCCGGAGCTCGATCTGGCGTTCGCCGACCTGCTGCCGGCCACCGCCATCGCCCGCTGATTCAGTCGTCCCGGTCCGCGTCCGAACGGCCGCTGCGCCAGATCGAGACCAGCAACCAGAGGCCGCCGGCCACCGCGCCCAGGAATCCGAGCAGCCCCAGCACCGGCCAGCCGAACAGCCGCAAGCCGCCCGGCACCGTCATCACGATCGACGAGCCGACGATCAGCGCCGCCACCACCACGCCGACCACCAGGCGGCTGACGGCGCGATCCAGCTGGTTGCCGAGGCGCTGCAGGTGCCGCACCTCGACCTGGACATCGATGCGCCCGCGGCGGGCCGCGCGCATCAGCCGGGACAGGTCGCGCGGCAGGCTGGAGACCAGCGAAGCCGCGTCCAGCAGCGACCGCCAGCCGCGCTGGAACACGACCCGCGGCGAATAGCTGTCGCGCACCGCGCGCTCGAGGATGGGCGCAGCCTGCCCGGCCATGTCGAAGTCCGGATCGAGCTCCCGCCCCATGCCTTCCAGCGAGATGAAGGCCTTGACCAGCAGGCCCAGGTCCGGCGGCAAGGTGAGCCTGTGCTGCCGCAGCACGCCCACCGCATCGTTCAGCATGGCGCCTAGCCGCAACTGCGCCAAGGGCACGCCGCGATACTGGTCGACGAAGCCGTCCAGGGCCAGCAGCAGCGCATCGAGATCCGGCGCATCGTCGCCGGCCCAGTCGGCCAGCACGTCGGCCACGTCGGCGGCGCGCTGCTGGACCAGTCCCAGCAGCAGGCGCAGCAGTTGCTCGCGGCGCTGCTCCGTCAGCCGGCCCACCATGCCGAAGTCGATGAAGGCGATGCGGTTGCCGGGCAGGTAGAACACGTTGCCCGGATGCGGGTCGGCGTGGAAGAAGCCGTCCTGCAGGATCATCTTGAGCACCGCACGGGCGCCCCGGCGGGCCAGCACGCGCCGGTCCAGGCCGGCGGCATCGACGCGCGCGAGCTGCGTGCCCGGAATGCCGTCGATGAACTCCTGCACGCAGGCGCGCTCGCAGTCCCAGAAGACGCGCGGGATCACGATGAGGGGCTGGCTCGGGCCGGCTTCCGCGGGCGGCGCGTCTTCGTCGCGATAGCCGGCGAAGTTCTGCGCCATGCGCCGGGCATTGCGGGCCTCGGAAGAGAAGTCCAGTTCCCGCAGCAGCGACTGGGTGAACTCGTGCACCAGCTGGCGCGGCCGCAAGGCGCGCAGCTCGGGGCTCTCGCGCTCCACCAGCTCCGCCAGGCGCATCAGCAGTCGCAGGTCGGCCTCGACGACCGGACGGATGCCTGGCCGCCGGGCCTTGACGACCACTTCCTCGCCGCCCGGCAACTGCGCGCGATAGACCTGTGCCAGCGAAGCCGCCGCCACCGGCTCGGGATCGAAGCGCGCGAACATCTCCTCGGGCGGGCCGCCGAGATCCTCGGTGAGCTGCACGCGCATGGCCTCGTAGGGTACGGGCCGCGCATGGTCGTGCAGCTGGCTGAATTCGGCGATCCATTCCGGCTCGAACAGGTCCAGCCGCGTGGCCAGCACCTGCCCGAGCTTGACGAAGGCCGGCCCCAGGTCCTCCATCGCGCGGCGCACGCGCGCCGGCGGCGCGAGGTGGGCATAGTCGCTGGCGTCCTGCCAGCGCAGCACGCGCCCGGCCCGCTCCAGGGTGTCGGCCAGGCCCATGCGCCGCACCATGTCGCCGAAGCCGTAGCGCACCAGGACCGAAGCGATCTCGTACAGGCGCGCGAGGTCGCGCATGGAGGCCAGGGCTTGCCAGAGCATGGGCCCACAAGATAGCAGAGCGGCGGGTCGCCGCCCGCTGCACTTCAGTCGGGACCGATGGTCCGCAGCGGCCGCCCCGCGGCCTCCCAAGCCGCGATGCCGCCTTGCAGGAAGCGCGCGTCATGGCCCGCGGCGCGCAGGCGCAGCGCCGTCGCCCGTCCCACCTCGTGGCCGTAGACGCAATAGACGACCAACGGTCGGCCGGGCTCGAGGTCAGCGCTCCAGTTTGCGACCTGCTCCGGGTCGCGCCGCAGCGCGCCCGCGACCATGGTCCCCGCCTTGTCGAACACGCCGGCGCGGCGCACGTCGACCACCAGGGCATCGCCGATCGCATCCGGCTCGCAGGCGAAAGCATCGCTGGCGGCATGCACGGCGGCCTGGTAGCGAGCGTACACGCCGCGCCAATCGACGTTGGCCAGGAAGTCCTCCACGCGGTGGTCGCCGCGATGCAGGTTCAGCGCAAGCAACGGCACGCCACCGGCTACCGCCTGCGCGTCATCCGCTGCCCATTGATTGACAAGCGTGCCGGCGCGGGGCTGGAAAGCCAGCAGCAGCCAGCCGGATCCGCCTGCAGCCTGGCCTGCCACGCTCCGCCGAGGCTGGCGAGATGAAGTTCATGCAGCATGGCAGCCTCCTTCAAGGATGCGGAAGAAACGGGTAGGCCGCGAGCCCGATCAGGGCTGCGGCCAGCACGAGCACCGGCTCCTGCACCTTCTTGAACTTCCACAGGACCCCGGCCGTGGCAATGGCGAGCAAGGCGGTCAGCCAGTCGACGATGGAGCGCTGCGCGATCACGATCACCGCGCCGGCGATGGCGCCGATGGCGGCGGCCGTCACGCCGTCGATGAAAGCCACCAGCCCCGGCCGCTTGCCATGGCGCTTGAAGTACGGCGCCGGCAGGATGGTCAGCAGGTAGCAAGGCAGGAAGGTGGCCACCGCCGCGACCACGGCACCCCAGAAGCCGGCGACCAGGAAGCCGATGAAGCCGGTCGTGATCACCACCGGCCCCGGCGTGATCATCGCCACGGCCACCGCGTCGACGAACTGGCGGTCGGTGAGCCAGGCGTACTCCTTGACGACACCGGCATACAGGAAGGGCACGATGGCCAGGCCGCTGCCGAACACGAAGGTGCCTGCATACGCGAAGTAGGCGCCGATCTGCGCGAGCTTGTGCCAGTCGATCGCATCCAGCGCGAACCAGGGCAGCGCCACGGAAGGCAGCGTGCCGGCCGACCCCAGCCGCGGCCGTGCGCGCACCAGCCACACCAGCACGCCGGCGCCGAGGAACAACCACAGCGCTTCGGACTGCGTGACGACAGTGGTCACGGCGCTGGCCACGAACACCAGCCACAACAGCTTGTCGTGGCCGATGTTCCTGGTGGTGAGCTTCCAGGCGCTCATCGCAATGATGCCGATCACCGCCGCACCGACGCCATAGAACACGGCCTGCATCCAGGACAGGCCGCCGTACGCGCGGTACAGCGCGCCGAGCGCCACCACCATGAAGAACGAAGGCAGCACGAAGGCCAGGCCCACCAGCGTCGCGCCGCGGATGCGGTAGTGCACGTAACCCAGGTAGATGGCCAGCTGCGCGGCCAGCGGCCCGGGCATCAGCTGCGCGATGGCGAGGCCTTCCTTGTAATCGGCCTCGGTGATCCACTGCCGGCGTTCGACGAGGTCACGGTACATGTAGCCGGCCAGGGCGACGGGGCCGCCGAAGCCCCAGGTGCCGAGGCCCAGCATGTACTTCAGCAACTGCCAGAGCGTGTAGCCCGGCGTGGTCGTGGAAGGCGCGGTGGTTGGTTCTTGCAAGTCAAGGCTCCCGGCTGGGCGCACGCGGCCCAGGGTCAGGAGCAGAACTTGGAGGCGTGCGCCTCTTTGGATCGACGGGGAGCCTGCTCGAGTCCCCATCCACCGCATTCTAGTCCCGGACGACGATGCTCCCCTTCATCGTGGGGTGGAAGGTGCAGGCATAGTCCTGCCGGCCCTTCGCCTTCGCCGTCCACGACCATTGGCCGCCCGGCGCCATCGACTTCGAATCGAACTTGCCGGCGGCCGTGGCCGTGTGCGGCACCAGGTCCTTGTTGCGCCACACCACGGTGTCGCCCGACTTCACTGTCCTCACCGCGGGCTGGAACTGCATGCCCTCGATGGTGACGATGTGCGTGGCGGCCGCGGCCAGGCCCGGCAGCGCCAGCAGCGCTGCCAGCCAGCCGGCGCGCATCACTTGCCCAGCTCCGCCTGCAGGTGCTTGGCGTGCTCCAGGTGCTCCACCAGCGCCGGGCGGACCTTGACGATCAGCGCCTTCAGTTCCTCGTTCCTGGCGTTCGGGACCAGCGTCTTGTCGACGGCGTCGATCACGGCCTGGTGGTAAGCCACCTCGTGGTCGACGTAGGCCTGGTCGAACTCCTTGCCTTTCAGCCTGGACAGCGCTGCGAGGTTCTCCTCGCCGCCCTTCTTCAGGCTCGCACTGGTGTCGTTGGGCTCGGGCTTGACGTGCAGCTTCTGCACCAGCGCCGCGGCCGACTTGTTGACGGCCGTGTGGTCGGTGACCATCTGCTTGCCGAAGGCCCGCACGTCTTTCGTCGAGCCTTTCTTCTCGGCCACCTTGCCGGCATCGATGTCGACCTGGTTGGCGGTGACCACGATGTGGGCGATCTGCGGGTCGGTGGGCCCCGGCTGGGCGTGCACGGCCAGGACGGCCGAGCCGGCGAGCAGCCCGGCCAGGAATACATGGGTACGCATCTTTGGTTCTCCTTCGATGTTGCAAGCGCATAGATGCACGCCGCGCGCCGCGCGTTCCCACAGCACCCCGCGTGAAGCCCCGGACTCGCGAAGCTGGGACAATCGGGGCTTCACCATGCACATTGAACAGATCCGGCAAAGCCTGCGCGCCGCAGGCGCGGGGGCCAGCCACGAGTTCCGCGTCCTGCGGCTGTGGTCGCAGGCGCTGCCGCAAACCAGCGGCAAGCGGCGGCCCGAACACTTCCTGCCCGCCTCGCTGCTGGCCGCCCTGCCCGCCCTCGAGGCGCAGCTGGCCGGCCTGGTCCGCCTGCAGTCGGTGCACCCCGGCGCGGACGGCTCGGAGCGCCTGCTGGTCGAACTGGCCGATGGCCAGACCGTCGAAAGCGTGCTGCTGCCGCGCGAAGGGCTTTGCATCTCCTCGCAAGTGGGCTGCGCGGTCGGCTGCCGGTTCTGCATGACCGGCCAGGGCGGCCTGGTGCGGCAGCTCGGAAGCGCCGAGATGGTGGCGCAGGTGGCGCTGGCCCGCACGCGCCGGCCGGTGAAGAAGGTGGTGTTCATGGGCATGGGCGAGCCCGCGCACAACCTCGACGCGGTGCTCGAAGCCATCGACCTGCTCGGCACCGCCGGCAACGTCGGCCACAAGAACCTGGTGTTCTCCACGGTGGGCGACCCGCGGGTGTTCGAGCGGCTGCCGCGAGGGCGCGTGAAGCCCGCACTGGCGCTGTCGCTGCACACCACCAAGGACGAACTGCGGCGCGAACTGCTGCCCCGTGCGCCGCGACTGTCGCCGCAGGAGCTGGTCGATGCCGGCGAAGCCTATGCGCGCGCGACCGGCTATCCCATCCAATACCAGTGGACCTTGCTGGAAGGCGTGAACGACGGCCCCGACGAGATCGAAGGCATCGTGCGGCTGCTGCACGGCAAGTACGGCGTGCTGAACATGATCCCCTTCAACGCGGTGGATGGCGTGGACTTCCGGCGCCCGTCCTGGGAACGCGCCGCCGAGATCGCCCGCACTCTGCACCGGCGCGGCATCCTCACCAAGCTGCGGCAGTCCGCGGGCCAGGACGTCGACGGCGGTTGCGGCCAATTGCGCGCGCGCAGCATCGCGGTGCTGCGGCCGATGCCTCAGGCCCGCGCCACGCACTTGTCATAGAGCTCCGGCGCCCGCCCCTGCGGGTCGTAGCGCGCCTTCAGCGCCCGGTAGGCGCCGCCGCCATAGGCGCCGTCGAATTCGCCCGGCGTGAAGTGGCTGCCGGCGTGCAGCGCCTTGATGCCGCCCAGGCGCCGGGCCTCCTCCTCCACCAGCCGGTCGAAGCCGCCGGCTTCCTGTGGCTCGCGCACCTGCGGCACGTCGCGGAAGCCGAAACTCACGTACAGCGGCTGGGCGAGCGAATAGAGGGGGAAGCGATCGCCCGGACGGTCGCCGTGCACCGGACAGACCCAGATCGGAGCAGTGCCGAGCGCGCGCTGCAGGAAGCCCAGGAATTCGCCGGCCCGCGCCAGCGGGATGTCCACGTCCTGGACCACGCTTTCGCGGTGCTGGCCGCGCCAGCGCCCGAGCACGCGGCGCAGCAGCGAGCGCTGGGCGCCGAACTGCCGAGAGTACCAGGACCAGTCCGTGTCCCAGCGCCACAGCCAGTCCCCGGTGGCCAGGTAGTCCTCGTCGCGCTCGCGCAGCGACTGCCAGTAGGCCGGCTCGACACCGTAGCTGCTGCGCCAGGGCACATCGTCGGCGAAGCGCGCGGCGCTCAGCACGTATTCGCCAGTGCCGAAAGCCATGCCGTCGACGAAGTCCGCGTCGTTCGCGCAGACGCGCGCGAGCGCCGCCAGGAAGGCCTGCGGGTCGCGATAGTGGCCATGGCGCACATGCACGAAGGGCCGCACCGGCAGCGTGGCGAGCCGCACGCGCTGCGCCTGCCCGAGGCAGCCGTGCGAATTGGGGAAGCCGAAGAACAGGTCGCGATGGGCGTTGTCAGGCGTACAGGTGACCACCTCTCCGCCGGGCAAGCGCACCTCCAGCTCGCGCATGGCGTGGTGCACGAGGCCTTGCCGGAAGGAGGTGGCCGCCACGCCGACACCGGCGATCGCCCCGCCGACCGTGACCTTCTTCAACGGTGGCACGACGGCCGGCATCACACCCCGTGGCAGGGCCCAGGCGACCAGCGCATCGAAGCTGCAGCAGCCCTCGACGTCCATGCAGCCTTCGGCTTCGCTCGCGATGGCCCGCAACGGTAGCTCCACCGACCCAGGATACGCGCAATCGCCGCGATCAGGATTGCCAATCCCGACGCCAGATGAGAATCCCTATCATTTGAGCATGCGCCTGCGCAGTCACTCCAACCTCCACAAGACCCTTTCCTTCGCCGTCATCCACCTCGCGATCGGGGTGGCGCTGGGCTGGCTGTTCACCGGCGCCTTCATCCTCGGCAGCCTGCTGGCCTTCGTCGAGCCGGCCGTGAACACCGGCGCGAGCCACTGGCTGGAGAAGGTCCGCTGGAACGGTTCGGCGCGAGCCCGGACGCTCAAGCAAGGTGGCGTGATGGCCGGCACCCACCTGGTGGTGGCGATGGGCGTCGGCTATGCGCTCAGCGGCAGCTGGATGGCCGCCAGTGCCTACGCGATCCTCGAGCCGCTGGCCAACGCCGTGGCGCACCATTTCTTCGACCGCTGGTGGCACGCGGTGCCGGAGGCGCGGCCCACCGCGGCTTGAAGCGCGGCCGGGCGCCGCCAACTAGCCGTTCGGGGAGTGAAGCCTGGCCGATGCGCGGATGCGTTCCTGGGGAGCGCTGCGCACCATGGGGGCATTGCTCCTCCCGGATGGTGTCTCCATGAACGACTTCTCCTTCCCGCCCTCGGCGGCCGATGCCGTCGAGCGCGTCGCCCCTTCCGTGCTCGGCGTGCGCGTGCGCCGCGGCGGCGCCTGCGCCGGCATCGCATGGCGCGCGGACACGGTGGTCACTGCCGCCGCCGGCCTGGGCCACGGCCACCGCGCGCACGTCGTGCTGCCCGATGGCGAGGCCGTGCCCGCCACTTTGCGCGGCACCGATCCGGGCACCGACATCGCCGTGCTCTCGGTCGACACCAAGCTGCAACCGGCCGAGCGGCGGCTGGATCCCGCTCCGCGCACCGGGGACTTCGTGTTCGCCACCGGGCGCGACGCCTCCGGGGTCGTGCACGCGAGCTTCGGCTACCTGGGCTGCGTGGCCGGCCCCTGGCGGACCTGGCGCGGCGCGCCGGTGGATCGCCTGCTGCGGCTCGATGGCGGGCTCTTTCCAGGCCTGATGGGCGCACCGATCGCCGACGCGCAGGGACAGGTGCTGGGCATGGCCAGCGCGATGCTCGCCCGCCACCACGCTGTCGTGCTGCCCGTGTCCACCATCGACCGGGTGGTCGACCAGCTGCTGGCGCATGGGCGCGTGGCACGCGGCCATCTCGGCGTCGTGGCGCAGGGCGTCGCGCTCACGAGCGCCATGCGCGAAGCGGCCGGCACCGAGGCTGGCTCGGGCCTGCTGGTCTGCGGCGTCGGCGAAGACAGCCCCGCCGCTCGCGCCGGCCTGCTGGTGGGCGACGTGCTGCTCGCCGCCGGCGGCAAGACGCTGGGCAGCATCGAAGACCTGCGCGACCTGCTCACGCCGGACCGCATCGGCAGCCGCCTGCGCCTGCAGGTCCTGCGCGGTGGCGCGCCCGTGGAACTGAGCGTGGAAGTGGGCGAGCAGGCGCCGCGGTGCTGAACCTGGTCGTCACCGGCGGGCCGAAGTGGTCGGTGCAAGGCGTCGCCGAGGCCCTGCGCCGCACGCCTGGCCTGTCGGTGGCGACCGCTGCGCCGGAACAGGCGCTGCACCTGCCGGCCGAAGTGCTGGTGGTGGTGGATCCCGTGGCCGCGGACGCGGCCCGCATCGCCCAGGATGCGCCCGAAGCGCTGCCCGTGTTGTGGCTGGGCGAAGCAGCGCCGGCCGCGCGCCGCGCGCCCCAGGGCCACCTGCACCTCGATGCCGGCGAAGCCCAACTCGCGGCAGCGGTCCACGCGCTCGCGGCCGGCCTGCACGTCGCCGATCCCGCCGCGGCCTTGCCCCGGATCGCGGCCGGGCCCGAGCTGAGCGAGCCGCTCACGCCGCGCGAGCTGGAAGTCTTCGAACTGCTCGCCAAGGGGCTGGCCAACCGCGAGATCGCCCAGGCGCTGGGCATCTCCAGCCATACCGCGAAGTTCCACGTCGCCCAGATCCTGGTGAAGACCGGCGCGGCGACACGCACCGAAGCCGTCCGCCAGGGGCTGCGGCTCGGACTGGTCGGACTGTGAGGAAACCATGAACGAAAACGACGACCTGCAACTGCTCGACGCGTATTCGCGCGCCGTCATCGACGTCCTGGAGCACGCCCGTGCCGGTGTGGTGTCGCTGCGCGTGCAAGGCAAGGCGCGCCGCAACGGCCAGTCCGGCGACGGCGCCGGCTCCGGCTTCCTGATCACGCCGGACGGCTACCTGCTCACCAACTGCCACGTCGTCGAAGGCGCGGCTGCCGTGCAGGTGCGCTTCGAGGACGAGACCCAGGCGGCCGGCGAAGTGGTCGGCATCGATCCGCACACCGACCTCGCACTGGTGCGCACGGCCTCGGCGCACGCGCTGCCCCACCTGGAGCTGGGCGACTCGGCGAAGCTGCGCCCGGGCCAGGTGGCCATCGCCATCGGCAACCCGCTGGGCTTCGGGCACACGGTGACCACCGGCGTGGTGTCGGCGGTGGGCCGCAGCCTGCGCGCGCCCTCGGGCCGCGCCATCGACAACGTCATCCAGACGGACGCGAGCCTCAACCCCGGCAACTCGGGCGGGCCGCTGCTGGACACGGCCGGTCGCGTGGTCGGCGTCAACACGGCCATCATCGCCGGCGCGCAGTCGCTGTGCTTCGCGGTGCCGTCCAACACCGCGCAGTGGGTGGTGACCGAGCTGCTGCGCAACGGCAGCGTGCGCCGCGCCTGGCTGGGCCTGGCCGCCCACACCGTGCCGCTCGCGCGCCGCGTGGCACGCCATCACGGCCTGGCGCTGGAGAGCGCGATCCTCGTCGACGAGGTAGTGCGCGACGGGCCGGCCGACCGCGCCGGCGTGCGTTCGGGCGACCGCATCGTCACGATCGACGAAAAGCCGGTCGGCGAAGTGGACCACCTGCACCGCGCGCTGGGCCGCGACCGCATCGGCCGCAGCACGGCGCTGGGCCTGCTGCGCGGCGTGCAGCGGCAGGTGGTGGAGGTCACGCCGCAGGCGGCGGTGTGAATCAGGAAGGCGCGGCCAGCGTCAACCGCAGCTGCAACACGTCGTCTGCACCGGTCTTCACGGAAAACCCGGCGCTGCGCGCCAGCGCAGCCATCCCGGCGTTCTCCTGCAGGCATTCGCCCACGATCGCGCCCGTGCCGCGCCCGCGCAGGTAGGCGACGAGCTTGTCCATCAGCACGCGGCCGAGGCCGCGGCGCTGCCAGCCGCCCGCGACCTGGATCGCGAATTCGGCCTGCTCGTTGTCCGGGTCGCAGATCGCGCGCACCTCGCCGGCGATCGCGTCGCCGGCAATGGCCACGAAGGTCATCTCGCGTTCGTAGTCGATCTGGCAATAGCGCGCCAGTTCGGACAGTGGCACTTCGCGGCGCGAGAGGAAGAAGCGCAGGCGCAGGTCACTCGGCGTGGCCGCCGCATAGAACTCGGCCAGCCGCTCGCCGTCCTCGGGGCGAATAGGCCGCAGCAGCAATTGCTGGCCGCCCAGGTTCGCGGTCTCCTCCAGTTCCGCCGGATAGGGACGCAGCGCGAGGCGGCTGGCATCGCCCTCGTCCTGCGGCCGCACGCGGATGCGCGCGTCGAGCGCGAGCACGCCTTCGGCATCCGCCAGCAGCGGGTTGATGTCCAGTTCGGCCACGCCCGGCAGGTCGCAGGCGATCTGCGCCACCTGCTGCAAGGCGCGCAACAGCGCCGGCTCGTTCACGGGAGCCCGGCCACGCCAGCCAGTAGCCAGCCGCGGCCCGATGCGGGTGCGCGCCACCAGGTCACGGGCCAGCACCGCATTGAGCGGCGGCAATGCGAGCGCCCGGTCCTGCATCAGCTCCACGTCGATGCCGCCGCTGCCGAACAGCACGATCGGGCCGAACACGGGATCGGTCGCGATGCCCGCGATCAGTTCGTGCGCACGCGGCCGCTGCGCCATGGTCTGCACCGTGAAGCCGCTCACCTGCGCCTGCGGGCTCAGGCGCGCCACGCGCTGGCGCATGCGGACCGCCGCCGAGCGCACCTCGTCGGCCGAGCCGAGGTTGAGCGCGACGCCGCCGACGTCCGACTTGTGCAGGATCTGCGGCGAGATCACCTTCAGCGCCACCGGGTAGCCCAGCGCGTGCGCGGCGGCCACGGCATCCTCGGCATCGCGCGCCTTGCGGGTCGGCACCGTGGCGATGCCGTAGGCCTGCAGCACAGCCTTGGCCTGCGCCTCGTCCAGCCATTCGCGGCCGTCGCGGCGGGCCCGCGCCACGATGTCTTCGGCAGTGGCGCGGTCGGGCCGCAGTTCGGCAGGCTGCGCATCGGGCAGTTGCAGCAGCGCGGCCTGGTGGCGGTGGTATTGCAGCAGCTGCAGCCACGCGTCCACTGCCTGCTCGGGCGTCGAATGGGTGGAAAACCCTTCGGCGCCGAATAGCATGCGCGCCGCCCTCACGCTGGCGCCGCCGAGCCAGCAACTCAACACCGGCTTGCGCGCTTCCTTCAGCAGCGGCCCGCACGCTTCGGCGATCGCCAGCGAGTCGACCACGGCGGTGGGCGCATGCATGAAAAGAACGCCGTCGACCTCGTGCGCCTGTAGCAGCACTTGCAATGCGGCGTGATAGCGTTCCACCGGCGCGTCGCCATGGATGTCCACCGGGTTGGCGCGCGGCCAGCCGGCCGGCAGCACGGCGTCGAGGCGCGCCAGCGTTTCGGGCGCGAGCGCCGCCAGCGGGCCGTGGCCCAGCGCAAGCGCATCGGCGGCCAGCACGCCGGCGCCGCCGCCATTGGTGACGATGGCGAGCCGCTCGCCGATCCAGGGCGTCGGATGGGCCAGCGTGGCCGCGGCGGAGAACAGTGCTTCCAGCGTGTCCACGCGCACCAGGCCCGCGCGGCGCACCGCCGCGTCGAACACGAGGTCGGAGCCGGCCAGTGCGCCCGTGTGCGAGGCCGCGGCGCGCGCGCCTTCGGGGGCACGGCCGGCCTTCACCAGGATCACCGGCTTGTTGCGCGCGGCAGCGCGCGCGGCCGACATGAACTTGCGCGCGTGCTTCACCGATTCCATGTACATGAGGATGGCGCGCGTGTTGCCGTCGCTGCCCAGGTAGTCGAGCACGTCGCCGAAGTCGACATCCGCGCTGTCACCCATGGAGACGAAATGCGAGAAGCCGATGCCTTGCGTGTTGGCCCAGTCCAGCATGGCGGTCGCCAGCGCGCCCGATTGCGTGACGAAGGCGATGGACCCCGCCAACGCCTGTGCCGGCGCGAAGCTCGCATTGAGGCCGAGGCCGGGCACCAGCAGGCCGATGCAGTTGGGCCCGAGGATGCGCAGCAGGTGCGGCCGCGCCGCTTCGAGCATGCGCTGTTCCGCGGTCGCGACGCGCTCCGCGCTCGGCTGCCTCAGCCCGGCCGACAGCACGATGGCCGCACGCGTGCCGCGGCGGCCGAGCTCTGCGATCACATCGGGCACCGCGGCCGCCGGCGTGCAGACGACCGCGAGGTCCGGCGGCTCCGCCAGCGCGTCCACGCTCGCGAGCACTTCGGTGCCCTCGACTTCGCCGCGCACGCGGTCCACCGCCCGGATCGTTCCCGCGAAACCGCCGTGCTTGAGGTTGCGCAGCACGAGCGCGCCGATGTTGCCTGGCCGCGCATTGACGCCGACGACGGCCACGGACCGGGGCGCGAACAATGCATCGAGATGGCGCACGCTCATGGGGCAACTCCCTCTTAACTGCAACGAGCTTAGGGGTGTCCCTCGGTGGCCACTTGCGCCAGATCAACAAGCGCCGGAACATGGACTCCCAGAATGGGCCCCTGCCTGTTGCCGGAACGATCATGTCGCTTGCCACCGCCTCGCCCGACCTGTCCCTGCGCCTCCTGACCCAGATGACGAAGCGCCAGGAGGAGCTGCGCGCGATGCTGCGTGCCGCCGCGGACGCCCGCGAGAACGAGCAACCCACCGACGTGGTCGACTTCAAGGACGTGGCCGCGGAGGAAAGCCGCGCCGCCGTCGACGATCTCGCGCTGTCGCACGCCGCCATCGAGCTGTCGCAGGTGTCGTCGGCGCTGCGCCGGATGGAGGAAGGCAGCTACGGCCTGTGCCAGGACTGCGGCGAGGCCATCGACGAGCGCCGCCTGATGGCCCTGCCGGCCACGCCCTACTGCACCGCTTGCCAGACCATTCACGAGCGGCCCGCGCCCGGACGGCGCTGAGGCCGCATGCAACCCGGGAGTTTTCGATGAATGACAGAACGCGCATGTCCGTCCTCTCCGCCGCCGACGCGGCACCCGGCTGGAACTGGGCCCTCGACTTCGGGCGGCAGCAGATGGCCGTGGCCGTCGAAGGCGCCAGCACCATGTACCGCGGCTTCGAAGCGATGCGGCGCGTGCAGGAGCAGATCGCCCACCACGCCGCGGAGCGGCACGCCGAAGCGGCCGAACAGCTGCGCGCGCGCAAGGCCCCGGCCGACCTGATCGCCACCCAGTCGCAGCTGCTGCACGACGACCTCGAAGATGCCACCCGCTACTGGCAGCAGCTGGCCGCGGCCGCCTTCGAGATGAACAGCCAGCTCCTTGGCTGCGCCACCCACCTGGTCGATACCGACGGCGCCTTCGCCGCCGCACGGATCTTTCACGTCCCGAAGACGTAGGTCCCCGGCGCCGCGATCACCTGGCCCGCGATAGCCACCGCGGTGACGGCCTGCGCGCGCTGCGTGCCGTCGCCGTGCGCCTGCAGCCACTGGTTCCAGTTGGTCCACCAGGAACCGCGCACCGCCCTGGCCGCGGCGAACCAGCGCTGCGCATCGGCCGGCGCCTCGCTGGCGCCGTGGTCGGCGTAGCGGTAGCCCGCCTCCTGGTGCGCCGCCGGCCCGTCGGGCGGGCTGACGATGCCCGCATTGTGGCCGCCGGAGACGAGCACGAAGCGCGCCGGCGCCCGCGCCAGGCGCAGCACGCGATAGACGGAGCGCCAGGGCGAGACATGGTCCCGCTCGGTGGCCGCCACGAACAGCGGCACGCGCAGGCGGTCCAGGCTCACGTGCTCGCCGCGCACCGTGTAGTCGCCTTCGGCCAGTTCGTTTTCCATGTAGAGGCGCCGCAGGTATTCGCTGTGCATGCGCGCCGGCATGCGGGTGGCGTCGGCGTTCCAGGCCCGCAGCGCCGTCATCGGCGTCTGCGCGCCCATCAGGTATTCGTGCACGAGCTTGGACCACACCAGGTCCTTGGAGTTGATCAACTGGAAGGCGCCGGCCATCTCGCGGCCGTCGAGGTAGCCGCGTTCGGCCATCAGGTCCTCGAGGAAGGCGACCTGGCTTTCGTCCATGAACAGGCCCAGCTCGCCGGGCTGCTCGAAATCCACCTGCGCGGCGAGCAGCGACACGGTCTTCAGCGGATGCTGGTGGCGCGCGCCGAGCAGCGCCGCCGCGATGGCCAGCAGCGTGCCGCCCAGGCAGTAGCCGGCGGCGTGGATGCCCGCGTGCGGGCGCAGCGCCTGCACCGCATGCAGGGCATCGAGCACGCCCAGTTCCACGTAGTCGTCCAGCCCGAGGTCGCGATCGGCCGGGCCCGGGTTGTGCCAGGACACCATGAACACCGTGTGGCCCTGGTCCACGAGGTACTTCACGAGCGAGTCGTCGGGCGTCAGGTCCAGGATGTAGAACTTCATGATCCAGGACGGCACCACCAGCACCGGCTCCTTGCGCACGCTGGGCGTGGCCGGCTCGTACTGGATCAATTCCATCAACCGGTTGCGGTGCACCACCTTGCCCGGGGTCAGCGCCACGGCTTCGCCGGGCCGGAAGGCTTCGACACCGCGCGGCTGGCCGCCGGCCGAGACCGCCATTGCATCGCGCAGCCAGTTGGACCAGCCGGTGGCGAGGTTGGCGCCGTTGCTGGCCGCCGTCGCGCGCAGCACCTGCGGGTTGAGCAGCGGGAAGTTGGACGGCGACAGCATGTCCAGCCATTGCCGCGCCATGAAGGCCGTCACTTCCTCGTGGTGGCGGGCCACGCCGCGCACGCCCGTCGCCGCTTCGTCCCACCACTGCTGCGACAGCAGGAAGGCCTGGGCCAGCGCCGCATAGGGCGGCAGGCGCCATTCCGGCGGGGCGAAGCGCTTGTCCTCGATGCCACCGTCGCCGTTCCAGCCCTCGCCGGCCGCCTGCAGCCAGGTGAGCCAGTTGCGCAAGGCGCTGGAAGCGAGCTCCGCCTGCTTGGACGGCGACACCGCGATGTGGCTCAGCCAGTCGGCATAGGCCATCGCCACCGAGGCTGGCGAGATGCCGTGGGCCCAGCGCGCGAGCGCCGCCTTCAGCGGCAGGTCGAGCGGCTCGGGGCTGGGACGCGGCGCGGGCAGCATGGTCATCCCCGATGGTCGCCCTTGCGCCGCGGGCCCAATTGCGCCAGGTCAAGCTCCGCTGCATTGCCCTGGCTAACCCCCAGGCCCCACCGGGTTCCCGTGCCTCGCTAAGATGCGCCCAGCATCACCCAGGAGAATTGCATGCAGACACGCCGTGCCGCCCTCAAGCAGGGGCTTGCAGCGGCTGGCGTCGCCGGCGCGGGCGGCCTGTTCGCCGCCGCCCCGGCCCACGCCTTCAACAAGAGCGCCTTCCAGGCCACCAGCGTGCAGGACGCCGTCAAGGCGCTGGGCGGCAGCGGCGCGCTGGCCGAGAGCAAGGACGTGAGCCTGCAGGGACCGGAGATCGCCGAGAACGGAGCCGTCGTGCCCCTGGTCGGCGCGAGCCCCCTGCCCGGCATCAAGCTGCTGGCCTTCATGGTGGAAAAGAACCCGAACACCCTGTCGGCGGCGTTCCACGTCACCGACGCCGTCGAGGCGAACTTCTCCACGCGGGTGAAGATGGCCGAGACCTCGCCGGTCTACGCGGTGGCGATCGCCGCCGACGGCAAGGCGTACTTCGCGAAGAAAGAGATCAAGGTCACCCTCGGCGGCTGCGGCGGCTGAAGGACCGGGAGCAGACATGGCAGAACCGATGCGCATCCGCGCGCAGGTGCAAGGCAGCGGCGCCGTCGTGCGCGTGCTGATGAACCACGAGATGGAAACGGGCCAGCGCAAGGACCCGAACGGCCGCACCATCCCGGCCTGGCACATCACCGACGTGACGGCCACCCTCAACGGCAAGACCGTGCTGACGGCCGAATGGGGCCCGGCGGTCTCGCGCAATCCCTTCCTGCAGTTCACGCTGAAGAACGCCAAGGCCGGCGACAAGGTGGCGATCAGCTGGAAGGACACCCGCGGCGACACCCGCACCGACGAAGCCACCGTCGCCTGAGTGGACCTGGGCCGGCGCGAGTTCCTGCAGTTGTTGGGCGCCGGCGCGGTGGCCGGCATGGGCCTGGGCCGCTGGGCCGAAGCCGATGCGGCGGTGGCCGGCGAGGTGCTCTATGACTTGCCGCGCTTCGGCAACGTCTCGCTGCTGCACCTGACCGACAGCCACGCGCAGCTGCTGCCGCAGCATTTCCGCGAACCGAGCGTCAACCTGGGCGCCGGGCCCATGAAGGGCCGGCTGCCGCACCTGGTCGGCGAACAGCTGCTGAAGGCCTGCCAGGTCCCGCCCGGCACGCCCGTGGCCCACGCCCTCACCCACCTCGACTTCGACGCCGCGGCGGATCGCTACGGCAAGAGCGGCGGCTTCGCCCACCTCGCCACGCTGGTGAAGCGGCTCAAGGCCAGCCGCCCGGGCGCGCTGCTGCTCGATGGCGGCGACAGCTGGCAAGGCTCGGCGACCGCGCTGTGGACGCGCGGCCAGGACATGGTCGACGCGGCCAGGCTGCTGGGCGTGGACGTCATGACCGGCCACTGGGAGTTCACGCTGGGCATGGAGCGCGTGCGCGAACTGGTGGAGCGGCAACTCGGGCCGCTGCAGTTCCTGGCCCACAACGTCAAGACGGCCGACTTCGGCGACCCGGTGTTCGACGGCCACACGGTGCGCGAGATCAACGGCGTGCGCGTCGCCATCATCGGCCAGGCCTATCCCTACACGCCGATCGCGAACCCGCGCTACCTGGTGGCCGACTGGACCTTCGGCATCCGGGAGCAGGAGCTGCAGAAGCTGGTGGACACCGTGCGGGCCCAGGGCGCACAGCTGGTGGTGCTGCTGTCGCACAACGGCATGGACCTGGACCTGAAGCTGGCCTCGCGCGTGAGCGGCATCGACGCCATCCTGGGCGGCCACACGCACGATGCGCTGCCGCTCGCGATCGAGGTTTCCAACCGCGGCGGCCGCACGGTCGTCACCAATGCTGGCTGCAACGGCAAGTTCCTCGGGGTGCTGGACTTCGACGTGCGCGGCGGACAGCTGCGCGGCTACCGCTACACGCTGTTGCCGGTGTTCGCGAACCTGCTGCCGGCCGATGCGCAGATGCAGGCCCTGATCGCCGGCGTGCGCGCGCCCTACGAAGCGCGCCTGGCGGAGGTGCTGGCCGTCCCCGAAGGCACGCTGTACCGCCGCGGCAATTTCAACGGCACCGGCGACCAGCTGCTGCTGGACGCGCTGCTGCAGGTGCAGGACGCGCAGATCGCCTTCTCGCCCGGCTTCCGCTGGGGCAGCACGCTGCTGGCCGGCCAGCCGCTGACGCGCGAGTGGCTGCTGGACATGACTGCCACGACCTACTCGTACGCCACCGTCAGCGAGATGAGCGGCGCCACGATCAAGGCGGTGCTGGAAGACGTGGCCGACAACCTGTTCAACCCCGACCCGTACTACCAGCAAGGCGGCGACATGGTGCGGGTGGGCGGCCTGCGCTACGCGATCACGCCCGGCGCCGGCATGGGCCAGCGCATTTCCGACCTGCGCCTGGATGGCCAGCCGCTGGACGCCGACCGGCTGTACAAGGTGGCGGGCTGGGCGCCGGTGGCGGAAGAAGCCCGCACGGCGCACACACGGCCCGTCTGGGAACTGGTGGAAGAGTGGCTGCGCGCGCAAGGCGGCCGTCTTGCCGCCCGTGAACCCAACGTGCCCGCGATCCTCGGCGCACTGCCGGACCCCGGCTTCGCGGCCTAAGCGGCTTCCGTGACCAGTGACTCGATGCAGCGGGCCACCAGCGACTGGCCCGGATCGAAGTAGTGGGTGTGCGCGCCGGCGCCGATGCAGAGGTCCGCCGTCTTCGCGCCCGGCGCCGGTGGTGAGCCGGTCCCATCGAACGCATCGGGCCGCTGCCAGCTCCAGAGCGCCCGGCCCACGTAGTCGCCGGACGTGAAGACATTCGTCCAGCGGCGCACGCCGATGTCCGCGGCAGTGGGCCCGGCCAGCACCCAGCCATAAAGGACCGGGAAGCGCGCGGCATAGAGTTGGCGCAAGGGGCAGCCGGCGGTCAGCAGGAACACGCGGCCTTCCAGCGCCTGCCAGAGCGTCCGGGCGCGGTCGCCGGCGCCGGCCTTGCTCGCGCGGTACTGCAGGTAGCGCAGCAGCTCCGTCGTGATGATGGTTCCCTGGCTGTGCGAAACGATCACGACCCGCTCGTAGCCCTGCGCCGCCAGCTGCTCCAGCAAGGCCACGTAGCGCGCGAAGATGCGCGCGCGCGTGATCGCGCGGCGCGGGAACTCGCGGAAATGGTTGTCGACGTCCAGGGCCACGTCGAGCGGCGCGCGCAGGCCAGGCATGTACTTGGACAGCACCCCGCCGAACAGGGTGAGCGCGCCGCCGACCGTGGCGGTGCTGAAGACGAGCGGCTTCAGCATGGCGTTGGACAAGGCGACGACCTGGTTGCCGATCGCTGCGCCGCCCGGAATCCTCACGAAGGGCGCCAGGACCAGCAGCATGCCGATCAACGCCGCGGCGATCGCGCTCGCCGCGACCAGCAGCGCGACAAAGGTATCGAGATGCCGGTAGCCGCCACTGAGCCAGCGCCCCAGCACCCGCGCAGGTCCCACGTCCGCCTTGAATTCGGCCAGCACGCTGGGCGTCACCATGCCCACCAGGTAGGCGAGCAGCGCGAGGATCAGGGTGCCGACGACGGCGAAGGTGCCGGTGCTCTTCTCGAAGCGGGCGTGGACGAAGGCCTTGCCATCCACCGCGAGCCGCGAGCTGTCGGTGAAGAACAGGGGTTCGTACGCCGTGCCCGCCGCGCCCAGTTCCACGACGACCGTCAGCATCGCCCAGGTCGCCATCGCGATGGTCACGAACACGGCCAGCGACGCGAACAGCCCCAGCCGGCCGGTGGCCACCGAGCTGCGCGCCGTGGCGCCTCCCCGGCTGGCGAGCTCGCCGGTGAAGACCCAGGCCAGCAGCGCGAAGCCCGCGACGAACCAGTACACGGTGAGCAGCAGCAGCAGGTATTCCAGCGTGCGCATGCCCGCGCGCAGCCAGTCGTCCACGCGAAACAGCGCATCGCCCTGCGCCAGCGTGAACCAGGCCACGTGCCCGAAGAACAGGAGCGCCGTCGACGCGCCCAGCAGCAGGCCCGCCGGGCGCGTCGTCGGGAAACGCACTTCGGCAACCCGCAGCCCGTAGTCGCACAGCAGCGCCAGGACCGCGAACCAGGCCGTTCCCACCACCCACACCGGCGGCAGGCGCAGCAGCAAGCACGCGAGCGCCGCCGCTCCCGCGATGCAGGCTGCGCTGGACCAGAAGCCCTGGACCACGCGGTAGCAGGCCCACCAGGCGCCCAGCACGGGCAAGGCCAGCCCCAGCACGAGGGCGGCCGTGGGCAGGGCAGGACGGATCCCGCCCAGGCCCCCGATGACGAAGCCGACCAGCAGCAGCTGCAGGAAAAGATTTGCGAGGATGGCGGAGAAGGCCCAGTCCAGCCCGATCTGCAGGCTCGCCAGGGCCCGCCAGCTGCGCGTCTCGCGGCCAGCTGCGCGCGCCGCCTGGTCCACGGTGTCGCGCCCCAGGCGGGACAGCCGGAACAGCAGAGCGAACAGCTCCGTCACGATGCGGGGGATGGCCCCCGAGAGGCGGGACAGGTCCGCCCAGTACATCTCGTGCACGTCGACCTCGCGCACGCCGCCGGCCCCCGGGTCGCGCTGCAGCTTGATCCGGGTGGCCTCGTAGGTCTCATCCTCGCTGTGGTTGCGCCACGCCTTGTACAGGAGGTAGTCCGTGAAAGCGATGCCCGCGTCCTCGCGCAGCAGCTGCGCCGCCGTCGCCGCGGCCGGGTGCGTGCCTTCGCCGTGCTGCGGCAGGCGCCAGTCGCCACGCTGGAAATCGGAGCGCAGCGCCTGGTGGACGGCCTTCACGCGGCGCGCCCGGCCGGCCATGGCCTCCTCCGTCGCCTCGGTCGCCTCGGGGCCCTGGAACATCGGCGGCAGGACGGGAACCGGGACCAGGAAGGTGTCGCACGGCCCTTGCGTGTAGCGTGCCTGTCCTTCCCTGACATTGGCCAGCAGCGCGGCGATGGCGCGCGCCGTGTCGCCCGCCCGCTGGTCCGCCACGCCATGGATCGCGACGACCGCCACCCTTTGCGGGGCGCGTGCACCGTCCGCGGGCGGCTTCACGCGTGCGGCTCGCGCCAGGGCGTCGGGCCCTCGCGCGGCAGCGTGGCGGGATGTTGACCGTGGGCGTGGAGCGAGCGCAGCTGCTGCTCCAGCTGCACGATGCGCTGCAGGTAGCCAAGCAGCAGGCTCATGGTGAACAGGTCGAGGTCGAAGTCGACCCGCAGCCGCGCGGCCTCGCGCAGCGAAGGCACGACCGCGGCGCTGAACAGGCGGCCGTCCGGACGCTCGCTCACCAGGGGAACGAGCGCGCCGTATTCCACCAGCTCGTCGATCTCCGCCGCGCTCAGGCCGCAGGTCTGGGCCAGCTCCGCCTGGTCGATGCTGCGCTGGTTGTCCAGCCAGGTCCAGTCAGAATCCCTGAAGTCCATCGATGGCCTCCTTGGCGGCAGCGCCCGCGGTCCGCACCGCGCAGGCGAAGCTTACGCCTGGATCGCCGGCCCGCGGCGCCGGCTTACTGCACCCGGGTTTCGAAGGCGCGCGTCAGGCCTTCGAGGTCCAGGATGCGCACGTGCTTCTTGTCCACTTCGAGCAGGCCCTGGTGCTGGAAGGCGGAGAAGGTGCGGCTCACCGTCTCCAGCTTCATGCCCAGGTAGCTGCCGATCTCGGCGCGCGACATGCGCAGGTGGAACTCGCTGGCGGAATAGCCGCGCGCTTTCATGCGCTGG
Source organism: Ramlibacter agri (assembly GCF_012927085.1). NCBI lineage: Bacteria > Pseudomonadati > Pseudomonadota > Betaproteobacteria > Burkholderiales > Comamonadaceae > Ramlibacter > Ramlibacter agri. The sequence continues at coordinate 343,242 of NZ_JABBFX010000004.1, read as the reverse complement.
CTGATGTTCAGCAGGAAGGCGGCCAGCCGCTCCTCGGCGTTCATGCTGCCCAGAAGCATCATCAGGCTGTGCTCGCGCACGATCTCGCGGCTCATGAGGCGCGAGATCACGTGCTGCAGGTCGGTGCTGCTCGCGGCCAGTTCGCTCAGGTGCGCGTACGGGATGGCGCAGATCTCGGCGTCCTCCAGCGCGGTGGCGCTGCTGGCGTGCTGGCCGTTGGCCAGGCCATCGAGCCCGAGCAGCTCGCCGGCCATCTGGAAGCCGGTGACCTGCTCGCGGCCGTCCTTCAGGGTCAGCCCCGACTTGAAGGTGCCGCTGCGCACGGCGTAGATGAACTGGAACTTGTCGCCCTCGCGGTACAGCGCCTGGCCTTCCTTGACCCGGCGGCGCGCGAACATCAGGCCGTCCAGCCGCTCCACGTCCGTGCCGCCCAGGCCGCAGGGCAGGCACAGGTCGCGCAGGTGGCAGGTGGAGCACAGCGTCTTCAGCGGCGCCGGCGCGGCCTGGGCCCGGGTGGCCTGGGTGCGCGGGACGATGCGGATGCTGGTGCTGCGGGCGGTGACGGCTTCCATGGTGTTCCCCTCGTTTCGCTGTATCAGTGGAGCGCGCGGCCGCCGGCATGGGCGACGGCGTGCGCGAGTTGTTCGAATTCGGTGCTCTTGTCGAGGAAGCAGCAGGCGCCCTCCCCCAGGTAACGCTTGCGGTAGGCGGGCGCGCTGTTGTTGCTGAAGACGATGAAGGCCACTTCCGGCTGCGCGCTGCGCACGGCCTGCAGCACTTCCAGGCCGCTGCCGCCTTCGAGCTGCACGTCCAGCACCACGACGTCCGGGCAGCTGGCCAGGATGCCGGCGATGCAGTGCTGCGGGGTCGCGCCTTCGCCAACGATGTCCACCGGCTCCGCCGCCAGCAGCGTGCCGATGCGCGCGCGGATTTCGGCGGAGTCTTCGGCCAGGTAGACCTTGACGGATGCAGTGCGGGAAGCCATGGCGAGACTGTGCGCGGCGGCGCCTTTCCTTCCCATCGGCGCCGGCTGAATCGCCCCCTAGTCCGAGTCCGATTCGGGCCCGGTTGCAGGACTAGGGCGCCTAGGAAAATTCCTAGCCGGGGCGATTGATCTTGCGCAAGACAGGGACATGGGGCCGCGCGCAACATGGGCGCATCCAACGTCCCCAGGAGCCTCCATGTACAAGCGCATCCTCGTGCCGGTCGACGGCAGCGAAACCTCCACCCGGGCCCTGGTGGCCGCCCTGCAACTGGCGCGCGAAGGCGGCGGCCAGGTCCGCGTGCTGCACGCGCTGGACGAACTGGCCTACCTCACGGGCTACGAGTACAGCGGCGACCTGCTGAAGATCGCCCGCGACTACGCCAACAAGGTGCTCACCGACGCGATGGAAGTGGCCAAGTCCTCCGGCGTGCCGGCCGACAGCCTGCTGGCCGACACCCCGGGCCGCCGGCTCGGCGACGTCGTCACCGACGAGGCCAAGTCCTGGGACGCCGACCTGGTGGTGGTGGGCACGCATGGCCGCCGCGGCCTGAGCCGCGCCCTGCTCGGGAGCGGCGCCGAACAGGTGATCCGGATGTCCCCGGTGCCGGTGCTCAGCGTCCGCGGCGTCCAGCCGGCCTGAGGCTGGCCCGCCGCGGGCGACGTGTAACAGTAACGAAAGATTTCAATTGAGACGCGATTTCGAAACGACCTCACGTCTCAAAACCAAGTTCTTGATTTGATTGTTCTTTCTTTTGTCAATTAGTGCACGGGGCCCTCGTTGCCAAGCCGCGCGCTTGGGGATAATTTGCAACCCGTCTTACCAAAGATCGTCGTTGTCGACACCCCCCGGAAAATGCGTTGGTTCAAGGGCAGCATCCGCACCAGCATCTACGGCCTCCTCGGAAATCCGGTGGGGCCGAGCGACTCCGCGCTCGAAAGCGGCACGGAGGACATCCGCGAGGCCATGCTGGCCCTGCTCGGCGAGGGTGGGCCGAAGAAATTCCCCAACGTCACGCGCCGCATCCGCTATGCCAACGACGTGCAGGCGCTCTGGTACCTGCGGGGTGACCTGATGGCCGCGCTGGCCAGCATCCACGGCGAAGCCGCCGCCCGCGAGCAGGTCCGCGAAATCACCGAAATGTTCCACGGGCTGCTGCCCGGCAGCCTCAGTTCCCGCCCCAGCCCCTTGATGGGCTAGTGCATGTGACCCCATAGGATGAAGGCGTCGCGGCCCTCCACGGCCAGCGTCACCTTGGCGCCCACCGGCAGGCACACCTTCGTCGGCACGTGGCCGAAAGGCAGGCCCGTGAACACCGGGCACTTCACCTGCGTGCGCAGCCACTCGACCACCGTGTGCAGCTTGTAGCCCTTGTCGTGCGGCACCGGCGTCCAGTTGGTGAAGTGGCCCAGGATGATCGCCTTCTGCTTCTGCAGCACGCCCGCATAGAGCAGCTGCGTCAGCATGCGCTCGACGCGATAGGGATGCTCGCTCACGTCCTCCAGGAACAGGATGCCGTTCTTCACCTGCGGCAGCCACGGCGTCCCCACCAGGGAGGCAACCATCGCGAGGTTGCTGCCCCAGAGCACGCCCTTGGCCTGCCAGGGTTCGGCGCGGGCTTCGGCCTTGGGCAGCTGCCAGCCGGTGCCTTCGCCCTGCTCCTCGACCAGGTCCTCGAAGCAGGCCTGCATGATGTCGTCCGGCTCGGACTCGCCGCCGAAATCCTCGCCGACCGCCGGGCCGGCCCAGGTGACGCGGCCCGTTTCGGCCAGCACCGCGCATTGGAACGCGGTGAAGTCGGAGAGGCCGACGAAGCGCGTCTCGCGGTCGATCGCCTTGGCGATGGCCTTGTACGGCAGCCGGGGCAGCAGGCGCGTCAGGCCGTAGCCGCCGCGCGTGATGATGGCCACGTCGGCGCCGCTGGCCGCCGCGCGCTCGATGCCGGCCAGCCGCACCTCGTCGTCGCCGGCGAAGCGCATGTGGGTGGAGAAAGCGCCGGGATCCAGTTCGACCTGGTGGCCCATCGCCTTGAGCCGCGCGATGCCGCGGCGGACGGCTTGCTTGTTGCGGACGGCGCTGGAAGGCGAATAGACGTAGATTGTTTTTGCGGTCACGGGTGGAAGTATCCCACTGCCTCGCGCGCGACCGCCTCGCCGTGCTCCTGCACGAAGTGCCCGGCCTGCGGCAGCAGCATCGGTTCGGGGCAGCCGCGGATCTGCGCGCGCAGCGCTTCCATCACGTGCACGCCCAGCACCGGGTCCATGGCGCCGACGGCCATGAAGCTGCGGCCGGCCCACTGCGTTCGCAGGAACTCGCGCGCCTCGCGCGAGAGCGCGGCGCCGTCGGCATCGGGCCGGTCCGGCACCATGGGCGGGAAGGCGCGCAGCGCGGCGCGGTGGCCGGCATCGGGAAACGGCGCATCGTAGGCCGCGCATTCGGCCGCGCTCATCTGCGGGTTGCCGCGCGCGAACAGGCGCGCGACGTCGAAGTTCGGGTTCTTCGCGCACATCTCGCGCCACGCGAGGAAGCCGGGGCTGAGCGGCGCGTCGCCCGTGCCCAGCGTGGTGTTCATCACCAGCAGGCCGCGGTAGCGGTCCGGCTCCGCCATCGGCAGGGTCAGGCCCAGCAAGCCGCCCCAGTCCTGCACCACCAGCACGACGTTGCGCAGGTCCAGCCGCTGCGCGAACTCCAGCAGCACCTGCCGGTGCCAGCCGAAGCCGTGCGCGGACTCGCGCTTGGGCTTGTCGCTGCGGCCGAAGCCAGGCAGGTCCGGCGCCACCACCCGGCCGCCCGCGCCCAGGAACACCGGGATCATCCTGCGATAGACGTAGCTCCAGGACGGGTTGCCATGCAGGCACAGCCAAGTGATGGGCGCGTCACGCGGCCCCTCGTCCAGGTAGTGCATGCGCAGGCCCGCGAGCGCCGGCAGGTCGTTCAGGTAACGCGGGGCCCAGGGATAGCCCGGAAGGTCCTGGAAGCGGGCTTCCGGCGTGCGCAAGGCGTCGTCGCGCAGCGGCTGCGCAATCGCGCGAGCTTCCTGCCGGCGCTGGCGGAAGAAGTCCGACAGCAGCGCACTGCAGTCCTCGGCCAGCACGCCGCCCTGCACCTGCGTCTGGTGATTGAGGCGTGATTCGGCGAACAGGTCCAGCACGGAACCGGCGACGCCAGTCTTGGGATCGGGCGCGCCGTAGACCACGCGCTGCACGCGCGCGTGCAGCATGGCGCCGCTGCACATGGCGCAGGGCTCCAGGGTCACGAACAGCTCGCAGCCGTCGAGGCGATAGTTGCCCAGGTGCGCCGCGGCCTCGCGCAGCGCCTGGATTTCGGCGTGGGCCGTCGGGTCGTGCGCACCCACCGGATGGTTGTGGCCGCGGCCGATGACCGCGCCATCGCGCACCACCACCGCACCCACCGGCACTTCGCCCGCCGCCAGCGCCAGGCGGGCCTGCGCCAGCGCCTCGCGCATGCAGGCAGCGTCGCCGGCGGCCGCTTCGCTCACTTGGATTCGTCGGGCATGGGGCGCGGGGTCTGCATCGCGCCTTCCACCGCCTTCTGGAATTGCTGCACCTGCTGCTGCGGCGTGGCGGTGGTGCCGGGCGCTGCGCCCGCCACCGGAGGCGCCACGCCTGCCGTCAGCTGCTTCTTCGCCAACACGCCCACGATCGCCAGCACCACGACCAGGCTCACGACGGTAAACACTGCACGCATCACTTCCCCTCCATGCCGAGCCGCTGCATCCAGGCGGCCAGTTCCTTTTCCTGCTCGCCGCCCGCGCCGTAGCCCTCGCGCATGCGCGCGTGCGCCTCAGGGCGGTGCTGGTTCAGTTTCAGCTTGCAGGACCATTCCTCCACCGCCAGCTCGAAGCCGACGATGCCGGCCAGCATCTTCTGCTGGAACTCTTCGCCCAGGCTCTTCCACTGCTGCGCGTAAGGTGGCTCGTGGTCGCCGATCAGCTTCTTCAGCAGCGCATCCTTGCCCGCGGCGTCTTCCACCAGCCGCGCGCGGACCTTGCAGTGCACGGCCAGGTAGTTCCAGGTCGGCACGCGCTGCCGGTCCGGGTAGACCGAGGGCGACAGGTAGGCGTGCGGGCCCAGGAAGGTCGCCAGCGCCTGCGGCCGCGCCTGCAGGTGGCGCCATTGCGGGTTGGGCTTGGCGCAGTGGCCCCACAGCACGAAGCCGCTGCCCTTCTCTTCCAGGTGCAGCGGCAGGTGCGTGACGAAGGGGAAGCCCGCGTCGTCGGTCGTGACCTGGCTGGCGAACGGGTAGCGCCGCATCAGCTCCGCGGCGATGGCTGGATCGTCCGTTTTGAACTGCGGCGGCTGGTACATGGCGCGATTGTGCCCCCGGTGCGATCACGCGCCGTTCGTCGGTGCCAGGCGGGTGTGGACGCAGGGCTCCCAGGGCAGCACGTCGCAGCCGCAGTGCGCGGGCGGCTCCTTCGGGCCCGTCCGCGGTGCCCGGGCCGGAGCCGACGCCGGCGCCGCCGCCGGCGCCGGCGCCGCGCCATCCTCGTTCAGCCACCGCGCGAAAGGCGCGAGGTCCTTGTCCTGCACGTACCAGCGCTTGCGGGTCGGGTCCCAGCGCGCACCGAGCGACTTCGCTTCGTCCTTTTCCGCGTAGGGGACGGTGAGGAATTTCTTCATGGAGTCCGTTCAATCTTCAAGGGAGTTGGTGCAACACCAGCGGCAGCACCGCAGCGGCGCCCGCTTCGCGCAACAGCGCCGCCGCCACGGTCATCGCCCAGCCGCTGCGATAGCTGGCGTCGACCAGCAGCAGCGGCCCGGCCGGTACTTCGGCCCCGGGCGCCAACACCAGGGCCTTGTTCAGCGCCGCGACCGTCGCGCCCGACGCCAGGTCGGCGTTCGGCGCAGGGCCCGCCAGGCGCAAGACATCGGCGACCGGCAACCGGCCCACCGAGGCCACATGCGACGCCACCGAGCGGACCAGTTGCGGATGCTGCGCCGAGGGCATGGGCACCACGGCGACCGGCCTGGTCGGCCAGTTGCGCCGCCAGCGACCGAGCACGCCGACGACGCCGTCCAGCAGTTCCGCGGGCGCTGGCCCGTCCGGCGCGGCGAACACGCGCAGCAGTTCCTCGGCCCAGCCGGGTTCGTTGGCAAAGGCCAGGGCGCGGCCTTCGCTGCAGCCCGCGATGCGGCCCTTGCGCGGGCCGCCCGCCGGCCACAGTTTGCGCGGCTCGATGACCACGTCCTGGCCACGCGCAAACACGCGGGCTGCCTCGACCCGCTCCGCCGCGGGCATCGCGCCCGGTGCAGGAAGCCTGCCGGTGCACACGCTGCAGCGTCCGCAGTCGCGCGGATCGGGGTCGTCCAGCGCTTCCTGCAGGAAGCGCATCAGGCAGCCCTGCCCCGCGGCGAATGCACGCATCAGGCCCGCCTCGCGCTCGCGGACCTGCGCCAGCGCCTGCCAGCGCGCGGCGTCGTAAGTCCAGGTCTTGCCGGTCAACGCCCAGGCCGAGCCTTCGCGCTGCACCACCTCGTCCACCGCCAGGATCTTCAGCAGCCCCTCGAGGCGTCCGCGCCGGATCGCAGTGGCGTTCTCCAGTTCCACCAGGCCCTGCGGCTTCTGCCCCAGGGCGGCGAGGACCTTGGCTACGCGCTGTTCATCGGGCACGCCGGCGGTCGCGAAATAGGCCCAGATCTGTTCGTCGGTCTCGGCCGGCAGCAGCACGGCCACCGCATCGTCCAGCGCCCGGCCCGCGCGGCCGACCTGCTGGTAGTAGGCGACGGGGGACGACGGCGAGCCGACGTGGATGCAGAAAGCGAGATCCGGCTTGTCGTAGCCCATGCCCAGCGCCGAAGTCGCCACCACGGCCTTCAGCGCATTGCGGCGCAAGGCATCCTCGACGTCCTGCCGCACGTTCGCCTCGAGCCCTCCGTGGTAGGCCGCCACCTCGAACCCGCAGGATTTCAGGAAGCCGGCCAACCTTTCGGTTTCGGCGACGGTCAGCGCGTAAACGATGCCGGAACCGGGAAAGGTGTCCAGCGCGTCGGCCACCCAGGCATAGCGTTGCAGCGAGCCCAGCCCGGGCACCACGGCCAGGCGCAGGGACGAACGCGCGAGCGAGCCGCGGAATGTCAGCGCCTGCGGGCCGAGCTGGCGGGCGATGTCCTGCGTGACCCGTTGGTTGGCCGTCGCGGTGGTGGCGAGCACCGGCGTGCCGGCGCCGATTCCGAGCAGCGTCTTCGCCAGGCGCTGGTAATCGGGGCGGAAATCGAAGCCCCAGTCCGAGATGCAATGGGCTTCGTCGATCACAACCAGCCCGGCGGCGCCTAGCAAGCCGGGCAGGCGCCGCGCAAAACCCGCGTTGCCCAGCCGCTCGGGCGAGACCAGCAGCACGTCCAGGCGGTCGGCGGCGATGTCGTCGAAGACCTGGTCCCAGTCCTCGAGGTTGGTGGAGTTGACCGTCGCTGCGCGAAGCCCGGCCTGCGCCGCCGCGGCGACCTGGTCGCGCATCAGGGCCAGCAGCGGCGAGACGATCAGCGTGGGCCCCTTGCCCGCGGCGCGCAGGGCGGACGTCGCCGCCCAGTACACCGCCGACTTGCCCCAGCCGGTGGCCTGCACGACGAGCACCCGCGCTTGTTGCTCGACGAGCGCCGCCACGGCCGCGACCTGGTCCGCGCGCGGGCGCGCCGCCGGCCCCGCCATCGCCGCGAGGACCCGGCGCAGGTGGGTTTCGGCCAGGCTCACCGCCGGACCCCGTTCACTCCCACTCGATGGTCGCCGGCGGCTTGCTGCTGACGTCGTAGGTCACGCGGTTGATGCCGCGCACCTCGTTGATGATGCGGCTGGACACCTTCTTCAGCAGCGCATAGGGCAGCTCGGCCCAGTCCGCCGTCATGAAGTCGCTGGTCTGCACCGCGCGCAGCGCCACCACGTAGTCGTAGGTGCGGCCGTCGCCCATGACGCCCACGCTCTTCACCGGCAGGAACACCGTGAAAGCCTGCGACGTCAGGTCGTACCAGGTCTTGCCGCTCTTCTCGTCGCGGAAGTTGCGGAGTTCCTCGATGAAGATGGCATCGGCGCGGCGCAGCAGGTCCGCGTATTCCTTCTTCACTTCGCCGAGGATGCGCACGCCCAGGCCGGGGCCCGGGAAAGGATGGCGGTACACCATCTCCGGCGGCAGGCCCAGCGCCACGCCCAGCTCGCGCACTTCGTCCTTGAACAGGTCGCGCAGCGGCTCCAGCAGCTTCAGCCCCAGCTGCTCCGGCAGGCCGCCCACGTTGTGGTGGCTCTTGATGGTGACGGCCTTCTTGCTCTTGGCGCCGCCCGACTCGATGACGTCCGGGTAGATCGTGCCCTGGGCCAGGAAGGTCGCGCCCTTGTGGCCGGCGCCGGACGCCTTGAGCTTGGCGGCTTCGGCCTTGAAGACGTCGACGAACAGGCCGCCGATGATCTTGCGCTTCTGCTCGGGGTCGCTGACGCCGTGCAGCTTGCCGAGGAACAGCTCGCTGGCATCGACGCGGATCACCTTCGCGTGCAGCTTGCCCTCGAACATGTCCATCACCATGTCGCCCTCGTTCAGGCGCAGCAGGCCGTGGTCGACGAACACGCAGGTGAGCTGGTCGCCGATGGCGCGGTGGATCAGCGCCGCGGCCACCGAGGAATCGACGCCGCCGGACAGGCCGAGGATCACCTCCTCGTCGCCGACTTGCTTGCGAATGGAATCCACCGCTTCGGCGATGTGGTCGCGCATCACCCAGTCCGGCTTCGCCTTGGCGATTTCGCGGACGAAGCGCTCGAGGATGACGTGACCCTGCACTGTGTGCGTGACTTCGGGGTGGAACTGCACGGCGTAGAAGCCGCGTTCCTCGTCGGCCATGCCGGCGATCGGGCAGCTGTCGGTGGACGCCATCAGCTTGAAGCCGGGCGGCATCTCGACCACCTTGTCGCCGTGCGACATCCACACGTCCAGCATGCCGTGGCCGTCCGCCGTCGTGCGGTCGGCGATGTCCTTCAGCAGCGCGGTGTGGCCGCGGGCGCGCACGGAGGCGAAGCCGAACTCGCGCTTGTGGCCGGCTTCCACCTTGCCACCGAGCTGCTGCGCCATCGTCTGCATGCCGTAGCAGATGCCCAGCACCGGCACGCCGAGTTCGAACACGGCCTGCGGCGCGCGGTCGGTGCTCTCCTCGTACACGCTGGCATGGCTGCCGGAGAGGATGACGCCCTTCAGCTTGCCGTCGGCCGCGTACTGGCGCACCCAGTCGTCACCGACGTCGCAGGGATGCACCTCGGAATAGACATGGGCCTCGCGCACCCGGCGCGCGATCAGCTGCGTCACCTGGGAGCCGAAGTCGAGGATGAGGATCTTGTCGTGTTGCATGGTCAGGGGAGATCGGTGATGTGCGGGTGGTCCAGCTTCAGGCAGGCGCGGCGCAGGGCCTGGTCCATGGTGACCAGGGGCGCCTTGAGGTCGACCGCGACCTTCAGGTACGCGGCGTCATACGGTTTCAGTTCCAGCGACTGGCACCAGGTCCAGAACTCCAGCGGCGAAACGCGCGTCGGCGCCAGCGTCACCGGCAGGCGCGCCAGCAACCGCAGCACGTGCTGGTGCACGCTGGGCGTGAAGCGGCCGCGGGCCAGCGCCTTGCCGGCCGCGTGCAGCGCTTCCAGCGGGAAGATGGAGGCGCTGGTCGCGCTCTCTTCCTCGGTCATGACGCGGATCAGCGCCTGGGAGACCTTGTCGCCGGTCTCGTCGGGAAAAGCCCAGCTCGCGAAGGCGGAGGCGTCAACGACCAGCACGGCTCGCCTTCGGTTCGTCGGTCCAGGCGTCGCCGCGCTCGTCGCGCTCGCGCTTGTGTTCTTCCCACAGCTCCTGGAAGCCGGGGCCGGCGCCCACCTTGGCGCGCAGCGCCGCGAGTTCGGCGACGATCGCCTGGCGGCGCCCCTCGATGCTCGGTTGCTCGGTTTCCGGCTCCTTGATCAGGCGGATCACCCGCTTGCCGTGCCGCGTCAGCACGACTTCCTCGCCCTGCTCCACAGCGCGGATCAGTTCGGAAAGCTGGCTCTTGGCCTGGTGGATGGGGACCGTTTGCATGAGCTTCTGGTCTGAATTGGGGAAGTCGGACCAGATTTTAAGGCGGCAAAAGAAAAAAGGCCAGAAAATTCTGGCCTTTTTACCTGGAAACCGCGGGGAACTCAGTCCGCGCGGTAGTTCGGCGCTTCCTTGGTGATCTGCACGTCGTGCACGTGGCTTTCGCGCATGCCGGCGGAAGTGATCTCCACGAATTCGGCCTTGGCGCGCATCTCGTCGATGCTGGCGCAACCGCAGTAGCCCATGGCGGCGCGCACGCCGCCCGCCAGCTGGTACACGATGCTGACCAGCGAGCCCTTGTAGGGCACGCGGCCCTCGATGCCCTCGGGCACCAGCTTGTCCGCGTTCGGGTTGGTGCTGGTCGCTTCCTGGAAGTAGCGGTCGGCGCTGCCCTGCTGCATGGCGCCGATGGAGCCCATGCCGCGGTAGCTCTTGTAGCTGCGGCCCTGGTACAGCACGATCTCGCCCGGCGCCTCTTCGGTGCCGGCGAACATGCCGCCCATCATCACGGTGTTGGCGCCGGCGGCGATGGCCTTGGCGATGTCGCCGGAGAAGCGGACGCCGCCGTCGGCGATCATTGGCACGCCGCTGCCGGCGAGCGCCGTCGCCACGCTGTCGATGGCCATGATCTGCGGCACGCCCACGCCGGCCACGATGCGGGTGGTGCAGATGGAGCCGGGGCCGATGCCCACCTTCACTGCGTCGGCGCCGGCTTCCACCAGCGCGCGCGCGGCCGCGCCGGTGGCAATGTTGCCGCCGATCACGTCCACTTGCGGATAGTTCTGCTTGACCCAGCGCACGCGGTCGATCACGCCCTTGCTGTGGCCGTGCGCGGTGTCGACGACGATGACGTCGACGCCGGCCTTCACCAGCGCTTCCACGCGCTCCTCGGTGCCCTCGCCCACGCCGACCGCGGCACCCACGCGCAGGTGGCCGCTGGCGTCTCGCGCGGCGTTGGGGAAGCTGGTCTGCTTGGTGATGTCCTTGACGGTGACCAGGCCCTTCAGCTCGAAGGCGTCGTTGACCACCAGCACGCGCTCCAGCTTGTGCTTGTTCAGGAGCGCCTTGGCGTCGGCGAGGCTCGTGCCCTCCTTCACCGTGATCAGCTTGTCGCGCGGGGTCATGATCTGGCTGACCGGGACGTCGTAGCGCGTCTCGAAGCGCAGGTCGCGACCGGTGACGATGCCCGCCACCTTGCCGGCGTCGATGACCGGGAAGCCGGAGTAGCCGAACTGCTCCTGCATCGCCAGCACCTGGCGCACCGTGTGCTGCGGGGTGATGACCACGGGGTCGCGCAGCACGCCGGATTCGTAGCGCTTGACGCGCGCCACTTCGGCCGCCTGCTGCAGCGGCGTCAGGTTCTTGTGGACGATGCCGATGCCGCCTTCCTGCGCGATGGCGATGGCCAGCCTGGCCTCGGTCACGGTGTCCATGGCAGCGGACACCAGCGGGAGGTTCAGCGTGATGTTGCGGGAGAGGCGGGTCGCGAGGGACGTGTCCTTGGGCAGGACCTGGGAGAACGCCGGCACCAGCAACACATCGTCGAAGGTGAGCGCTTTACCGAGGAGGCGCATTGATCAGAGCTCCAAAAGATGGATTGTACCCGCGTGCAAAAGTGCACGCTGGAACGCGGCTTGCAGGCAACGTTGGGGCAATCGCACTAAGGCCTAAGGATGACAGGCAGCTACACTGCGGCGCATGAAAGCGACCCGACTCGTCCTCGCCGCCCTCCTCTGCACCGCGCCCCTGCTGGCCTCCGCCCAGTGGATCTGGCTGGACAAGGACGGTCGCAAGGTCTTCAGCGACCAGGCGCCGCCGCCGGAAATCGCCCCCAACCGCATCCTGAAGCAGGCCGGCCAGCGCGCCCCGGCCGCCGACGCCGCCCCGGTTGCCGCCGCGACGGCCGCCACGCCCACGGGCAAGGACAAGGACCTGGAAGCGAAGAAGAAGGAAGGCGATGCCGCCGCCGCCGCCAAGAAGAAGGGCGACGAGGAGAAGGTCGCCCAGGCGAAGTCGGACAACTGCGCCCGTGCCAAGTCCGGCAAGGCCACCTACGAATCCGGCACCCGCGTGGTGCGCACCAACGACAAGGGCGAGCGCGAATACCTCAACGACGAGGAACGTGCGCGCGAGATGAAGCGGCTCGACGGCATCATCGCCACCGACTGCCACTGAGCGGCTAGTATCCCGGCTTCGCCCCGGGCCTGCGCTTCGCGAACAGGCCCGCGGCCCGCGCGCCCTGCTTCTGGAAACGCTCGCGGCGCGCGACCTTGGGATCCACCAGCAGGCCGCGGTAGATCTCCACCCGGTCGCCTTCGCGCAGCTGCGCGTCCGGGCTGGCCTTGCGGCCCCAGACACCGACTTCCGCGCCATCGGCGGCCAGCTGCGGGCAGGCCTGCAGCGCATCCCTCACCGTTGCGCCTTCCGGCAGTTCCAGCGGCCACTCCAGCACTTGGCGCGGCGCCGGCGAACAGGCAACGACCACGCGGATCATGCCGTGCCGTACACCTGTTCGGCGCGCTTGACGAAGGCGTCGACCAGGCTGCCCGCGATCTTGTCGAACACGGGGCCGACCACGGCCGCCAGCGCGGTGCTCTTGAAGCTGTAGCGAAGTTCCAGCGACACCTTGCAGGCGCGCTGGTCGCCCTGCCCCAGCGCCTGGAACTTCCAGCAGCCGTCCAGGTTGGAGAACGGGCCGTCCACCAGCTTCATGCGCACTTCGCGTGCGGGCACGTGCGTGTTGCGGGTGGTGAAAGTCTGGCGGATGCCGGCGAAAGCGATGCCGACTTCCGCCTTCATGCCGTCCGGCTCGATCGCCAGCACGGAGGCGCGATCGCACCAGGGCAGGAACTCGGGATATTTCGCCACGTCGGTGACCAGCGCGAACATCTCCTCGGCGCTGTACCAGATGAGGACGTTCTTGTGGATGGTTTTCATAGAATGCGGGACCCGGCGGCATTGTAGAGAGCGTGCCGTAACCCAACCTGTCAGTGCATGTCGACAAAGAAAGAAACTCCCCGCCGGATCGCCGATAACAAGAAGGCGGCCTACAACTACTTCTTCGAGGAGAGGTACGAGGCCGGCATCGTCCTGGAAGGCTGGGAGGTGAAGGCCCTGCGCGAGGGGAAGGTCCAGCTCACCGACGGCTACGTCGTCATCCGCAGCGGCGAGCTGTTCCTGATCGGCTGCCAGATCAATCCCCTGCTCACTGCCTCCACCCACGTGCGGCCGGACTCGGTCCGCAGCAAGAAGCTGCTGATGAAGAAGGACGAGATCCGTCGCCTCATCGGCAAGGTGGAGCAGAAGGGCCACACCCTGGTCGCCCTCCAGTTGTACTGGAAGGAAGGCAAGGTCAAGGCCGAAATCGCGCTGGCCAAGGGCAAGGCCGAACACGACAAGCGCAGCACCATCAAGGACCGCGAAGGCAAGCGCGAGGTGGAGCGCGCCATGAAGGAGCGGCACCGCTAGAAAAATCCGGGGGCCGGTGGAATAAACCGCCCCACCGCGTCGTTCATCCAGGAAACCACCTGGAGAACGCGATGAAGAAACTTGCCTCCCTCACGCTGGCCGCCGCGGTCGCGGCCTCCGCCCTGCTCGCCGGCTGCGAGTCCATGCAGTCCGCCATGGGCATGTCCAGCGCGCCGGCCAAGGTGGCCGACGGCGCCTGGGTCGGCCCCAATGGCATGACCCTCTACACCTTCGACCGCGACGCCATGGGCGCCGGCAAATCGGCCTGCAACGGCCCCTGCGCCGCCAACTGGCCGCCGCTGATGGCCAACGCGGGCGACCAGGCCGCGGGCGAATGGACCATCGTCGCCCGCGACGACGGCAGCCGCCAGTGGGCTTTCCGCGGCAAGCCGGTCTACTACTGGTCCAAGGACGCCAAGGCCGGCGACCGCACCGGCGACGGCTTCAACAACGCCTGGCACATCGCCCGGCCCTGAGGCGGCGCGGCATGCGCTCTCTCTCGCTCGGGCGGCGCCTGCGCCTGCTGGAAGCCGCCCTCAGCTCCTGGCCTTGGTACGCCCAGCCGGTGGCGGCACATCCCGCGGGCAGCGAACTGGACCCCGTGCGCGAGGCGATGCGCGCCGTGGCCCAAGCCACACCCGGCTTCGCCGCGGCCCGCCTGGTCGTCCTGGTGCGTTCGTGCAAGGACCTGCATGGGCTCTGGCACCTGCGCATGCCGCTCGCGCAGGCGTTGGCCGCGGCCGGCGGCGAGGCCCATGCACGGCGTGAGATGGTGCGCGTCGACGCCGCTTTCCGCGCGGTCTGGCCGGACGCCCCGGTTTCGCGCAGCAGCGATCTGAGGTAGCCTGCGCGCCCATGACTCCCGCTTCCGAGGGCCTCGTGCGCCACATCCCCGACCTGCGCCGCTACGCGCGGGCGCTGGTGGGCGACAGCTGGAGCGCGGACGACCTCGTGCAGGACACGCTGGAGCGCGCCTGCGAGCGCTGGAGCCTGTGGGCGGCCGGCAGCGACCTGCGCGCCTGGCTGTTCACGCTGATGCACAACCTGTTCGTCGACGGCGCCCGCCGCGCGCTGCGGCAGCAGGGCCAGCGGGTCGATGTCGACGACGTGGCGAACGAACTGGTGGCGCCGGCGGGAGGCACCGAGCAGGCGCTGGACCTGCAGCGCTGCCTGCTGCGGCTGCCCGAGGAGCAGCGCGAAGTGCTGCTGCTGGTGACCTTGCAGGACCTGGGCTACGAGGACGTGGCGCGCATCACCGGGGTGCCGGTGGGCACCGTGATGTCGCGGCTGTCGCGCGCCCGCAGCCGGCTGCGCGAGCTGATGGAAGGCGCGCGTCCCGCGGGAGCCGTGCCGCTGCGGCGGCTGAAGTGAAACCATGAACCAAGACAACAACCTGCTGCGGGACGAGGCGAAGCTCCATGCCTTCGTCGACGGCCGGCTCGCGCCGGACGAGCGCGCACAGGTGCAGGCCCGCCTGGACGCGGATCCCGAGGCGGCCCGCACCGTGCGCGCCTGGCAGGAGCAGAAGGCGATGCTGCAGGCGCTGTACGGCGAGGTCGCGGACGAACCCGTGCCCGTCCCGCTGCTGCACGCCGCGCAGCAGCTGCACCACCGCAGCAGCCGCGTGAACCGCTGGGCCCGCTGGGGCGGCATGGCGGCCGCCCTGCTGCTGGCCTTCGGCCTGGGCTGGGGCGGCAACATGCAATGGCAGTCGTGGCACGACGGCATGGGCTTCGGCATCGCGCGTGGCCGCGGCCCCGCCGAATTCGCGCGCCAGGCCCAGATGGCGTTCACGGTCTACAGCCCGGAAGTGCGGCACCCGGTGGAAGTGGAGGCGGCGCAGCAGCAGCACCTGGTGCAGTGGCTGTCCAAGCGCCTGAACCGGCCGCTGAAGGTGCCCAACCTCACCGAGCAAGGCTACGAGCTGGTCGGCGGCCGCCTGCTGCCCGGCGACCAGGGCGCGCGCGCGCAGTTCATGTACCAGAACGCGCGCGGCGAACGCATCACGCTGTACGTCGGCGCCATCGACCCCAAGGCCGGCAGCAACGGCGAGACGGCTTTCCGCTTCACCAGCGAAGGCGGCGTCAACAGCTTCTACTGGGTGGACCAGGGCTTCGGCTATGCGCTGACCGGCAAGGCGCCGAAGTCGGGGATGCTGGTTCTCGCGGAGAACGTCTACAAGCAGCTCTAACGCAGGTCGTGCAAGGGGTGCGCATGCGCCGGCCAGGGGCTGGCGAAAAACGCCTGCACCATCTCCTGCGTGACGTCCTCGATGCGCGGCGGATTCCAGCGCGGCGCATGGTCCTTGTCGACCGCCAGGGCCCGGATGCCTTCCATGGTCTCGCCCGCGGTGCCGGGGCGCAGCTGGAAACAGTTGCGCACCATCTCGCGCTCCATGCGCAGGTCCGACACCAGCGTCATGTGGCGCGCGCGGCGCACATGCTCCAGCGTCACGTGCAGCATCAGCGGCGAACGCTTGCGCAGCAAGGCGGCGGTCTCCGTGGCCCAGGCCGAGCCGTCGGCTTCCAGGCCCTGCACGATGTCCTGCACGGTCGCCAGGCCGAAGTAGCGGTCGATGTCGGCGCGCTGGCTGGCCAGCGGACGCGCGACCGAAGGCGCGTCCCGCAGGCGCTCGCGCAGCAGCTCGAAACTGTCCGCATGGGCCAGCGCTTCCCAGGCCGCCGGCAGTTCGCTGGACACCAGCACGCCGTCGGCCAGGCGCGCGGCCACCGCGTCGCCGCCGCCGATCACCTGCCCCGTGAGCGCCAGGTACTCCCCCATGCGGCCCGGGCAACGCGCCAGGAACCAGCCGCCTCC
The DNA here is from genome assembly GCF_012927085.1 of Ramlibacter agri. Lineage (NCBI taxonomy): Bacteria > Pseudomonadati > Pseudomonadota > Betaproteobacteria > Burkholderiales > Comamonadaceae > Ramlibacter > Ramlibacter agri. Next base: position 326,919 of record NZ_JABBFX010000004.1, on the reverse strand, counting down.
CACGTCCGGGAACAGGCCGATGGCGGTCTCGGGCATGGCCATCTTCGTGCGCTCGGTGGCGATGCGCAGGCTGTCGTCGCTGCCGTGCGCCGAGATGCCCATGCCGCCGCCCATCACCACGCCGTCCATGAAGACGACGTAGGGCTTGGGATAGCCGTGGATCAGGTGGTTGAGGGTGTATTCCTCGGTGAAGAAGTCCTCCAGCCGCGGGTCGCCGGCCAGCACGGCCTGGTGGAAGAAGCGGATGTCGCCGCCGGCGCAGAAGGCGCCGAAGGGGCCTTCGCGCCCCATGCCGCGCACGGCCACGCGGTGCACGCGCGGGTCTTCGGCCCAGGCCAGCAAGGTGGCCGTGAGCGCGCGGATCATGTCCAGCGACAAGGCGTTCAGCGCCTTCGGACGGTTCAGCGTGACGAGGCCTGCGGTGCCCCGGATTTCCGCAACGATTTCGCTCATGCCCTTGCCCTCCACCCTGCCAGCTCGTTGGCGACCAGCGCGCCTATGACCAGCGCGCCGCCGGTCAGCACCGCCTCGCTCGGGATCTCGTCGGCGCCGATCCAGGCGAGGATGATCCCGAAAATCACTTCCAGCAAGGCAAGCAGGGCAATCTCCGGTGCCTTCAACACCCGGGCGCAGAGCACGGCCAGCACGCACGGGATGGCCAGCTGCACCAGCCCCAGCAAGGCGAGCAGGCCGATGTCGTGCGCGGAGGCATGGAATGGCATGGCCAGCGGCAGCGTGACCACCGCGCTGATGGCGGCGCCGACCAGCACCGCCGGCACCAGGTCGACCTGGTGGCCCTGCGCCGAGGAGCGCTGCGTGACGGTCCAGTTCACGCCGGAGGCCAGGGGCACGAACAGGGCCACCACGGTCCCGGCGAGATGGCCTTGCCGGATCTGCGTGCCGTACATCCAGGCGATGCCCGCGCCCGCCACGAGGATGGCCGCCCAGGTGCGCGCCGGGATGCGGTTGCCGATGAAGGCGCGCGAGATCAGCGCGGTGAGGAACGGGCCCAGCGCCATGGTCACCAGCACGTTGGCCACGCTGGTCAAGGTGAGCGCCACCATGAAGGCCGTGAACATCACCGACCAGCACAGGCCGGACAGCCACAGCGCCCAGCCGCCATGGCGGATCTTCGTGAACACGGCGCGGCCCTGGAAGAAGGGCAGGATCACCAGCAGCGACAGCACGGTGAAGAAGCTGCGCCAGAAGGTCACCTCGAAGCTGCGCGCGTGTTCCAGCTGCCGGGTGATGACGCCCGCGATCGACCACATGAGGGTGACCGCGACCATGCCGAAGACTGCCTGGGTGTGGGTGAGTCTCATCGTTCTTGTTCTTGCGGACGAAAAAAAGGCGGGCCGCCGGGCCCGCCTTCGATCTTACGCGGCTTCGTTCAAGCCGCTTCGCGCAGCGCCCGCTTGCGCTCGTGCTCCTTGAGGAAGCGCTTGCGCAGGCGGATGGACTTCGGGGTGATTTCCACCAGTTCGTCGTCCTCGATGAACTCCACGCCGTATTCCAGCGTCAGGTCGATCGGCGGCGTGACCTTGATCGCGTCTTCCTTGCCGGACACGCGGAAGTTGGTCAGCTGCTTGGTGCGCGTCGCGTTCACGATCAGGTCGTTGTCGCGGTTGTGCACGCCGACGATCATGCCTTCGTACACCGGGTCGTTCGCCTTCACGAACATGCGGCCGCGGTCGTCCAGCTTGCCGAGGGCATAGGTGAAGATCTCGCCGTCGTCCATGGAGATCAGCACGCCGTTCTTGCGGCTGGCGATCTCGCCCTTGTAGCCCTCGTAACCGTCGAAGATGTTCGAGATCAGGCCGGAGCCGCGGGTCAGGTTCAGGAACTCGTTGCTGAAGCCGATCAGGCCGCGCGCCGGAATGCGGTATTCCAGGCGCACGCGGCCGCGGCCGTCCGGCTCCATGTTCACCAGCTCGCCCTTGCGCTCGCCCAGGGCCTGCATCACGCCGCCCTGGTGCTGCTCCTCGATGTCGGCCGTCACCAGCTCGATCGGCTCGCTCTTGACGCCGTCGATGTTCTTGAACACCACGCGCGGCTTGGACACGGCCAGCTCGTAGCCTTCGCGGCGCATGTTCTCCACCAGGATGGTCAGGTGCAGTTCACCGCGGCCCATCACTTCGAACACGCCTTCCTCGTCGGTCTCGCTGACGCGCAGCGCCACGTTGGACTGCAGTTCCTTCTGCAGGCGGTCCCAGATCTGGCGGCTGGTCACGAACTTGCCTTCACGGCCCGCCAGCGGCGAGGTGTTGACGCAGAAGTTCATGGTCAGCGTCGGCTCGTCCACCTTCAGCATGGGCAGCGGCTGCGGATTGGCGGGGTCGGTCACGGTCACGCCGATGCCGATTTCCTCGATGCCGTTGATCAGCACGATGTCGCCGGGGCCGGCTTCCTTCACCTGCACGCGGGTCAGGCCTTCGAAGGTCAGGACCTGGTTGACGCGGCCCTTGACCTGCTTGCCGTCCGGGCCTTCCATCACCAGCACGTCCGTGGATGGCTTGATCGTGCCCTGGTTGACGCGGCCCACGCCGATGCGCCCCACGAAGCTGGAGTAGTCCAGCGCGGAGATCTGCAGCTGCAGCGGCGCGCTCTCGTCGCCTTCGTGCGGGGGCACGTGCTTGAGGATGGTGTCGAACAGGGCCGACATGTCGGGGCCCCACTGCTCGCCGGCCGCGCCCTCTTCCAGCGAGGACCAGCCGTTGATGCCGGAGGCGTAGACCACCGGGAAGTCCAGCTGTTCGTCGGTGGCGCCGAGCTTGTCGAACAGGTCGAAGGCGGCGTTGATGACCTTGTCGGGGTTGGCGCCCGGCTTGTCGACCTTGTTCACGACGACGATCGGACGCAGGCCCAGGGCCAGCGCCTTCTTCGTCACGAAGCGGGTCTGCGGCATCGGGCCTTCCTGGGCATCGATCAGCAGCAGCACGCTGTCGACCATCGACAGCGCCCGCTCCACCTCGCCGCCGAAGTCCGCGTGGCCGGGGGTGTCGACGATGTTGATGTGGGTGCCGTTCCAGCTGACGGCGCAGTTCTTGGCCAGGATCGTGATGCCGCGCTCGCGCTCGATGGCGTTGTTGTCCATCACCGTGTCGACCACCTTCTCGTGGTCGGCGAAGGTGCCGGACTGGCGCAGCAGCTGGTCGACCATGGTCGTCTTGCCATGGTCCACGTGGGCGATGATCGCGATATTGCGGATTTGTCGATTGCTCATGTCGTTTCGGTCTCGGCCTGGCCGAGCATTTGCTGGATTTCTAGGGGGCTCAGCAGGCGCGAGGGAATGAGTTCTCCCGCCTTGATATGGGCAGTGCCCAAAAGTGCCCGCGGCGCGTCCCCGAAAACCGCGGCATGTTCTGTTTCGGCCCAACGGCCGCGCCGGCGCAGTCCGCTCAGGAACCGTCCAGCATCTTCCGTGCCCAGCGTGACCGGCGTGTGTCCGGGCAGCAGGGCTTCCACCGGCAGCAGCCGGGCCAATCTTTCAGACTCGGGCAGCGCCTCGAGTTCCATCAAACCTATGCATTGATCCATGCCGAATGGACCGGTGGCAATTCTGCGCAGGGCCGCCAGGTGGGCGCCGCAGCCCAGGGCCTGGCCGATGTCCTCGCCCAGGGTCCGGATGTAGGTGCCCTTGCTGACCTTGGCGACGATGCGCAGCAGGTCCGGCTCGACCAGGGCCAGCTGCAGCTCGAAAATGGTCACGTCGCGCGCGGCACGTTCCACCTCGATCCCGGCGCGCGCATACTCATATAGGGCCTTGCCGTCCTTTTTCAAGGCACTGTGCATGGGCGGCACCTGGCTGATCGCGCCCAGGAACTGTGCCTGGACTTCGGCCAGGCGTTCCGGCGTGATGGCCGGCACTTCGCGCCGCTCGATGACCTCGCCTTCGGCGTCGCCCGAAGTGGTGCGCACGCCCAGCCGCGCCAGGGCCTCGTAGGTCTTGTCGGCGTCCAGGTGCAGCTGGCTGAACTTGGTGGCCGCGCCGAAGCACAGCGGCAGCACGCCGGTGGCGCGGGGGTCCAGCGTGCCCGTATGGCCGGCCTTCTCCGCCCGCAGCAGCCACTTGGCTTTCTGCAGTGCATCGTTGCTGGACAGACCCAGCGGTTTATCGAGCAGCAACACCCCATGCACAGGGCGCCGCTGCACCCTGGTGCGTGGCGCGTTCAAGTGCTAGTCGTCCTTGGAACGGGAAGAAACGGCCTTGGCGATCAAGGCGTTCATGTCGGCCGCGCGCTCGGTGGTGCGGTCGAAATGGAAATGCAGCGTCGGCACCGTGTGGATGTGCAGGCGCTTGAACAGGTGGTTGCGCAGGAAGCCGGCGGCCTGGTTGAGGGCCTCCTCGGTTTCCTGCGGGTCACCCACCAGCAGGCTGAAGAACACCTTGGCGTGGGCGTAGTCCGGCGTGACCTCCACGGCCTGGATGGTCACCATGCCCACGCGCGGATCCTTCAGCTCGCGGGCGATCAGCTCCGTCAGATCGCGCTGGATCTGGTCGGCGATCTGGAAGCCGCGGTTGGGTTTGGCGGTGCGCTTCGGCATGGTGGTTGGTGCGCGTGCTGGGATTGAACTGCCCGACGCAAAAGTCGCAAAGGAACGCAAAGGTCGCAAAAGGAAAATCTAAGCGGATTTCTTTTGCGTCTTTTGCGTACTTTCGCGTATTTTGCGTCCGGCAGTCCGTCTTTGCCTTACAGCGTCCGCGCAATCTCCTTGACTTCGAAGAATTCGAGCTGGTCGCCTTCCTTGATGTCGTTGTAGTTCTTCAGCTTGATACCGCACTCGAAGCCTTCCTTGACTTCGCGCACGTCGTCCTTCATCCGCTTCAGCGACTCGAGTTCGCCCGTGTAGATCACCACGTTGTCGCGCAGCAGGCGGAAGTGCGCGCTGCGGGTGACCTGGCCGGACGTGACCATGCAGCCGGCCACCGTGCCGATCTTGGACGCCACGAACACCGTGCGGATCTCGGCCGAGCCGATGACCTCTTCGCGCTTCTCCGGGGCCAGCATGCCCGACATCGCCGCCTTCAACTCATCGACCGCGTCGTAGATGATGTTGTAGTAGTGGATGTCGACGCCGTTGCCCTCGGCCAGCTTGCGCGCGCCGGCGTCGGCACGCACGTTGAAGCCGATGATCAGCGCCTTGGAGGCGATCGCCAGGTTGACGTCCGACTCGCTGATGCCGCCGACCGCCGCGTACACCATCTGCACCTTCACTTCGCTGGTGGAAAGCTTCTGCAGCGATTGCGACAGCGCTTCCTGCGAACCCTGCACGTCGGCCTTGACGATGATGGGCAGGGTCTTCACCTCGCCCGCCGTCATGTCGGAGAACATGTTCTCCAGCTTGGCGGCCTGCTGCCTGGCCAGCTTGGTGTTGCGGAACTTGCCGGCACGGTAGGTCGCGATTTCGCGCGCCCGGCGCTCGTCGGACATCACCATGAACTCGTCGCCCGCCTGCGGCACTTCCGTCAGGCCCTGGATCTCCACCGGGATGGAGGGACCGGCCGACTTGATGGCCTTGCCGTTCTCGTCCAGCATGGCGCGCACGCGGCCGTAGGTCTGGCCCGCCAGCACGACGTCGCCGGTCTTCAGCGAGCCGGATTGCACCAGCACCGTGGCGACCGGGCCGCGGCCCTTGTCCAGCTGCGCTTCGATGACCAGGCCCTTGGCCATGGCATCCACCGGCGCCTTCAGTTCCAGCACTTCGGCCTGCAGCAGCACCTGTTCCAGCAGGTCGTCCACGCCCTGGCCGGTACGGGCCGAGACGTTCACGAAGGGCGACTCACCGCCGTACTCTTCGGGCACGACTTCCTCGACCACCAGCTCCTGGCGCACGCGCTCGGGGTTGGCATCGGGCTTGTCGATCTTGTTGACCGCCACGACGATGGGCACGCCCGCCGCCTTCGCGTGCTTGATGGCTTCCTTGGTCTGGGGCATGACGCCGTCATCGGCCGCCACCACTAGGATCACGATGTCGGTCGCCTGGGCGCCGCGGGCACGCATGGCGGTGAACGCCTCGTGGCCCGGGGTATCCAGGAAGCTGATGACGCCGCGCGGCGTTTCGACGTGGTAGGCGCCGATGTGCTGCGTGATGCCGCCCGCTTCGCCCGCCGCCACCTTGGCGCGGCGGATGTAGTCCAGCAGCGAGGTCTTGCCGTGGTCGACGTGGCCCATGACGGTCACGACCGGCGCACGCGGCAGGGCCTCGGCGGCCTGGCCCGACACTTCCTCTTCGGTGAAGGCTTCCGGGTCGTCCAGGGCGGCCGTGACCGCCTTGTGGCCCATTTCCTCGACCACGATCATGGCCGTGTCCTGGTCCAGCGACTGGTTGATGGTCACCAACTGGCCCATCTTCATCAGCGACTTGATCACCTCGGAAGCCTTGATCGCCATCTTGTGCGCGAGCTCGGCGACCGTGATGGTCTCCGGCACGTGCACTTCGATGATGCGCTGCTCCACCGGTGCGGAACCCATGCCGCCACGGTCGTCGCGGTCACGGTGGTCGCCACGGCGGCCACTGCCGCCACGCGGGCCGCCGCGCCACGAATTGCGGCCGACGCCGCCGGACGCATCGCCGCGGGTCTTGATTTCCTTCTTCTTCGCCGGATCGTTGGCCCAGCTGGAAGACAGCTTGGCCGACTTGACTTCCTTGCCGGCGCCGGGAGCCGCGGGGGCTCCGGCAGGCGCGGGCGCACCCGGACGGCCGGGTTGCGCCGGCGGCTTATGCAGCGTGCCCTTGACACCCGGCTTCGCGGGTTCCGGCGCCTTGGCCACCGGCTTCTCGGGCGCCTTGGCGACCAGCACCTTCTTCGGCGCGCTCATCATCTGGCGGATGGCGGCGGCTTCGGCTTCCGCCTTGCGGCGGCGGTCCTGCAGGTCGCGGGCGCGAACGGCTTCCTCGTCGGCTCGTGCCTTCGATTCGGCGGCGGCCTTCTCGCGCGCTTCAGCGGCGGCCTTTTCACGGGCTTCGGCTTGCGCCTTGGCCACGGCCTGCGCAGCCTCGGCTTCGGCGGCCTTGGCGGCGCTGGCGCCAGCCTGGGCGGCGGAATACGCCTCAGCGCGTGCGGCTGCTTCCCTTTCGGCGGTGGCGCGCGCTTCTTCCTCGGCGCGCTGGCGGGCTACCTCGGCGCGCTGGCGCGCTTCGGCTTCCTCGCGCTCGCGGCGGTTCGCGGCCAGTTCTTCTTCCTGGCGGCGGATCAGTTCGGCCTGGTGCTGCGCTTCCGCTTCGCGGCGGGCCAGTTCAGCCTGGTCCACGGCGGGCGGCGCGGGCGGGGCCGCCGGCGCCTCGGGCGCTTCGACGACGGCCGTGTCCGAGCCTTCGTCGCGCTTGACGAAGGTGCGCTTCTTGCGCACTTCCACCTGGATGGTGCGCGCCTTGCCGGTGGCATCCGCCTGCTTGATCTCGCTGGTGGATTTCTTCACCAGGGTGATCTTCTTGCGCTCCGGAGAGGCCGTGCCGTGGCTGGCCTGCAGGAAGCCCAGCAGCTTCTGCTTGTCGGCATCGCTCAGGGAGTCCGTGGGGGCGGACTTGGCTACGCCGGCGCTGCGCAGCTGTTCCAGCAGCGTGTCGGTCGATTTCTTGAGTTCGTTCGCGAACTCGGCGACGGTGGTACTAGACATGTGTTCTTTGTCCCCCTCCCATTACTCATGGGCGGCAGCGGCGTTGGCGAACCAGTGCTCGCGCGCCTTCATGATCAGGGCCTTGGCCTCGTCCGCGGACTGGCCGGTGATTTCGGTGAGCTCGTCGACCGCGAGGTCGGCCAGCTCGTCGCGCGTATGCACGTTGTGGTCGGCCAGCTTCGCGATCAGCTGCGGGTTGAGGCCTTGCAGGTCGCGCAGGTCCTGCGAGACTTCCTCGACGCTCTCCTCGCGCGCGATCTCCATCGTCAGGAGCGCATCCTTGGCGCGCGTGCGCAGCTCGTTGACCGTGTCCTCGTCGAAGGACTCGATCTCCAGCATCTCGGAGATCGGCACGTAGGCCACCTCCTCCAGGCTGGTGAAGCCTTCGACGATCAGGATGTCGGCGATTTCCTCGTCGACATCGAGCTTCTCCATGAACAGCGAGCGGATCGTGGACTGCTCCTCGGCCTGCTTCTGCGCGGACTCGTTGGCGTCCATGATGTTGATCTTCCAGCCGGTCAGCTCGGAAGCGAGCCGCACGTTCTGGCCGCCGCGGCCGATGGCGATGGCGAGGTTTTCCTCGTCGACCACCACGTCCATCGCGTGCTTCTCCTCGTCGACGACGATGGAGGTCACGTTGGCGGGCGCCAGGGCGCCGATCACGAACTGCGCGGGGTCCTCGGACCACAGCACGATGTCGACGCGCTCGCCAGCCAGCTCGTTGGTCACCGCGTTCACGCGCGAACCGCGCACGCCGACGCAGGTGCCGATCGGGTCGACGCGCTTGTCGTGCGAGACGACGGCGATCTTGGCGCGCGAACCGGGGTCGCGGGCGCAGCTCTTGATCTCCAGCAGGCCCTGCTCGATCTCGGGCACTTCCTGGCGGAACAGCTCGATCATGAACTCGGGGGCCGCGCGCGACAGGATGATGGGCGCGCCGCGCAGCGTCAGGTCCACTTCCATGATCATGGCGCGGACGCGGTCGCCGTTGCGCAGGTTCTCCTTGGGGATCATCTCGCTGCGACGCAGGCGGCCTTCGACCCGCCCGCTCTCCACGATGATGTCGCCCTTGTCCATGCGCTTGACGGTGCCCACGAAGATCTTGTCGCCGCGCGACATGAAGTCGTTCAGCAGCATCTCGCGCTCGGCGTCGCGGATCTTCTGCAGGATCACCTGCTTGGCGGCCATGGCGCCGATGCGGCCGATCGGCAGCGATTCGATGCCTTCCTCGATGTGCTCGCCCTCTTCCACTTCCGCCACGCGCTCCTTGGCGTCCATCAGCAGTTCTTCGGCGTCGGGGTTCTGCAGGCCCGCGGTGTCGGGCACCACCAGCCAGCGGCGGAAGGTTTCGTAATCGCCGCTGTCGCGGTCGATGGCCACGCGGATGTCGACCTCGCCCTGGTACAGCTTCTTGGTCGCCTGGGCCAGGGCCGCTTCCACGGCGCCGAACACCACGTCGCGCTCCACGTTCTTCTCGCGCGAGATGGCGTCCACCAGCATCAACAGTTCGCGATTCATTTCCCTTGCTCCTGAACCCCGGGACGTTTGCGCCCCTTGAAATCTACGATCGGCGCAAGACGCGCTTCCTTGAGCTCGTCCAGCGTGAAACCCAGCACCTGCAGGACAGGCGCCTCCTTCTTTTTCTTCGACGGCTTCTGCCCAGGCAGGGGCTCGGGCTCATCGCTCCACGTCACCTGCCAGCCGGCGCCTTCGGCCTTTTCCAGCGTGCCGCGGAACTTGCGGCGATTGGCAGCCACCTGGCCCGCCGCCGCCGCGCCCATGGGCGCCTTCAGCACGATGTCGACGACCTCGCCGGCGAAGCGCTCGAAGTCCTTGTCACCGCGTAACGGCCGATCGATGCCGGGCGATGACACTTCGAGCCGCTTGTAGTCGACGGCCTCGACCTCCAGCGTGTATTGCAACTGGCGCGTGACGCGCTCGCAATCCTCGACATTCACGAACTTTTCTTCTTCCGCACTGTTCCACGGGAAGTCGATCGTGACGCGCAGGGTGCCGCCGGCGGAACGTTCGAGTTCCACCAGGTCATAGCCGAGACCGGCTACGGTTTGGGCCACCAAGTCGTGCAATGCCAATGTGTGAAGCAAAAAAAACGGGCGGTTGGTACCCGCCCGTTTGGTCGTGAAGCCTAGATTGTAACGTCTAAAGCCTTGTCCTGCAAGGCTTTAGGGTGCATTCACGCAGTGTGCGGGCGGGGTTGCCGGGGGTTGCGCGCTGGCCGGCTCCGGCTTTGGAAGAGATGCCTCCCGGCGGCCGAAATTCAAGTGTGCAGCCAATCCGGCGCGCGCTCCCGCTGGGCCAGCGCCCGGCGGCCCCCGGGCCCGGCAACGCGAGCACGGGCAACAGGCTGCCGGCCAGCATGCCGAAGTGGGCGCGCGGCAGCTGGCTCCAGTGCCAACCGAGCACATCCACGGATTCCGCCTCGCCCGCGGTGCACAGCGCGGCCAGCCGCGCCAGCCCGCCGGCCCGGCTGTCGAGCCAGAGGCCCATCAGCATGCCGGCCGTGCCAAGCAGAAGGCTCCAGCGCGCGTGCGCATGGCCGGGCCGAGGCGGCCGCAGGCCATCGACAGCGGCCAGCCCTGCCAGCGCGACGGCAGCCGTGAATGCGGATCAGGCCCAGGTGTCCATCGATGCCCCTGCAATGTGCCCCGCCAATTGTCCGCAACGGCTTGACGCGGCGCGACCCCTGGCGAGACTTAAGGGGCCCTTGCCAACCCCTGGAGGCCCGCATGAGCACGTTCGAGTCGCTGCGCCCGGATCCCACCTTCCATCCCTCGCCCCGCCTCGCCATGGAGGCCGAACCGGAGCGACTGGCCTACACGGCGTTGCTCTCGCCGGACCGCTCGCGGCCCGATGCGCTGGCAGTGGTGGACGTGCAGCCCGGGTCCAAGAGCTACGGCCAGGTGTTGAAGCGCCTGGACATGCCGAACAAGGGCGACGAGTTCCACCATTTCGGCTGGAACGCCTGCAGCTCCGCGCTGGCCCCGATGTCGGGCCACGCCTTCCTGCAGCGCCGCTACCTGGTGATCCCGGGCCTGCGCTCCTCGCGTGTGTACATCGTCGACACGCAGCCCGATCCCGCCAACCCGAAGCTGGTGAAGACCATCGAGCCGGAGGAGATCTTCCGCAAGACCGGCTACTCGCGGCCGCACACCGTGCACTGCGGGCCGGAAGGCATCTACATCAGCTGCATCGGCGGCGCCGGCGCGGACGGCACGCAGGGGCCACCCGGCGTGTTCCTGGTCGACTGCGAAAGCTTCGAGGTGCTGGGACGCTGGGAGATCGAGCGCGGCCCGCAGAAGCTGCACTACGACTTCTGGTGGAACCTGCCGCGCGACTACATGGTGTCCAGCGAATGGGGGTTGCCGCCGCAGTTCGAGAACGGCATCGTCGCCGAGGACCTGCTGGCCAACCGCTATGGCCACCAGCTGCATTTCTGGGACCTGCGCGATCGCAGGCACACGCAGGTGATCGACCTGGGCGCGAACCACCAGATGGCGCTGGAAGTGCGCCCGGCGCACGACCCGACGCGCGAATACGGCTTCCTCGGCGTGGTGGTGGACACCACGAATCTCGAGGCCTCGATCTGGACCTGGTGGCGCGAGGGCGGCAAGTTCCAGGCGCGCAAGACCGCGACCATCCCGCCCGAGGCGGCGCCAGTGGACCGCCTGCCGGTACTGCTGAAGGGCTTCGGCGCCGTGCCGCCGCTGGTGAGCGACATCGACCTGTCGCTCGATGACCGCTTCCTCTACGTCGCCTGCTGGGGCACCGGCGAGCTGCGCCAGTACGACGTCAGCGACCCGATGCTTCCCAAGCTGGCCGGCAGCGTGCGCATCGGCGGCATCGCGCGGCACGAGAACCATCCCACCGGCAGGCCTTTCGGCGGCGGCCCGCAGATGGTGGAAGTCAGCCGCGATGGCAAGCGCGTGTACTTCACCAACTCGCTGTACAGCGCCTGGGACCCGCAGTTCTATCCGGACGGCGTGCCAGGCGTGCAGGTGATGTGCAATGCCGGCGCCGATGGCGGCATCGAGCTGGAGCGCGAGTTCTACGTCGATTTCGGCAAGGACTACGGCGCCCACCAGGTGCGGCTGCAGGGCGGCGACTGCTCCACCGACTCCTTCTGCTACCCCTCGGCTTGAGCGCCAGCGCCGCCCTCTGGGCCACCATCCTCGCCCTCGGCCTGTACCACGGCCTCAATCCGGCCATGGGCTGGCCGATCGCGGTGGCGCGTGGCCTCGAGCAGCGGCGCGCCGCCGCAGTGTTCGGCACCCTGCTCCCCCTGGGCGCGGGGCATTTCGCGGCGATGGCGGTGGTGCTGGTGCCGCTGGCGTGGCTGTCGTGGGTGCTGGCGTGGAGCCGGCCCATCCGGCTGGTGGCGGGCACGGTGGTGCTGCTGTTCGGCGTCTACAAGCTGCTGCGGCCGCGCCATCCGCGCGCGCTGGCGCGGATCCGGCCCGGGCAGCTTGCATGGTGGTCCTTCCTGATGGCGACGGCGCATGGCGCGGGCCTGATGCTGGTGCCCTTCATGCTGGGGCTGTGCAGCGAAGACGACATGTTTACTTCGCTGGCGCGCTCGGATGTCGCCACCGCGCTGGCGGTGGCCGTGGCGCACACGCTGGCGATGGTGCTCGGGGGGCTGGGGATGGCGTGGGTCGTGTACCGCTATCTCGGCCTGCAGTTCCTGCGGCGGGCGTGGTTCAACCTCGATGCGGCGTGGGCGGCAAGCCTGGTGCTTGCGGGTGGCGCGGGCGTGGCGATGGCGTTGTGAGGCTGGCGTTGCGTGCCGCGGTGCGCATTCGCGCAACCCAGCCTACAAGGCGACCGTCAGCCGGGAGAGCACGCGCCGGTAATCGTCCGGCGTATCCATGTCGCTCGTGAAGCGGTCGTGGGAAGCCTCGTGGTACCAGGTCTCTTCGGGATATTGCTGCGCCAGCTTGCGGCAGCCGATCAAGCGGCGGCCAGCTGCGACTTCGGGTGCATAGGAGGCCGCGAACACGATCGGGTTGCCGCGCGCGCCCTCGAAGCGCGGGATGACGATGGAGCATTCCGGATGCGCCTCGTACATCGCCATCAGCTCGCGCAGGTCGGCCGGCTCCAGCAGCACCATGTCGCCCAGGCAGACCAGGATGGCGTCGGTGGCCTGCGCCAGGGCGGCCACGCCGGCAGCGACCGATCGCATCTGGCCGTCCTCGTAGCGCAGGTTCGGCTGCACGGTCACCGGCAGGTCCAGCACGGCGCGCGCGACCTCGCGGCCCTGGTGCCCGGTGACCACCACGGTTTCCTGCACGCCTGCAGCCAGCACAATGCGGACGCTGCGCCGAATGGCCGGCTCGCCGCCCACGTCCAGCAGCAGCTTGTTCGCGCCGTCCATGCGAGACGATGTGCCGGCGGCCAACACCACGGCCGAAAAACGCTGGATGCTCATGCCGCCTCCTTCAGCGCGCCGCGCTGGGCTGCCTGGACGGCGGCATAGCGCGCCGGATCGCGCTCGAATTCCAGCTTGCAGCCATCGCAGCAGAAGTAGAAGCGCTGGCCCTCGTAGCTGAGGGTGTGCATCGCGGTGGCGGGATCGACGGCGGCGCCGCACACGGGGTTGACATAGGCCGGTGCGGGCCGGGCCGCGACCGGTTGCGCCAGGGCCGGCAGGCAGGCGATGGCGCCGCCCACCGCGGCCAGCGCGATGTGCGCCGGCGTGTGGGCACCGATGTCGGGGCCGGCCGGCGCCTGGATGGCCGCCAGCCGCGCCTCGGGCAGGCCGCGTTCACGCATCGCGGCACGCAGGCGGTCCGCTTTGCGCCGGCTGGCCACCAGCAGCACCTGCGCGGACGGGCCTTCCAGCGCGGCTTGCAACGCGGGCTCGTCGCCCTCGCCCTGCGTGGCGACCAGCGCGATCGCGGCCTGCGCCGCTTCCGGCGCGTCGGGCCGGCTCGCAACCCGAAAGCCGCACTGCAGGGCGAAGGCGCGCGCCTGCTCGGCGCAGGGCGTGGCGCCCAGCACCAGGAGCAGCGGCGCCGGCCGGTGCGGATGCACGAAGAGCTCGATCTCGCCATTGCTCGCACAGCGCATCGGATGGCGCTGCACGCCCTCTTCGGCCGCCTCCGCATTGCTGATCAGGACCAGCCGCGCGGCGCCATTGCGCAGCGCCTCCAGCGCGGCCTGCACCACGACCTCCTTGGCGCAGCCGCCGCCCACGGTGCCCTGCATCGTGCCGTCGGCCAGCACCAGCGCCTGGGCGCCGACGTAGGCGGAGGTAGGAGGGCTCGTCCGCACCACGGTCACCAGGGCATAGGGCTCGCCGCGCTGTTGCAGCAGGCGGGCCGCTTCGAGCAGGTCTTCAGGGCTCATGACAGTGCCTCCAGGATGCGGGGCAGGACGGCAGCGAGCGAAGCGAGGTCCGCACCGGGGGCCAGCAGGTCCAGATGGGGCAGCGCCGCCTGCATGCCCTGGCTCACGGGCGCGTAGCCGGGCCGGCTGCACAAGGGGTTGAGCCAGACGATGCGGCGCGCGCGCCGGCGCAGCCGCGCCAGTTCGGCCGCCAGCAAGGCCGGTTCGCCGGTGTCGTAGCCGTCGCTGAGGACGATGACCGCGGTGCGCGCATGCACGAGCCGCGCTGCGTGTTCGCGGTTGAACTGCGCCAGGCTTTCGCCGATGCGGGTGCCGCCACCCCAGCCCTGGGCCAGCAGGTGCAGCCGCTCCTGCGCGCGCCAGGGATCGGGGTCGCGCAGCGCTTCCGACACCGCCGTCACGCGCGTGTGGAAGATGAAGCTGTGGACGTCCGCCAGTTCGCCCGCAAGCGCTCGCGCGAGGCGCAGGTAGAAGAAGCTGTAGGGCGCCATCGAGCGGCTCACGTCCAGCAGCAGCACCAGCCGCGGCCGCACCCGGCGGCGGTCGCGCCAGGCCAGGTGCAGCGGCGTGCCGCCGGTGGCGACGCTGCGCCGGATCGTGGCGCGCAGGTCCAGCCGGCGGCCGTGCCGGGCGCGCGCTTCACGCCGCAGGCGCAGGTGCTTCAGCCGCCGCGCAAACTGCCGCATCAAGGCTTCCAGGTCCAGCTGGTGTTCGCGTTCCAGCAGCTCGCTGAAATCGGTGCGGGCCAGCAGCTCGCGCGCGCTCGCGGCGCGGCGCGCATCACGCGGATGATCCTGGCCCGCGCCGCGGCCCGCTTCGCCGTGCACGCCGCTCTCGAGGCCGGCTTCGAACTCGCGCGCTTGCGGCGCGCTCCAGCGATTGGGCGGCAGGAACCAGGCGTCGAACAGCTCGCCGAAGCGCCGCCACTCGTCGCAACGGCCGCACAGCAAGGCCTGCAGGCTCCAGCGCAGCAGCTCGCTATCGAGCACGCCGACGTGCTGCGCCGCCTGCAGCACCTGCTGCGCATCGCCGCCGCCCACCGCGAAGCCATTCGCGCGCAGGAAGCCGCAGAAGCCCGCGAGCCTTTGCGTCACGCGCGCTTCGAGTTCCGGATCGGCCAGGTTCAACATGCAGCCGCCAGGCGCGCGACCGCCTCGCGCGGAAAGGCCGCGCGATCCTCGCGCGTCTTCACCAGGGCACCGAGCGTCTGCAGGATGCGCTCGGCACCGTCCTTCTCGATGACCGAGATGCCCAGGCGCAGCAGCGAGGCCGTCCAGTCCAGCGTCTCGGCGATGCCAGGCTTCTTCTGCAGCTCCATGCGGCGTACGGCCTGCACGAAGGCCACCACCTGGCGCGCCAGCGCCGGCGCAGCCTGCGGCGCCTTCAGGCGCACGATGGCCAGCTCCTTCTCGTAGTCCGGATAGTCCAGGTACTGGTAGAGGCAGCGGCGCCGCAGCGCGTCCGACAGTTCGCGGGTGCCGTTGGAAGTGATCACCACGACCGGCCGGCTGATGGCATGCACCGTGCCCAGTTCGGGGATCGACAGCTGGAAATCCGACAGCAGCTCCAGCAGGTAGGCCTCGAAAGCTTCGTCGGCGCGGTCCACCTCGTCGATCAGCAGCACCGGCGGCTGCTCGCAGCTGATCGCCTCCAGCAGCGGGCGCTTGAGCAGGTAGCGCTCGGAGAAGATGTCCTGCTCCTTCTCGGCGACGCTGCGCGCGTCCTGTTCCAGCAGCTTGATCGCGAGCAGCTGGCGCTGGTAGTTCCATTCGTAGAGCGCGGCGTGCGCGTCCAGCCCTTCGTAGCATTGCAGGCGGATCAGGCGCGTGGCGCGCACGGCGGCCAGCGCCTTCGCGACCTCGGTCTTGCCGACACCGGCATCGCCTTCCAGCAGCAGCGGCCGGCCCAGGTCCTGCATCAGCAGCAGCGCCGCCGCCAGCGCGGGCTCGGCGATGTAGCCCGCCTCGGCCAGTGCCTGCTGCAGGCCCGTGACCTCGGCGAGGCGGTCGTTCATGCTCTCCGCGCGAACAGCGAATGGAGCCACTCGCGCAGCATGGCCCAGGCGAGCGCCAGGCCATTGAGCGGCTTCGCCTCGGCCGGTGGCGCGACAGCGGCGGCTGCGGGCAGGGCGGCGGCCTGCGCCTGCACCTTGGCGGCGAAGTTGCCCGCGAACTGCGCCAGCACCTGGTCCGCCACTGGCCCCATGAGGCGCGCGCCGAAGGTGGCGACCTTGCCGCTCATGGAGACTTCGCTCGTGCCCACCAGCCGGCTCGAGCTGCCGTCGACCGCCTCGATGTGCGCGGCCAGTTCCATCGACGCGCCCGAGGTGCCGGTGGCGTCGGTGCCGCGCCCGAGCAGGCGGATGGACCGGGCGCCGGCATCGAGCGCCTTCACCTCGATCTCGCCGCGGAAGCTGAGGCTGGCCGGCCCCAGCTTCACCGCCACCGTGCCCTTGTAGTGCGAGTCGTGGATGCGCTGCGTGATCTGCGCGCCCGGCATGCAGCCGGCCACGGCTTCCACATCCTGCAGCACGGCCCAGCCCGCCTCGGCGGACCCGGGCAGCGCGAAGCTCCGGGAGATTTCGACTTTCATGGTGTCAGTGCTGGTCCAGGCCCAGCGCATGGCACTGCTGCCAGACGCGGTAGGCGCTGTGCGGCATGTCCATGTGCTTGACGCCCAGGTGCGAGAAGGCGTCGATGACGGCGTTGCTGAAGCAGGGGATGCCGCCCACGTGCGGCGACTCCGCCACGCCCTTGGCGCCCAGCGGGTGGTGCGGGCAAGGCGTGACGGTGTGGTCCGTTTCCCAGTGCGGCGTTTCCACCGCGGTGGGCAGGAAGTAGTCCATGAAGCTGTTGCCCAGGTGGTTGCCGTTCTCGTCGAACGGGATCTGCTGCCCCATGGCGACGGCGAAGGCTTCGGTCAGGCCACCGTGGATCTGGCCTTCGATGATCATCGGGTTGATCCGGGTGCCGCAGTCGTCCAGCGCATAGAAGCGCCGCACCTTGACCTCGCCGGTGTACTTGTCGATGTCGACCACGCAGCAGTAGGCGCCGAAGGGATAGGTCATGTTCGGCGGGTCGTAGTAGGCCGTGGCGTTCAGGCCCTGCTCCATGCCCGGCGGCAGGTTGCCGGTGTGCGAGACCATGCAGATTTCCTTCATGGTCTTGAACTGGCCGGGGTTGCCCTTGACGGTGAAGCGGTCCACTTCCCAATCGAGGTCGCCCTCGCCCACTTCCAGCAGGTGCGCCGCGATCTGCCGCGCCTTGTCCTTGATCTTGCGCGAGGCACGGGCCGTCGCCGCACCCGACACTGGCGTCGAGCGCGAGCCCCAGGTGCCGGCGCCATAGGGCGCCTTGTCGGTGTCGCCCTCTTCCACCACGATGTCGCTGGCCGGCAGCCCCAGCTCGCTGGCGATGATCTGCGCGTAGGTCGTCGCGTGGCCCTGGCCCTGGCTCATGGTGCCCAGGCGCGCGATGACGGCGCCGGTGGGATGCACGCGGATCTCGCAACTGTCGAAAAGGCCGATGCCCAGGATGTCGCAGGCCTTGGTGGGCCCGGCGCCGACGATCTCGGTGAAGGTGGACAGGCCGATCCCCATCAGCTCGCCCTTCGCGCGCTTCTCGGCCTGCTCGCGCCGCAGGCCTTCATAGTCCACGGCCTTCAGCACGCGCTCCAGCGCCGTCGGGTAGTTGCCGCTGTCCATGGTCCAGCCGAAGGCGGTGGTGTACGGAAACTGTTCCGGCTGGACGAAGTTGCGCCGCCGGATCTCCGCCTTGTCGACGCCGACCTGCTGCGCCAGCACGTCGATCATGCGTTCGATCAGGTACACCGCCTCGGTCACGCGCAGCGAGCAGCGGTAGGCCACGCCGCCCGGCGCCTTGTTGGTGAAGACCGCGTCCACCCGGCAATAGGCGTTGGGGATGTCGTAGGAGCCGCTGCAGATGTTGAACAGGCCGGCCGGGAACTTGGTGGCCGACACGTGCGAATTGAAGGCGCCGTGGTCGGCTAGTGCACTGAAGCGCAAGCCCTTGATGCGGCCGTCGGCGTCCGCCGCCAGCTCGCCGGTGCAGTGGTAGTCGCGGGCGAAGCCGGTCGTGGAGATGTTGTCGATGCGCGATTCGATCCACTTGATCGGCACGCCGGTCACGATGGAAGCGACGATGGCGACGACATAGCCCGGATAGACCGGCACCTTGTTGCCGAAGCCGCCGCCGATGTCGCCCGAGACCACGCGGATCTTGCTTTCCGGGATGCCGGACAGCATGGCGAGCACCGTGCGCACCAGGTGCGGCGCCTGCGAGGTCAGGTACACCGTCAGCTGGCCGGTGGGCTTGTTGAAGGACGCCACGCAGCCGCAGGTTTCCAGCGGGCATGGGTGCACGCGCGGATTGAGGATCTCCTCCTTCACCGTGATCGCCGCACCGGCGAAGGCGGCGTCGGCCGCGTCCTTGTTGCCCGCTTCCCAGGTGAAGATGTGGTTCGGGTGGGTGCGCGGCCCGTGCCCCACTTCCTTCTTCTCCGCGATGTCCTCGCGGATGACGGGCGCATCCGGGAGCATGGCCTTCTTCGGGTCGACGATCGCCGGCAGCTCCTCGTAGTCCACTTCCACCAGCGCCGCGCCATCGGCGGCGGCATAGCGGTCGGTGGCCAGCACCATCGCCACCTCCTGCAGCTGGAAGCAGACCTTCTGGTCGGCCAGCACCGCCTGCACGTCGCCCCCCAGGGTGGGCATCCAGTGCAGGTTGACCGGCTTCAGGTCGTCGGCCGTCAGCACCGCCACCACGCCTGGCGCGGCCAGCGCCCTGTCCTTGTTGATGCCCTTGATGCGGGCATGTGCGTAGGGGCTGCGCACCAGCGCGCCGAACAGCATGCCCGGCAGCTTGACGTCGTCGACGTAGCTGCCCTGGCCGCGGATGAAGCGCGCGTCTTCCTTGCGCAGCAGCGAGGTGCCGAGGCCTTGCAGGGCCTCTTCCCTTTGATGCAGTTCGGACATGTCGCCCATGACGCTCTCCTCAGGCAGCGGCGGTCGCGGCCAGCTTGCGCGCCGCCGACTGCACCGCCTTCACGATGTTCTGGTAGCCGGTGCAGCGGCACAGGTTGCCGGAGAGCCAGTAGCGGATCTCTTCCTCGCTCGGGTCCGGGTTCTCCTTCAGCAGCCGCCAGGCGCGCGTCAGCATGCCCGGCGTGCAGAAGCCGCACTGCAGGCCATGCTCCTCGTGGAAGGCCTGCTGCAGCGCGTGCAGCACGCCACCCTGCTCCAGCCCTTCGACGGTCAGCATCTCGCTGCCCTCGCACTGCACCGTGAGCACCGTGCAGGCCTTCACCGAGCAGCCGTCCAGGTCCACCGTGCAGGCGCCGCAGTGCGAGGTCTCGCAGCCGATGTGCGGGCCGGTGTGCAGCAGTTTCTCGCGCAAGGTGTGGATCAGCAGTTCGCGCGGTTCGACCGCGACGTCGGCTTCCTTGCCGTTCAGGCGGAACGACACCATCGTCTTCTGGGCCATGTCGCGCTCCTCTCAGTGGCTGGCTCGGGAACTGGCGGCAAGCAGCGCGCGGCGGGTCATCTCGCCGGCCATCGCGCGCTTGTAGTCGGCGTCACCGCGCTGGTCGGCGACGGGGTCGCAGATGGCCATGGCCAGGCGTGCGGCTTCGGCCAGGCTCGCCTCGTCCAGGGCCTGGCCGGCGAGGAAGTTCTCGGCGTCGCGGGCCTTCAAAGGCGTCGTCGCGACGTTGGTCAGCGCGATGCTCGCGCTGGCCACCTTCCCGCCTTGCAGTCGCAGCAGCACGGCGGAGGCGGCCGTGGCGAAGTCGCCGACCTTGCGCTTCAGCTTCTGGTAGCTCCAGCCCGTGCCCGGCGGCGGCACCGGGATGCGGATGCGCGTCAGCACCTCGTCGGGCGCCATGTCCGTCGCATAGAGACCCTGGAAGAAGGCGTCGGCCTGCACCACGCGCTCGCCGCGCGCGCTGCGCAGCACGAAGGAGGCGTCGAGGGCGAGCATCAACGCCGGATGGTCGTTGCCGGGGTCGCCGTGCGAGATGTCGCCGCCGATGGTGCCGCGGTAGCGCACCTGCGGATCGGCGATGGCGCGGGCGCCTTCCACCAGCAGCGGCAGCTTGTCGGCCAGCAGCTTGGACCAGACGATCTCGTTCTCGGTGGTCATGGCGCCGATGTGGATCTCGCCGCCGGACTCGACGATGCCGCGCAGGTCCGGGATGCGGCGCAGGTCGATCAGGTGCGCCGGCTCCGCGAAGCGCAGCTTCATCATCGGCAGCAGGCTGTGGCCGCCGGCGAGCAGCTTGGCGCCGTCGCCGAACTGCCCGAGCAAGGCAAGGGCGTCAGGCAGGCTGGTCGGCGCGTGGTATTCGAAAGCGCTTGGAATCACGCTTGTCTCCTCCGCGGCCAGACCGCCTGCACGTTTCCCGGCCGCGGGGGAAACGCGAGCGGAAAGTACTCCTATTGCCGCAGCCGCGCAATGCGGGTTTGGGGGAGGTTCAGGTGGCCGCGGCGACCAGGGCGCGGGTGTACGGGTTGCGCGGCTGCGCCAGCACGTCGTCGACGGTCCCCGATTCGAGGATCTCGCCTTCCTTCATCACCAGCACCTCATGCGCCATGGCGCGAATGACGTCCACGTCGTGCGTGATCAACAGGTAGCTCAGCCCGCGTTCGCGCTGCAGGCGCTGCAGCAGTTTCAGCACCTGCTGCTGGATGGTGACGTCCAGCGCGCTGGTGGGCTCGTCCAGCACCAGCAGCTGCGGCTGCACGATCAGCGCCCGCGCAATCGCCAGCCGCTGCCGCTGGCCGCCGGAGAACTCGTGCGGATAGCGCTGCAGCAGGCCGGGGAACTGGGATTCCGCAAGGCCGACGTCCTGCAGCGTGGCAATGACCTGTTCGCGCCGCTGCGAAAGCGACAGCTCCGGCGCGTGCACCAGCAGCCCTTCGCCCACGATCTCTTCCACCGTCATGCGCGGGGACAGCGAGGAGAACGGGTCCTGGAACACCACCTGCACCTGCTTGCGGATGGGCCGGTTCGCCGCCGTGCCCTTGCCCCATTCCTGCCCCACCACCTTCAGCTCGCCGCGGTGCGGCACGAGGCCCAGCGCGGCGAGCGCCATGGTCGATTTGCCGGAACCGGATTCGCCGACGATGCCCAGCGTGCCGCCAGGCGGGACCTCGAACTCCGCGCCCTTGACGGCGACGAACTCGCCCTTCTTGAACCAGCCGCGGAAACCGGACAGCGGCACCGGGTAGACCACGCGCAGGTCCTTGGCCTGCATCGGCGTCGGCTCGCCGCTGCGGGGCTGCGGCACGTCGCGCTCCGGTCGGCTTTCCATCAGCTTGCGCGTGTACGGATGCTGCGGCGCGCGGAACACTTCGGCCACCGCGCCTTCCTCCACCAGGTGCCCGCTTTCCATCACCGCCACCCGGTCCGCGAAACGCTTGACCAGGTTCAGGTCGTGCGTGATCAGCAGCACCGCCATGCCGGTCTGGCGCTGCAGGTCGGCCAGCAGTTCCAGGATCTGCTGGCGCAGCGTGACGTCCAGCGCCGTCGTCGGCTCGTCGGCCAGCAGCAGGCGCGGCCGGCAGGCCAGTGCCATCGCGATCATCGCGCGCTGGCGCTGGCCGCCCGAAAGCTGGTGCGGGAAGTTGTTGGCGCGCCGCGCGGGCTCGGGAATGCCGGTGGCAGCCAGCGCCTCGATGGCGGCCTGCCAGGCCTGGCGCGGCGTCAGGCCCTGCTTCAGCTGCAGCACCTCGGCCACCTGGTCGCCCACGGTGTACAGCGGGTTCAGGGCCGTCATCGGCTCCTGGAAGATCATGGCGATGTCGCGCCCGCGGATGCCGAGCAGCTCGCGCTCGGAGGCCTGCAGCAGGTCGATGGGCGCGCCACCCGGCTGCTCGGGCGCCATGCGCGCCGAGCCGGTGACACTCGCGCCCTGCACCAGCCGCACGAGGCTGAGCGCCGTCACCGTCTTGCCCGAGCCGGATTCGCCGACCAGCGCCAGCTTCTCGCCCGCCGCGATCGTCAGGTCGACGCCATGCACGACCTCCTTGTTGCCGAAGGCGACGCGCAGGTCCTTGACTTCGATGAGAGGCGTCATGCGTCGGCTTTCCGGGGGTCCAGCGCGTCGCGCAAGGCGTCGCCCATGAAGGTGAGCAGCAGCAAGGTCACCACCAGCACCCCGAAAGTGGACAGCGAGATCCACCAGGCATCGAGGTTGGCCTTGCCCTGGTTGAGGAGTTCGCCGAGCGATGGCGTGCCGGGCGGCACGCCCAGGCCCAGGAAGTCCAGCGAGGTGAGCGCGAGGATGGCGGCGCTCATGCGGAAAGGCAGGAAGGTCACCACCGGCGTCATGCTGTTCGGCAGGATGTGCTTCCACATGATCCGGCTGTTGCCCACGCCCAGCGCCTTGGCGGCGCGCACGTAGTCCATCTGCCGGTTGCGCAGGAACTCGGCCCGCACGTAGTCGGACAGGCCCATCCACCCGAACAGCGACAGCAGCACCAGCAGCAGCCCGATGCTGGGCGATAGCACCGCGCTGAAGATGATCAGCAGGTACAGCTCCGGCATCGAACCCCAGATTTCGATGAAGCGCTGGAAGCTCAGGTCGGTCTTGCCGCCGAAGAAGCCCTGGATGGCGCCGGTGAGGATCCCGAGCAAGACGCCGGTAACCGTGAGCGCGAGCCCGAACAGCACGCTGACGCGGAAGCCGTAGATCAACTGCGCCAGCAGGTCGCGGCCGCGGTCGTCGGTGCCGAAGATGTTGTCGCGCGACGGCGCGGCGGGGTTGGGCTGGCTGGCGAAGTAGTTCAGCGTCCGCGGCCCGTAGGGGTTGAGCGGATAGAGCGCGAAGTTGCTGCCCTGCTTCAGCTTCTGCCGGATGAACGGATCGAGGTAGTCGGTGGGCGTCGGGAAGTCGCCGCCGAATGTGGTCTCCGGGTAGTCCTTCGCGATCGGGAAGTAGAACTGCCCTTCGTAGCGCACCACCAGCGGCTTGTCGTTGGACAGCACCTCGGCGAAGAGGCTCAGCACCACCAGCGTCACGAAGACCACCAGGCTGACGAAGCCCAGGCGGTTGCGGCGGAAGCGCACCCAGGCGCGCCCACCCGGCGACATGTGCTTGGGCGGCGGCGGCGCCGGCGGGGCCGGCACCTGCGGCTCCTGCGCCTGCACCGGCGGCATCTCAATCAAATTTGACACGCGGGTCCACCAGCACGTAAGAGAGGTCGCTGACCAGCTTGGTGACCAGGCCGATCAGGGTGAAGAGATAGAGCGTGCCCAGCACCACCGGGTAGTCGCGCCGGATCACGCTCTCGTAGCTCAGGAGGCCCAGGCCGTCGAGCGAGAACAGGGTCTCGATCAGCAGTGAACCGGTGAAGAAGGCGCCGATGAAGGCAGCCGGGAAGCCGGTGATGATGGGGATCAGCGCGTTGCGGAACACGTGCTTCCACAGCACCCGCCGCTCGTCCAGGCCCTTGGCCCGCGCCGTCAGCACGTATTGCTTGCGGATCTCCTCGAGGAAGGCGTTCTTGGTCAGCATCGCTGTCACCGCGAAGCTGCCGAACACCATGGCCGTCACCGGCAGCACGATGTGCCACAGGTAGTCGGTGACCTTGCCCAGCAGGCTCATCTGCGCCCAGTCCGGCGAGGTCAGCCCTCGCAAGGGGAACCACTGCAGCTGGCCGCCGAAGATCACCAGCAAGGCCACCCCCAGCACGAAGCCCGGGATGGCGTAGCCCACCAGCACGACCAAGGTGGTGGCCAGGTCGAAGCGCGTGCCGGCGCGCACCGCCTTGGCCACGCCCAGGGGCACGGCGATGCCGTAGCTGATGAAGAAGGTCCACAGCCCCAGGCTGATCGAGACCGGCATCTTCTCCTTCACCAGCTGCCACACCGCCTTGTGCTGGTAGAAGCTCTGGCCCAGGTCGAAGCGGGCGAACTGGCCCAGCATGCTGACGAAGCGTTCGGCCGGCGGCTTGTCGAAGCCGTACAGCTTGCGGATTTCGGCGATCTGCTTTTCGTCGATGCCCTGGCGGCCACGGTAGCCGCCCGCGCCGCCGAGGCCGCCGCCCCCGCCGGCGCGTTCACCACCGCTGTTCTGCCCCTGCAAGGTGGCGACCATCTGTTCCACCGGGCCGCCGGGGACGAACTGGATGACGATGAAGGTCAGCAGCAGCACCCCGAACAAGGTCGGGATCATCAGCAGCAGGCGCTTGAGGATGTAGGCAGCCATGATCAGCGGTTCTCGGGCGACGCCCACCAAGTCGACATCGCCCACCCGTGCACGTCATAGTAAGGCGGGATGACCGCCGGCAGGACGAAGCGCTTCGGCCGGTAACCGACCAGGAAATCGCTGCCGTACCACTGCGGGATCGAATACCAGCCGGCCCGCAGCACGCGGTCCAGCGAGCGCATGGCCGCGTCCAGGTCCGGCCGGGTCTGCGCGCCGATCACCTTCTGCAGCAGCGCGTCGATGGCCGGGTCGGCCAGGCCCCAGATGTTGCTGGAGCCATGCGTATGCGCGGCCTTCGAGCCCCAGCGATCCAGCAGTTCGCTGCCGGGCGCGACGCTCGCCACCAGCCGGCGCGAGGTGAGCTCGAACTGGAACTGGTCCATCCGCTGCTTGGCCAGCGACGCGTCGACGATGCGGTAGATCAGCCGGATGCCCAGCTTCTGCAGGGCAACCTCGAACGGCGCCACCGTGCGGTTGCCGGAAGGCTGGTCGTTCAGGTACTCGATCGTGAACTCCTCGCCCTGCGCATTGCGCAGCGCGCCGTCACGGTAGGTCCAGCCGGCTTCCTTCAACAAGGCCTGGGCGTGGCGCAGGTTTTCGCGCAGGCTGTGGGGCGGCTCGGTGGTCGGCATCGGCGGCGCCGGGCCGAACACTTCGGGCCGCAATTGCGAACGCAAAGGCTCCAGCAAGGCCAGCTCCTCCGGCTTCGGCAAGCCTTCCGCCTTGAACTCGGAGTTGGGGAAGTAGCTGTCGACCCGCTGGTAGATGTTGTAGAACAGGTTGCGGTTCAGCCAGGGGAAGTCGAAGGCGTAGTTCAGCGCCTGGCGCACCCGGAGGTCCTGGAACTTCGGGCTGCGCAGGTTGAAGATGTAGCCCTGGAAGTCGCCCGGGTTGCGGTTGGGGAAGGCGCGCTTGACGACGTCGCCGCTCCTGAACTGCTTGCCGTAGTACTGGCGGGCCCAGTTGCGCGAGATGAACTCGCGCATGAAGTCGAACTCGCCGGCCTTGAAGCCCTCGAAGCGCGCCGTGTCGTCCAGGTAGATCCGGAAGGTGATGCGGTCGAAGTTGTACATGCCCTTGCGGGTGGGCAGGTCGCGGGCCCAGTAGTTCGGGTCGCGCGCATAGGTGACGTCGCGGCCGCCCAGCCGGGTGTCGGCCAGCTTGTAGGGGCCGGAAGAGATCGGCACCTCCGTCACCACTTCGTCGAAGGCCTTGCCGCGGCCCCAGTCGCGGCTGAAGACGGGCAGGCCGCCCACGATGAGGGGCAGCTCGCGGTTCGGCTGCTTGAAGTCGAAGCGCACGGTGCGCTCGTCGACCGCCGTGACGCCCTTGACCTCGCCGAAGTACACCCGGTACTGCGGAGCCGCCTTGTCGCTGGTCAGCGTCTTGAAGCTGTACACCACGTCGGCCGCCAGCACCGGCTGGCCGTTCTGGAACTTGGCCTTCGGGTTCAGCCGGAAGGTGGCCGAAAGCCGGTCGGGCGCGACGGCCACGTCCTCGGCCAGCAGGCCGTAGGCCGTGGTCGGCTCGTCGGAGTTGCCCGTCAGCAGCGTGTCGAACAGCAGGTCGCCCTCGCCCGGCGGTTCGAAGCCCTTCAGCGTGAACGGGTTGAACTTGTCGTAATTGGTCGGCGTGGTCGGCGGGACCATGCGGATTTCGCCGCCCTTGGGCGCGTCGGGATTGACGTAGCTCCAGTGGGCGAAACCGGGCGGATACTTGATGTCCCCGAACTGCGCGTACGCATGGGCGGCCCAGGAAGGCGCCGCGGCAAGCAGCCCCAGGGCGATGAACAAACCTCGCATGCGACAATTCTGCCGAGTTTTCCTAATTCCGTGAGAAGAACCATGGGCTTTCTGACTGGCAAGAAACTGTTGATCACCGGCGTGCTGTCCAACCGCTCCATCGCCTACGGCATCGCCAAGGCCTGCCGCGAGCAAGGCGCGGAGCTGGCGTTCAGCTACGTGGGCGAGCGTTTCAAGGACCGCATCACCGAATTCGCGGCCGAGTTCGGCTCCAACCTCGTGTTCGATTGCGATGTCGGCGACGACGCCCAGATCGCCAAGCTGTTCGAGGACCTGTCGGCCACCTGGCCGAAGTTCGACGGCTTCGTGCACGCCATCGGCTTCGCCCCGCGCGAGGCGATCGCCGGCGACTTCCTGGACGGCCTGTCGCGCGAGGCGTTCAAGATCGCCCACGACATCAGCGCCTACAGCTTCCCGGCGATGGCCAAGGCGGCGCTGCCCTACCTGAACGACAAGTCGGCGCTGTTGACGCTGTCCTACCTGGGCGCGATCCGCACCGTGCCGAACTACAACACCATGGGTTTGGCCAAGGCTTCGCTGGAAGCCTCGGTGCGCTACCTGGCCGAGTCGCTGGGCCCCAAGGGCATCCGCGTCAACGGCATCAGCGCCGGCCCGATCAAGACGCTGGCGGCCAGCGGCATCAAGGGCTTCGGCAAGATCCTGGCTACGGTCGCCGAAACCTCGCCGATCCGCCGCAACGTGACGATCGAGGACGTGGGCAACGTCGCCGCCTTCCTGCTGTCCAACCTGGCAGGCGGCGTGTCGGCGGAGATCACCTACGTGGACGGCGGCTTCAGCCAGGTGGTCGGCGGCATCGCCGAATGAAAAAAGCGGCCTGTGGCCGCTTTTTTATTTTCCGTTCACGACGTCCAGCGCCACGCAATCCGCGTAGTAGCGCATCTTGC